>JAEEUS010000008.1 GCA_016290615.1 Lachnospiraceae bacterium | reverse complement strand
ATAGGATATGACAGCGGTGTTAACAAACTGCACCTTTTTGATGTTGAAAGCGTTGATGAATCTATTGTTAAAAAGGGCATAGATTTTGACAAGAAGGATATCACAAAGAACCTTACATTATTCCTTTATCCCGATGATTCCGATGAAGCAGGAAATCTGTTAAGGATATATCAGGAATACTTCATGGTTAGCAATGCCGCTCAGTTCATCTTATGGGAGATGAGAGAAAACCATGTTGATCTGAGAAAGCTTGATGAGCATGCTGCCATCCAGATAAATGATACACATCCTTCAATGGTGATCCCCGAGCTTATCAGGATACTCGTTGAGGAAAAGGCATTCTCCATCGATGAGGCAATAGAAGTAGTAAGCAAGACATGTGCTTATACAAACCACACCATTCTTGCAGAAGCACTCGAGAAATGGCCTCTTAAGTATCTTGAGAAGGTTGTTCCCCAGCTCGTTCCCTATATAAAGGAACTCGACAAGAAGGCAAAGAAGAAATACAAGGATCCCAAGGTAGCCATTATCGACAAGGAAAAGAGAGTCCATATGGCTCATATGGATATCCACTACGGATATTCAATCAACGGTGTTGCTGCGATCCACACGGATATCCTTAAGAATACGGAATTAAATCATTTCTATAAGATATATCCTGAAAAGTTCAACAACAAGACAAACGGCATCACTTTCAGACGCTGGCTTATGAGCTGCAACAGAGAACTTGACAGCCTTATATGCGAAACAATAGGCAAGGAATACAAAAAGGATGCTTCAAAGCTTGAAAAGCTTCTTGAACACAAGGATGACAAGAAGTTTCTAAAGAGACTCAGAGAGATAAAGAAGGATAACAAGCTTGCCCTTGCTTCATATATAAAGGAGCATGAAGGCATCGAGATAGATCCCGAGTCTATCTTTGACATACAGATAAAGAGAATGCATGAGTACAAGCGCCAGCAGATGAATGCACTCTATATCATTCACAGATATCTCGAGATCAAGAAAGGCAAGAAGCCCGATTCAAAGGTGACATTCATCTTTGGTGCAAAGGCTGCTCCCGCATACATAATCGCGCAGGATATCATCCATCTGATACTGTGCCTTTCTGAGATAATAAACAACGATCCCGAAGTATCAAAGTACATGAAGGTCGTTATGGTTGAAAACTACAACGTAAGCTATGCCGAAAGACTCATCCCCGCATGCGATATCTCAGAACAGATATCTCTTGCGAGCAAGGAGGCGAGCGGAACCGGAAACATGAAGTTCATGCTTAACGGCGCAGTTACCCTTGGAACCGATGACGGAGCAAACGTTGAGATTCATGAGCTTGTCGGTGATGACAACATCTACATCTTCGGCGAGAAATCGGATGTGGTTATAAAGCATTACGAAAAGGCTGACTACATTTCAAAGGATTACTATAAAAAGAGCAAGGTTATCAAGGAAGCGGTTGACTTTATCGTTGACAAGTCTGTTATAAAGGTCGGAAACAAGACAATGCTCACAAGACTTTATAACGAGCTTTTGAACAAGGACTGGTTCATGACGCTTCTTGACCTTGAAGACTATATCAAAGTCAAGGATAAGATGCTTGGCGACTACGCAGATAAGGACAGATGGGATCAGATGATGCTTAACAACATCGCAAAGGCAGGATTCTTCTCATCTGACAGAACTATCGCGCAGTACGATAAGGATATATGGCATCTGGGGACCAGTGTATGAGAAGAAGCGGTATACTGCTCGCCGTTTCATCACTTCCAGGCGAGTACGGAATAGGTACATTTTCTAAGGAAGCATACGCATTTGTCGACTTTCTTGACAGGGCAGGCCAGTCTCTGTGGCAGATACTGCCCCTGGGGCCTACGGGATACGGAGATTCGCCCTATCAGTCATTCTCGACATTTGCGGGAAATCCCTACTACATAGACCTTGAAGAGTTTATCAAAAAGGGATGGCTTACCAAAAAGGAATGTTCCCAATATGAATACGGATCAGACGATGCAGTGGATTACTATGTGATCTACAAGGCTAAGTTTGCGCTTTTATACAAGGCATATAAAAAGAGTGATATATCTGAAGACAAGGACTTTGTTGCCTTTAAGAAGAAAAACGCTTTCTGGCTTGATGACTATGCCCTCTACATGGCGATCAAGGATGATCACATGGGAAGCGGCTGGACAGGCTGGGAAAAGGATATAAAGCTTCGCAAAAAGTCTGCCCTTGATAAATGCAGAAAGCAGTTTGCGGATAAGATAGAATTCTACTGCTTCCAGCAGTATTTCTTCTATAAACAGTGGAATGAATTAAAGGCCTATGCAAACAAAAAGGGTATCAAGATAGTCGGCGACATTCCGATATATGTAGCCATGGACAGTTCGGATACATGGTCTCATCCGGAGCTCTTTGACCTTGATAAGGACTGCAATCCCATAAACGTTGCGGGCTGTCCGCCCGATGCTTTTACGGCGCTGGGCCAGCTTTGGGGTAATCCCCTATATAAATGGGACTATCATAAAAAGACAGGATACGAGTGGTGGATGAAACGCCTGTCTCACTGCTTTGAGATATATGACATAGTCCGTATCGATCATTTCAGAGGCTTTGACGAATACTATGCCATTCCTTTTGGAAACGAGAATGCCATCATAGGAAAGTGGCTTCCGGGACCTGGTCTTGAGTTCTTTAAGATAATGAAGCAGAAGCTCGGAAACAGGGAAGTCATCGCAGAGGATCTTGGCTTTTTAACCGATTCTGTGATAAAGATGGTCAAAAAATCCGGCTTCCCGGGAATGAAGGTGCTGCAGTTTGCCTTTGATTCAAGGGAAGAGAGCGATTATCTGCCTCATACCTATGACAGAAACTGTGTCGTATATACAGGTACGCATGACAACGATACCACCAGACACTGGTATGACACTCTTGCAAGAAAGGACAAGTCCTTTGCAAGACGTTATCTTGATGTAAAGCATCCAAAGGATGCGGTCAACAAGATGATAAGACATGCACTCTCAAGCGTTGCCGATACAGCGATAATCCCCATGCAGGACTATCTTGAGCTTGGAGGAGAGGCAAGGATGAACTTCCCTTCAACACTCGGAAACAACTGGAAATGGAGAGTTAACCTTGCTGCACTTACCGATGAAGAGGCAGACAGGATATATAAGTTATGTAAACTGTATGGCAGAGCAAAAAAGCCTGCCGTAAAGAAATAAACGAGGAGAGTTATTTATTTATGAAACAGCTTGAAAAGAAATTCAGATCAAGAACGGTAGTATTATCTGCTGTCCTTCTTGCGATCGGACTTTTGATCACACTTATCTACTTTAAGGATTACATTCCCGTGGGAGAGGAACAGAACCTTGATGAGATAACGGTCGATCAGATCAAAGAGGGAAGAGCAAAGATAACGGTCTATTACATATATGACTATTACTGCTATTTCACTGACGAATACGGAAAAGAAGTACAGAGAGACTACTTCGTATGTATGGGCCCCGACGGAGACAAGTACATCGGAGTGGAACTGAGAGGCAAGAAAAACGACAAGGCCTACCAGCTGATGAACGACATCTATGATGCAGAGGCTGCGGGACAGGAGCTTGACTATGACAAGCTCGGATACTTTACCGTAAAGGGCAAGGTACAGAAGCTTACAGGCGATGATCTGGAGTTCTACGAGGATTACCTTAAGGAATGCTCATCATATTACAAAATGAGCATGGATGAGCTCAGAGAGATCTTTGCACCATACGTTCTCATCGCATCAAAGGCAGGTGCAAGAGACGAGAGCACAGACTACATGGTCATCATCATCGGTGCGGTTCTCATCATCGCAGGTATCGGAGTCCTTATAAGCGGACTTTTCGGAAACCACATGAAGGACATCAAGGACTACGCTAACAGAGTCGGAGGAGAGGAAGCTGCATATGCTCGCCTTGACCGCTTTGTTGATCAGACTCCCGAAAGATACGGAATGAGGATAAACGATGAATTCTTCATGGTCACAAACGGAATGAGTCTTGTATTCTCCGAAGCAAAGGATGTCATCTGGATCTATCCTTATATAGTTACTCACAAGACATACTTTGTAACAACAGGAAAGACCTACTATGTAAGATTAAGATTTGCCAACGGAAAGATGGCTCAGGTACAGACCAAGAAGGAAAACAATGAAGAGGTAATGAACTACCTTTCAAGAATGATTCCTGATGCGATCTTCGGATACAGCAACGATCTTGAGCACATGTTCAATAAGGACAGAGGCCGCATGATCGCTGAGGTACAAAGAAGAAGGGACGAAAGACTCGGCGGACTCGGCGCAGCCCAGACTGTTACAGAACCTGAGATGCCTTCGATGCCTGAGATGCCCGAGATGCCTCAGGATGATCTGAGCATACCTCCGATGCCGGAAGTAAGCATTTCAGATCAGCCCGATCTTAGCATACCTGATCAGCCAAGCCAAGATGATTACTCGGGATCAACGTTTAACTGATTTATATAAGGAGAAAACATATGACAAGAGTAGCGCTTTTATTTGCCACCGGAACCGAAGAGTGCGAAGCACTCAATGTTGCTGATATCTTGCGAAGAGCAGGAATGGATCTTTCCATCGTATCCATAAGCGGTGATAAAAAGGTAACTGGAAGTCATGACATCACGATAATCGCTGACGAGATCATAGAAGACCACGACTTTTCAGCTGATGACGTTCTGGTAATACCGGGAGGAATGCCCGGAACAAGATATATGCAGGAGCATGAGCTTGTTAAAAAAGCGATCAAGGAACTCTACGATTCAGACAGATTCGTATGTGCCATCTGCGCTGCTCCCACAATTCTCGGAAAAGGCGGATATCTTAAGGATAAGGATGCCTGCGTTTATCCCGGTCTTGAAGACGGACTGGTTGGCGCAAAGGTCAACTTTAAGCCCGTAAACAGGGACGGAAACGTTATAACAAGCAGGGGACTCGGTACAGCGATCCCGTTTGCACTTGAGATAATAAGCGCTGTCCAGGGAAGCGAAAAAGCGTCTGAAATGGCCGAAAAGATAGTATTTAAGGCTTAATAAAGAATTTATAGATTTTAGATAAGTCTTATGCTATAATATACGTCGGCTCTTAATCAGAAAATTAGGAAGGAAATATTTAAAATGAGTGTACAGGTTGAAAAATTAGAAAAAGGTATGGCAAAGCTTACGATCGAAGTTCCCGTTGAGGAGCTCGAGAAGGCCATTGAGAAAGTATATCAGCAGCAGAAGAGCAAGATCTCTATCCCGGGATTCAGAAAAGGCAAGGTTCCGAGAGCAATGGTAGAGAAGATGTACGGCAAGGGAGTATTTCTTGAGGATGCTGCAAACCAGATCATTCCCGATGCTTACGAGAAGGCATATGAGGAGTGTGAAGAGGAGATCACATCTACACCCAAGATCGAGGCTGTTCAGCTCGAGGCAGGAAAGCCTTTCATCTTTACAGCTGAAGTTGCACTTAAGCCCGAAGTAACACTCGGAAAGTACAAGGGTGTAAAGGTTGACAAGATCGATACAAAGGTTACTGATGCAGAGATAGATGAAGCCATCGAAAAGGAACGCGAGAACAATGCGAGAAGCATAAGCGTTACAGACAGACCCGTTCAGGACAAGGATGATACAGTCATTGACTTTGACGGATATGTTGACGGTGTTGCATTTGCAGGCGGCAAGGGCGAGAACTATCCTCTTACGATCGGTTCGGGCGCATTCATTCCCGGATTTGAAGAGCAGCTTATCGGCAAGAACATCGGCGAGGAATGCGAAGTAAACGTTACATTCCCCGAGGATTACCATGCAGAGGATCTTGCAGGCAAGGCAGCCGTATTCAAATGTGTAGTTAAGGAGATCAAGCAGAAGGAGCTTCCCGAGCTCGATGACGAGTTCGCTTCAGAGGTTTCCGAGTTTGAGACTCTTAAGGAATACAGAGAAGACATCAAGAAGAACCTTACTGAGAAGAAGGAAAAGAACGCCAAGGATGCAAAGGAAGAGGCAGTTGTTGATGCTATAATCGCCGATGCAAAGATGGAGATCCCCGATGCAATGTTAGAGACTCAGCAGAGACAGATGATCGAGGAGTTTGCTCAGTCGATCCAGCAGCAGGGACTTTCATTCGAGCAGTACCTTCAGTTCACAGGCATGTCAACTGACAAGTTCATGGATCAGGTTAAGCCTCAGGCTGAAAAGCGCATCAAGTCAAGACTCGTTCTTGAAGCTATAGTTAAGGCAGAGAACATCGAAGTTACTGACGAAGACTATGACAACGAGATCAAAGAGATGGCTGAAATGTACAAGATGGATGCCGCTAAGGTTAAGGAAATGATGGGCGAGGAAGGCAAGAAGCAGATGAAGACCGATATCGCCGTTAAGAAAGCTGCAAAGCTTACGGTTGACAGCGCAGTTGAGAAATAATTGCTGCAAAGGAGACAGATATGAGTTTAGTACCTTACGTCATAGAGCAGACCTCAAGAGGCGAGCGCTCTTATGATATTTATTCAAGATTATTAAAGGACAGGATCATATTTTTAGGAGAAGAAGTAAATGAGACAACAGCTTCTATAGTTGTTGCCCAGATGCTCTTTTTGGAGGCGGAGGATCCCGAAAAGGATATAAGCCTTTATATCAACAGCCCCGGCGGAAGCGTAACTGCAGGTATGGCTATCTATGATACCATGCAGTACATCAAGTGCGATGTTTCCACCATATGCATAGGCATGGCTGCGAGCATGGGAGCATTCCTTCTTGCAGGCGGTGCAAAGGGCAAGCGCTATGCTCTTCCCAATGCCGAGATAATGATCCACCAGCCGCTCGGCGGAGCACAGGGTCAGGCTACAGAGATCCAGATCGCTGCAGAGCACATCCTTGCTACGAAGAAAAAGTTAAATACGATCCTTTCAGAGAATACAGGCAAGGACTACGAGACGATCGCTGCCGATACAGAGCGTGACAACTGGAAGACAGCTATTGAAGCCAAGGAATACGGCCTCATCGATGCAGTTATTACAAAGCGTGTTGAAGAATGAGGTAGGTAATGGCTAACAAGAGTATGACCGGACATGTCAAATGTTCGTTTTGCGGTAAAAAGCAGGAGCAGGTCCGCAAGCTCATAGCAGGCCCAGAAGGCGTATATATCTGCGATGAATGCATAGATATCTGTGCAGACATGATAGCCGAGGAGTTTGAAGATGATTATGCCGAGACAAAGGTGGAATCACCCGATATCAACCTGCTAAAGCCCATACAGATAAAAGAGTTTCTTGACGAGTATGTCATTGGACAGGAGCTTGCAAAAAAGGTCCTTTCCGTTGCAGTATACAATCACTACAAGAGAGTTACCTCGGTTAGCGAGGATGACGGTGTCGAACTTCAGAAGTCAAACATCATCATGATGGGGCCTACCGGTTCGGGAAAGACCTATATTGCTCAGACTCTTGCAAAGATAATCAATGTTCCCTTTGCGATAGCAGATGCAACAACTCTTACAGAGGCAGGATATGTCGGAGAGGATGTTGAAAACATCCTTCTTAAGCTCATTCAGGCAGCTGACTATGATGTAAAGAGAGCAGAATACGGCATCATCTATATAGATGAGATAGACAAGATCACCAAAAAGAGCGAGAACGTTTCTATAACAAGAGACGTTTCGGGTGAAGGTGTTCAGCAGGCACTTCTTAAGATAGTCGAAGGAACCGTTGCCAGCGTTCCCCCTCAGGGAGGAAGAAAGCACCCCCACCAGGATCTTATACAGATAGATACATCAAATATCCTGTTTATCTGCGGAGGAGCGTTTGACGGACTCGAGAAGATAATCGAGGAGAGATTAAACCGCAAGTCCATCGGATTCAACGCAGAGATTGCCCAGAAATCGGGAGAAGAGATCGGCGAGCTGCTTGCTCAGGTGAGCACACAGGATCTTGTCAAGTTCGGACTTATCCCCGAGTTTGTGGGACGAGTTCCCATCAGGGTTGCTCTGGAGGGACTTGATAAGCAATCACTGATAAAGATCCTTTCAGAACCCAAGAACGCACTCGTAAAACAGTATCAGAAACTGTTTAAATATGACGGAGTAGATCTTTCCTTTGACGAGGATGCCATAGATCAGATAGCTGAGGAGGCATTCACACAAAAGACCGGAGCAAGAGGACTTCGCACCATAATGGAAAAGGCCATGATGGATGTGATGTATACCATACCTTCGGATAATTCCGTTAAGGAGTGCAGGATCACCAAAGATGTAATAGACGGCAAGGCAGAGCCTACCATAGTAAGATAAAAAAGTCCCCTAGGGGGCTTTTTTAGTCTAAGGTGAAAGAACATATTGACACAGAAGGATTATAATAGTATATTAAGTGTACTAATCAGATTAGTACACCAAAAGGAAAAGCCATGGTTATAAAAAGCGTCAATCTGGAAACGGTCTGCGGAGTGACCAGCAAGATACCCGACAACACACTGCCCGAGGTGGCATTTGCCGGAAAGAGCAATGTCGGAAAGAGCTCGCTCATAAATGCATTGATGAACAGAAAGAGCTATGCAAGAACAAGCTCCCAGCCCGGAAAGACCCAGACGATAAACTTTTACAACATAAATGATGAGATACTTTTCGTGGATCTGCCCGGATACGGCTATGCCAATGCGAACGTAAAGGTAAAGCAGCAGTGGGGCAAGATGATAGAAAGATATCTTCATACCTCGAAGATGCTTAAAAAGGTATTTTTACTTATAGATATAAGACACGCGCCGGGAGCAAACGACTGCGACATGTATCAGTGGATAGTCCATAACGGATTTGAACCCGTTATCATCGCTACAAAGCTCGACAAGATAAAAAGAAGCCAGCTTGACAAGCAGATAAAGCTAATCCGCGAGACTCTCAGGTGCAGCAAAGAAACGGTCATAGTCCCTTTTTCTGCTGAGACAAAGCAGGGCAGGGATGAGATATACGAGATCCTGGAGAAGACTCTATGACAAAGAAGCTCAAAAAGAAATCGGCGCTGTTTATCGCTCCGAGTGTCACCGGAGTAGCTACATTTTTCATGGTGCCGTTTCTTGTTGTCATCTTTTATTCGTTTGTTGACAATCCGATCAGAAAAAGATGGGTCGGCTTTGACAACTTTGTGAGCGTAATGCATAACAAGGCTTTCAGACTGGCAGTGACCAATACGGTCAAATTCTCTCTGATAAGCGTTCCGCTAATTATCATACTGTCGCTTCTTGTCGCATTTGCGCTTGATAAGAACGTTCTTGCAAAGTCTCAGATAAGATCATGCATCCTAAGCCCGATGATGGTACCGATCGCATCGGTAATCCTTATCTGGCAGGTGCTGTTTGACAATAACGGGATAGTTAACGAGATATTGGCAAGATACGACATAACAAAAATAGACTGGATGAAGTCGGATGGTGCACTTCTTGTCATCATCTTTCTGTTTGTCTGGAAGAATCTCGGCTACAACATGATCCTTTTTATGGCAGCCATATCAAACATACCAAAGGATCTTATAGAGGTGGCTAAACTCGAGAGTGCTTCCGACTGGGTAATATTTAAGACGATAAAGATAAGATATCTGGCTTCCACCATTTTGTTTGTGACTATCATGTCACTCATAAATTCGTTCAAGGTATTCAGGGAGATATATCTTCTTACCGGAGATTATCCCTATGAATCGCTGTACATGCTGCAGCATTACATGAACAACATGTTTGCGGCGCTTGACTATCAGAAGCTTTCTGCTGCGGCGATAATGATGTCGCTCGTGATGATAGTCCTTGTCGGACTGCTGTTTATCATAGAAAACTTCGTTGGAAGGGATCTGGAGGATTAGCGGTGAAGTACGACAGGAAAATAAGACCAAAAAAGAAAAACAGGATAAAGAAGATACTCTCGATCATACTGATCTTTATAGCTTTCCTTTACGTGATCCCGATCGTATTTACCATATGCAACTCATTTATGGCAGAATCGGAGATAGCGGCAAACTACGGAAAGATATTTGAGAGCGTGACCGGAAAGGGAACAAGCAAATACATATCCGAGACTGTTCATCTTAAGTTCATCCCGGATATGGTGACTTTCAAGCAGTATTTCACCGTGCTGTTCAACAGCCCGGACTATCTGCTCAAGTTCTGGAACTCGGTATTCCTTGTAACACCCATAGTCATCTTTCAGATGATTGTGGCACTCCTTGCAAGCTACGGCTTTGCAAGATACAGAGGTAAACTAAGAGAGATCATCTTTTTTGCATATATAATACTGATGCTCATGCCCTACCAGGTAACACTCGTACCTAACTTCTTTGTGAGTGAATGGCTCGGCATCATAAATACCAACTGGGCCATATGGCTTCCGGGCATCTTCTCGCCCTTTGCGGTATTTCTGCTGACCAAATGCATGAGAAGAATTCCTTCGGGCATCATAGAGGCCGCAAAGATTGACGGAGCGGGAGAGTTTAAGATATTTACAAAGATCTGCATACCGCTTTGCAAGAGCGCTATAGCAAGTGTACTGATACTTCTTTTTATAGACTACTGGAACATGGTAGAGCAGCCGCTCGTACTTTTAAGCGACAGCGACATGCATCCACTGTCAGTATTCTTATCAAAGATAAATCAGGGAGAGATAGGCATAGCTTTTGCTGTTGCCACTATATATATGATACCTACGCTTTTGGTATTCCAGTATGGTGAGGAATATCTTGTTGAGGGTATCACATACCAGGGCGGTATGAAAGGATAAGGTTTACATAACATGAACGATGACATAAACGAGAAGAATACCATTAAAATAAAAAAGGATGTCATAAAGAACATCGCGATCATCTTCCTTACCGTGATGCTGATACTGACCTTTTTCTCAAACAGTATCATGAATAAGTCACTACCTGAGGTTGCGACCAAATATATCCAGTCACAGACAATCACGGAAAAGATAAGGGGAACAGGCAGCGTGGAAGCAGATGATCCCTACTCCGTTATGGTCAAGGATTCAAGAAAGATAGCAAGCGTTGCAGTAAAGGAAGGCGACGAGGTCAAAAAGGACCAGGTCCTCTTTTATCTTGAAGACAGCGAGAGCGAAGAGCTTGAAAAGGCTGAAAAGGACCTTGAGGATCTTATATACAAATACACTGCAGGTGCCCTTACAGGCGAGATGACAGCAGAAGCCTACACACAGGCTACGACCGGTCGCGTATCTTCAATGAGTGTATATGAGGCCCAGATAGAGGCTGCAAGAGCAAGAGTAAAGGCAGCTCAGGACAATGTTGACAGCATCGCAAGACAGCAGGCTGTAGCGGGAGCAACAACTCTGTCTGATTCTGATATAAATGAAGCAAAGCTTGACCTTGAAAAGGCCCAGAACGAGTTAACTAACGCAAAGAGCAGATATGATGAATTGAAGGCCGCAGTTGAAGCCGGTGATGGCGGGGCTGCAGCGCTTAAGAGCGAACTGGAAGCAGCAAAGCTTGATCAGGCCAATGCAAAAGCAAAATACGAAAGTATTCAAGATAGTATTGTTGGATCCATTAATTCAGGAACACTGGCGACATTTTTAGCTGAATACGGATCAAAATATCAATCTGTTTCGGTTGAAGCTGATGTAGCAAAACTGTTGTTTCATGGAACGGATTCGAATGAAGAAAAAGCAATCAATAATTCAGAAGCACTTAATGAATGGCTTTATTCCACCAGACCTACTACAGCCGATGCAGACATTAAAGAGATAACCGACAGTTATAAAGCCTATATGGAAGCTAAATCAGCGTGCAGCACAAAAGCCGCAGCAGTCGATGCAGCCAATGCAAAGGCAAGCGACTATAACAGTGCAAAGAGCAAGCTGTCAGGCGCCGAAAGCGATTACAACAGCGCAAAGAACAAGGTTGATGAATTAAATACAAAGATAAGCAAGTTAACAAACGAGCAGGCTGAGAACAAGGAAGGCAACCAGCAGCTTGTTAATGACCTTGCAGTTAGAAAAGCCGATGCTGATCTTGAACTATCCAAGGCAAAGGAAGCTCAGACTCAGCTGCTTTTAGATATAAGTAAGACTTTAGATCTTGCAAACCAGAACTCAATAATAAGAGAACAGCGTGAAAAGGTAGAAAAGCTAAAAGCCGATGCAACCGGCGCTACAGTGCTCTGCCCCGTAGACGGAATAGTTCTCTCGATCGGCAAAAAGGCCGGAGAGACAACCAGCGCTTCCGATCCTCTTGCAACGATCCAGGTAGCCGGAAAGCCCATGTATATGAACATTTCCGTTACCAACGAACAGGCAAAGAAGGTAAGCATCGGAGATGTGGCAAGCCTTCAGAACTCGTGGTACTACAGCGAGAACATAATGGTAAGGCTTTCTAAGATAGCAAATGATCCCCAGAATCCCGGAAAGGGAAAGAAGCTGATCTTCAGCGTAGAGGGCGATGTTACAAACGGAGAGAGTTTAAGCATATCTGTAGGACAGAAATCCCGTGAATATGACAAGGTCGTTCCAAACAGCGCCATAAGAGAGGATAACAAGGGCAAGTTCATATATACGATAGAGGAAAAGAGCACGCCTTTCGGAAACCGTTACAAGGCTAAAAGGGTGGATGTCGAGGTTATAGTAAGCGATGATCTCAACACCGCTATAAATGCCGATATCGATACATGGACATATGTCATCACCACATCGGACAAGCCTATATCGGCAGGGCAGCAGGTAAGACTGTCGGATAATTAAGCTATGAAGAAAAAGATACTCATATGCTCGGCTATATCGCTCATTTTGGCCCTTATACTGTGCATATGTATAAATGTTAAAAAGAATAGTCTTTATGACCAGATGGCGGCGTCACGATGGTCAGAAGAGGGAATGGTAGCCCAGATCTCTGTGATGTATCCGGTAAGCGATACTGACAAGACTGAGGATCTGTACTTTACGGATCTTTCCCATCAGATACAGAAAAAGCTCGATGAGTCCGCATATTCCGACCTTGCAGGAAACAAGGATAAGAGCGGGATAAGCTTTCCATATTCGGTCAGCATAACCGGAAAGGTGAGCATAAACTCGGATTCTGCAGGCATTGAACTGACTGCATACGGAGTTGAAAAGGACTTTTTCATATTTCATCCGATGAACCTTTTGTACGGTTCATACCTTTATGACGATGATGTGATGGATGACGGGGTCATCCTTGATGAGGACAGCGCCTGGAGACTGTTCGGTTCTTCCGATATAGCGGGTCAGACCGTCATGATAGGTAACGTTCCTCACATCGTAAAGGGCGTTGTAAAAAAGGATGAGGGAAAGTTTGCATCAGCTGCGGGTTTAAATGAACCTATATGCTTTTTAAGTCTTAACAGCCTTAAGACATACGGTCGCATATACGGCAGCTACGATTATGAGATGATAATCCCCGATCCCGTTGACGGATCTGCCATAACTCTTCTAAGAGAAGTGCTCGGAGAAAGAGCCGATGACCTTGTTATAGTCGAGAACAGCTACAGATATAACAGGGACAGAATGGTTGACATAAATCATGATAAGGGCATACGCTCCATGAGTACAAAGGGAGTCGTATTTCCCTATTATGAGAACATCGCAAGGGCATGGGAGGATATATTCGCTCTCGGATATTTCCTGATATGGATCATAGTAACTATAAACCTTGTCATATTTGCGATATTTATCATAAAACTGTTAAGAAGCGAAGCATACAAAGCTTTCAAAAAAAGGATAAGACACAATCTTATATATATGATCAAAAACATTCAAAGGAGGAGTCAAAATGAAAAAAAGGAGTAGGATAGTCGCACTTTTAATGGTGCTCATCTTGGCGGTCACTATGACAGGATGCGGCAGGGGCGATGATTCAGGCAAAAACGACAAAAAGAAGGACAAGAACAAAAAGGGGGAATCGATCGAGGAGCTGATCTCTGATATCGATAATTACGTTTACAAGAGCGAGCCTATAATCAGCGATGATGACGGAAGCGCCAGATGCAAGATCTTTGATGACAGTATGTACATGATGTACTGCGAATACAACTATCCCGAAGGCGAAGAAGAAGGCGATGCCGAGCTCTTTGAAGAGGAGGGTGAAGCCGAGAAGAAGGTTATAGCAGAAGGTACTACCGAGGATGTCATAGCAGAAGAGCCGACGGAAGTTTTTGAAGGCGGGGAATCAACGCTGGATGTAAGGATTGTCTGCAATGACCTAAGCGGAAATAAAAAGAGCGAATTCAGTGTTACATTCACGGATCAGGGAGTAAACGACTTTGCCGTTGACAAGGACGGAAATGTAGCTTTCATCACTGAAAGATACGGATATGACGATGCGACCGGAGAATACAAAAGCCAGTTCTCATTCGCACTTTTTGACAAGGACGGAAAAAGCCTCGGGGAAAAGCAGATCGTTAATGACAATCCGGAGCAGACCGATTACTTCTATGCTTATTCCATAAAGCCCAGCAAGGATGGATATCTTCTTTTAACAAACATAGGAGTCGATTTATATGACGATCAGTTAAACAAGAAAAATCATATCGGAGAGATAAACTCAGAGGTTGACTGGGGAAGCGCATTTGTCCTTCGTGACGGACGTATCGCTGCTATGGTTTATACAAGTGACCAGCCTTCTTTTGTGACATACGACGCTGAAACAGGTAAGAAACAGGATACTTTAGAAGTTCCTGTAAATCTCTGGAACTACACTGTTACAGGCGGAAATACACATGACATCATACTTAGCAACTCGACAGGGGTTTTCTATTACAACCTGGGCGACAAGGACATTACAAAGTTCATCGACTACGTAGCAAGTGACCTTTGCTGCTACAGCATCTACAACATCGTTGAGATCGATGATCAGACATTTTACGGAAGCTACTATGACGAGCTGAGTGAGAACGGCGCAAATGTTACTGCGAAGTTTACTAAGGTACCCGCAGAAAAATCCGCTGCAAAGAAGACACTCACACTCGGCGGCATGTATATAGGAACCGACATCAAAAAGAACATAATCCTCTTTAACAGAGGCAACGACAACTACAGGATAGTTGTCAAGGATTATTCGAACAATGCAGGCGACGGCGACTACAAGGAGATCGTGGATGCGATCAACAATGATATAATCGCCGGAACGATACCTGACATAATGCTCCTTAATACATCAATGGATATCACAAACTATTTTGCCAAGGGTGCATTCGAACCCCTTGACTCATACATGGAAAATGACAGCGAGTTCAACCGTTCGGACTACATGGAAAACGTCCTTGATGCAATGACATTTGAAGGAAAGCTCTACTGCATCACACCTACATTCTCTGTCAATACCCTTGTGGGAAAGAAGTCTGTTGTCGGTGACAAGAACCTTTCACTTACAGAGCTTGAAAACATCGCAAGAGATATGGGTGACAATGTAAAGGTATTCTCATCAGATACGACAAAGGAACAGTTCATCAGAAATGTCATGTACTATGACAAGGATGAATTTGTTGATGTGGCAACGGGAGAGGTTAAGTTTGATTCACCCGAGTTTATAAAGATACTCGAATTTACAGATAACCTTCCGATAACACCTCCCGACTATGATGATGACAGCTGGCAGGAATACGAAGCAGAGTTCAGACTAAACAGAGCTCTTGTAATGACAATGGGTCTTTACGATTTCAGAGACAGCATGTCATATTACAAGATGGTCATGTTTGGAGAGGATCTCGGATTCGTTGGATTCCCTACAGCTAACGGAAGCGGAAACACCATCGGATTTGACAATGCACTGGCTATAAGTGCTGACTCTCAGTACAAGGACGGCGCATGGGAATTCATCCGTACATATATATCTGATGACTTCCAGGAAAAGATCACATGGGGATTCCCCATCAGCAAGGCCGCTCTTAAAAAGAGAGGACAGGAGGCTACAAAACCTCAGACATATATCGATGAAAAAGGGCAGGAGCAGATCGTAAAGGAAACCTACTGGCTTGACGGAAAAGAGGTAGAGGCAGATCCTCCCACACAGGCTGACATAGATGAATTCATAAAGGTTTTGGAGACTGCCGACAGTCTTGTAAACTATAATGAGAGCATAACGGATATAATCCTTGAGGAGGCTTCAGGCTACTTTGACGGACAGAAGAGTGCAGAGGCTGTAGCAAAGGTTATACAGAGTAAAGTTCAGATATACGTTAATGAAAACAGATAAAGAAAAACTAGCGACTGCAGACTGTGTTTCACGGTCTGCAGTTTTTTTGATGTCATTCATGTGATAGAATACTTATAGTACAAACAATGAAGGGGTGTTCTTATGAGAAATGCAGAAGTACGTATGGCAAGATTTCTTGCTTTTGTCGGAGTCTGGGTGTTTATCATAGGTCTGATAAACTGTGCCAAATACAACAGATATGTCCAGACAACGGCAACCGTTGTCAAATTTGAAAAAAATATTAGGATCTCGGACGATAGCTCTGAATGGGAGGTAACTGTCAGATACCAGGCCGGAGACAAGAGCTATCAGAGAAGCTATGAGACTACCGGCAAATACAAGCCGGGAGACAGCGTAGTGATAAAATACAATCCCGAGAATCCTCTCGATCTAGTACGCGGCAAGGAAAACGGCGCCCGTACACTGGTGCTTTTCGGACTGGCAATGACTGTTGCCTGCCTTTTGTATTCCATGTATTACAGTTCGAAACAAGAGGAGTAGTCTGTAATTATGAACATAGAATACAGACAGGGGAAAGTAAAATCCGTATGCCCAGAGGCTTTATCTCAATAACGGCTATGAATCAAGAGGATATGCGAACTGGCGAAAGGGCAGGTTTAACCTGATGGAGAAAAACTCTGAGATTGAGGAAAAAGTATGACACCAAAGGAATATGCATTAAAACTGTTTGATGATAAATTCAGCTGCTCACAGTCTGTTCTTGCGGCATTTGCAGATAAATGTTCCATTACGGATATTCAGGCATTAAAGATCGGAGCATGCTTCGGATCGGGAATGAGAAAGGGCGAAGTCTGCGGCGCATGTACGGGTGCGCTGATGGTACTTGGACTCCTATACGGCCAGTATGACAAAGATGATCTTGAAAGCCGTGAACATGGCAGGCGTGTCTGTGAAAAGATGATGGAAAGATTCGCGCATGAAAACGGCAGCTATATCTGCAACGATCTTTTGGGATGCGATATAAGAACCAGTGAAGGCGTTAAGTACGCTCATGACAATAAACTCTTTACAGAGTTTTGTCCAAAGATGGTCGCCAGTGCCGTTGACATCCTTGAAGAGATTATAAAAGAAGAGGAAGAAAAAGCATTATGAATGATTACGTGATACGAGAGGCAAATGTTGAGGATGCCGAAAGACTTGTTGAGATATATTCATACTATATAACAAATACAGCAGTATCCTTTGAATACGATGTCCCGGGCGTAGAGGAATTTGCTGAAAGGATACGAAAGATAAAGAATAAATATCCTTATCTGGTATGTCTTAAAGATGACAGGATAATCGGATATGTATATGCAGGAACATACAGTTCAAGGCAGGCTTACGCATGGACTGTTACCACATCCATTTACATCGATAAAGACTATCGAAGAAACGGTGCCGGTTCACTGCTTTATAAGGCATTAGAAGAAGAACTGAAGAAACAGGGCATTAAAAACCTCCTTGCGGGAGCAGCTTACATCGAAAAGGAAGATGAATATCTTACTCATGACAGCTGCAGGTTCCATTTAAAGGAAGGATACGTGGAAGTTGCACATATGAAGTCTGTCGGAAAGAAGTTTGACAGATGGTATGATCTTAAGTGGTATCAGAAGATCATATGAGACGAAGAAATGAATATGCAGTCGGGATGAATAAAGGGAAAATTATGGACGATAAGATTACTCAGGCCGCAAGAGCTCTGTATACCGTTGAGGAAACAAAACAGGCAGCTGAGTGGATAGAAAAAGCAAGATCACTTGGAGAAAAGTATAAAAACGAACTGGATGAAGCCGGGGATGACACAGATAAAAAGAATGAGATAATAAAGCTTATCTATGATGAGATAGGCCCTGTTCCCTTTCCGGTTCAGATGAGCATGGCAGCCGGCATTCCCATTGTTGTTGAGATCTCAAGATACCAGAAGGAAACAGAAAAATCCAAGAAAGTATCGGTCATCAATCCGGACGGTTCCTGGACATGCTGGATATGCAAGAGCAACAATACGGGAAAATACTGCCAGACATGCGGAAATATAGGACCTAATCTGACGGATAATAAGCTTTAGGGAACTTTTCTGATGATACAGACAGAAAGGTTCACTAAAGACTAGATAAATATGAGTGATATATAAAGTGGCAAATGACAGAGAATAACTGATATTTGCGGGAAAAGGGATTGGTTAATGATAGGAGTTATTCTGAGGGGGAGAAATGAAACAGTTATTTGAGATAGATCTTAAGGATTATAACGAAACAGATACAGTTTTTTACAGACCTTCGGCAAGAGCGATAATCATTAAGGGTGATAAGATAGCTCTTGTTTACAGCAATAAAGAGAAGTATTACAAGTTCCCCGGGGGAGGGATCCATAATGATGAATATAAGAAAGCCGCACTGATCAGAGAGGTAAGAGAGGAAGTGGGGTTTGTTGTCGTTAAAGAGTCAATAAGGGAATTCGGAAGTGTTCTGCGCAGGCAGAAGAGTACCGTTAAAGAGGGAGAAATATTCGAGCAGGTAAATTATTACTTTTTCTGCGATGTTTTAGATGAAGAAGTAAGCCAGGAACTTGATGCATATGAAGATGAGGCCGGTTTTGAACTCAGAATAGTGGATATAGATGAAGCCATTGCCGTAAATGCTGTTTATTCAAGTGATGATCTATTTAATGATGTTATGATCAAAAGAGAAAAAAGAGTACTTGAACTGATCAGACAGGAATGGCAAACTCACTGTTTGAGACAATAAGGGAGGAGTAAAACAACGGGAACAATAACGGATTACAGAAAGATGGTAGAACAGCCCTGGGGAAGGATGTTCTATGATCAGATATACATACAGCTAAATATTGAGAAAGAAAAGAAAATCCTGGATTTCGGAGCAGGATTCTGTATTACAGCGAATCATTATGCCAAAGATCATGAAGTTACAGCCTTGGAGCCTAATGAAGAGATGTACAGCCTTAGGGTAAAAGAGAATGATTATACCCTGATCACACAGGGAATTGATTATCTAAAGACTATACCGGATGATCAATTTGATGTTGTTCTCTGCCACAATGTTTTGGAATATGTCAAAAACAGAGAAGAGATACTTGATCAGCTTGTAAGAGTATTAAAGCCGCAGGGAATTCTTTCCGTGATAAAGCATAATCTGTGCGGAAGAGTCATGGGAAGTGCGGTTCTTGGCAACGATCCCAAAGCGGCACTTGATCTTTTAAATGATGTTAAAGAGGACAGCATGTTCGGAGACAGAAGCGTTTACAGCAATGAGTGGCTTGTCGAAACATTATCTGAGAACATGAAACTGACTGATACATACGGGATAAGGGCATTCTTCGGGCTGTCTTCAAATAATGAGATCAAATATACAGATGAATGGTATGAACCGATGCTTGAGCTTGAAAGCAAAGCAAGTTCCATGGAGGAATTTAAAAAGATCGCATTTTTCAATCATCTGATATTTAAAGCTGTCTGATGACAGGTTAAAAAATAGAACGATATTCTAAAAAAGTATTGACGCAGACTTTCACTCATGCTAACCTAAAAATAGAACGATATTCTATTTTAAGGGAGGGCCATGATATGAAAGCCAGGATATATTATTTCACAGGAACCGGTAACAGCATGCGTGCTGCACGTGTGATAGCGCAAAGTCTCGGGGAAGCCCAGCTCGTTTCCATGAGGTCTGATCCGAATAAGTACTCTGCAAAGGATTGCGAGATCGTAGGATTTGTTTTCCCGGTATATCACTGGACGATGCCGGCACCTGCAGTCTCTTTTGTAGAGAAACTGGATATAAACCCAAGTGCCTACGTTTTTGCTGTTGCCATGCCAAGCTTTATATGCGGCATTGCATGTGAAAGACTTGCCGAGATACTTGCTTCAAAAGGCATCAGACTAAACTACGGAAACATCGTAAACAGCGTAGCAAACTATGTTATCGTATATCCGCCCATGCCTTCACCAAAGCTGCGGGTACCAAAAACTGAGAAAAAGCTTAAGATAATAGCAGAGGATATATCAAAAAAGACTGAAAGAGACTATCCAAGGGCAAGCAGGTTTATAAAGAGAAGAAGAGAACGAGTCATGACGCCCTATCTTGAGCTTCAAAAATACGCGGATAATCCCTTTACGGTAAATGAGGATTGCATATCCTGCGGATTATGCTCTAAAGTGTGTCCCTGTAATAACATAGTCCTGGAAGAGGGGGAGCCGACATTTAAACATCACTGTGCAAACTGCATGGCATGTGTAGTATCATGCCCCAAACGTGCGATAGGATATGAGATCACACAGGGAGACAGGAAACTGCTTGATGCTTCAGATTCAAGGACGCCGCTTGTTAAGATCATGGGACTTCCTAAAAAGCGCAAGCTGTACAAGAACCCTTATATAACAGTTAATGACCTTACAAAGGAAAGTGAGATATGGCCAAAAGAGGTGAAACAAGAGAAGTAATTCTAAAAGCTGCCACAAAGGTTTTCTTTGAAAACGGATATGAGAAAACCTCTGTGAAGATGATACTGGAAGAAGCAGATATCGTCACGGGAAGCTTTTACCATTTTTTTCCGTCAAAGGAAATACTGTTTGAAGCGGTGGTCGAAGAGTTTCTTAAAGATTATTCACTGCGTGTAAAAACAATCCTTGAAGATGATACTCTGTCGATCGAGCAGATAATCGATGGATTCTTTAACGAATTTGCAAAGAGCACGGAAACATATTTTGAGGTGCTTCAGGCTGATAAGCTTCACTGGACTCTAAAGAGTGCTTTGCATGACATGACCATTGAATCGATGATCAATCCTCTGGCTCATGCTCTTTTAAGACTGCTTAAGGAAGGCTCAATAAAGAGTCTTATCGATGCCGAGCCTGAAACTCTTTCAAGGATCCTTATAAAAGGATCAGAGGCTATAATTCAAAGCCATGACGGAAAGAACAGGAAAAATACGAGCGCAAAAAAGATCCGTGAGACTCTCATTCAGTACTGGAAAAGGATCATAGAATTTTGATTATTTAAGTTTTGTACGACTGCGGACTTGGAGAAAGAAGCAGATATATGAGGTTATCCTTATAACTAATCATCAGGAGAAATAAATGATCAGCAGGGTTGAAAATATAACTGAAGAACAGCTTGAAAAGATACGTGTCCTTGTCGGAGAAGCATTTGTAACAAATGAACTGTTTCATAACTGGGGATCTGCCAAGGAACGTCGGGAAGATGTCATGAAGTACATGGCATTGTATGTGGACTATGTATATCAGGCAGGCGAACTGTATGCAAATGAAGATCTTAGCGGATTTATAGGACTTGAGGATTCGGGTAATGCAAAGAAGCTTCCACAGATAAGGATGCTTTTTAGAATGCTCACTGCCATAAGGTTTTCAAGACTAAAGAGTCTTGTACATTTTGCGGGTCAGATCTCAAAATCGAATGAGAAGTATGCAAAGAACCGCCATATAGATGCTCTCATGGTATGTGTTGATAAGAAACACCAGGGGAAGGGAGTAGCAAACGAACTGATCGAATATGCAAAGAACATGTCTGTTGAGCTTGGAATACCGCTTTTGTTTGATACAGATATGAAAGAATATGCAGAAATGTATCAGCACTTTGGCTGTGAGCTATATAATACGGTCACAGCAGATAACGGTGTTACAAGGTACAGCCTTTGTTATAAGTGACAACGGTCTTAAGATTTACAGGAAACTGTAGTATTGGAGTATTTGTCAGCATATAGGAGAGGAGAGAGTATATGAATAATACATATATGATCAGAGAAGCAGTTGAGGATGATGCCCAGATGATGATCACGTATCTGAATCAGGTGGGCGGAGAATCTGATAATCTGATCCATGGAGAAAATGAATTCAGAGTTCCAATTGAAGGCGTAAAGCGAAAACTGGCTATGAGTAAGGACTCAGAAAACAGTGTTATTCTGATAGCTCTTGATAACGAACAGATCATTGCGAGAGCAGAATTAGAAGGATATTATCCGGCAAGAATGCGCCACAGGGCTAAATTCTCGATATCGGTAAAAAAAGATTACTGGAATCAGGGAATAGGGACAGAAATGCTTAAAAGAATAATCGAGAAAGCTAAGGAGATGAAGATCAAGGTTATAGAACTTGAAGTAATCTCTGATAATGCAAGAGGCATTAATCTGTACCATAAAATGGGTTTCACCGACATGGGAATCTATAAAGACTATTTTTACGTAAATGGTATGTATAAAGATGCCATATTGATGCAGAAATGTTTAGAGGTATAAGACAGAAAAAAACCGGCTTTGCCGACATGCCGGATCGACGATCGGTATTTGCAGAAAGGTATAAATGATAATTCAGGACTTTGAACAAAGACATATAGAGGAAGCAACGGGCATTGCCCTTAATGCATACGATCATGAGAGAGCATTTACTCATGAGCTGTCTAAAATATCAGTCATTCCGATACTGAAACAATTATGTGAAAACGGATTGGGAGTTGCAGCATTCGAAGGCGGAAAAATGGTCGGATTTCTTTGCAGTGTTGAACCATTTGAGAATGCTTTTCGCTCCACTGATGTGAGAGGCGTTTTTTCGCCAATGGGTGCGAATGGTGCAGTTTGTGAAAACCACGGCAGGATTTATGCAGCATTGTATCAGGAAGCTGCAAAAAAGTGGGTAAGAGCCGGGGCGCTGTCACATTCCATCTGTTTATATGAACACGATGAGGAAGCAAAAAATCAGCTTTTCAGATACGGATTCGGCATGAGGTGTATCGATGCCGTTCGTGTGATGGAAACATTCGATTGCGCTGTATGCAGCGGATATGAGTTTTTTGAATTGCCAAAGGAAGATTATTCAGATGTTTATCCGCTATATCTGGCACTTAATGAACATTACTGCTCAAGCCCCTTTTTCATGAACCGTAAACCGGTTGAACTCGAAGAGTTTCTGGATTTCTCAAAAAGGAATAAGGAACGTTTCTTTGCAGCAAAGACAGACGGTAAGCTATGTGCCTATCTGGAAGTGTCTGATCAGGGTGAAACCTTCATCGCATCAGGTGATCATTACCGTCATATTACGGGGGCATACTGCAAGCCACAACACAGAGGCAGGGGTGTATATAAAAACCTGCTTAATTATGTTATCAGCACCCTGAAAACCGAGGGATATACCAGACTTGGCGTGGATTTTGAAAGCATCAATCCGTCAGGCAGCGGGTTCTGGCTTAAATCATTTAATGCCTATACCACCAGTGTTGTGCGCAGGATAGATGAGTGGATCATACAGAGAACTTCTCTGATATGATCTGCAGGGGGATTTTTATGATCATTTAGGGGAACGATGTGCAATGAATGACGAATGTATTATCTGCAAGGCGCCTCTTGAATATCTTGAAAAGGATACAGAGATGGAGTGCGCTATCTGCCATAAAAAAGAAAACAGCAGGACCAGATGTGTGAACGGTCATTATGTATGTGATGAATGCCACACAAAGGGAATCGATACGATCATCGGACTGTGTCTGAGTACAGAGTCTGCGGATCCGATAGAAATTATTAAGATGATGATGGATAAACCCTTTTGCCATATGCACGGACCAGAGCATCATGTTATGGTGGGATCGGCACTCCTTGCGGCATATAAAAATGCGGGTGGCGAAATAGATCTTAAAGAAGCGCTTCTGGAAATGCAGTCTAGGGGAAAGAGCGTCCCGGGAGGAGCCTGCGGATTCTGGGGAGCATGCGGTGCAGGCATAAGCACCGGCATGTTTGTTTCGATTATCACGAAGGCAACTCCGCTATCAGGTGAATCGTGGGGATTATCCAATCTTATGACTTCCAGGGCTCTCTTAGAGATCGGTAAGATAGGCGGGCCCAGATGCTGCAAGAGAGATTCATACCTGGCGATACTTGCAGCGATAGATTTTGTGAATGAGCATTTTGGAATAAGCATGCATAAGCAAAAGATCACATGCAGCCATCATGAACTAAATAACCAGTGTATAGGAAACAGATGTCCGTTCAGTCAAGCCGGTGTATGAGTTAAGATTTGGGGAATAATTCATCTTATGGAATATGTGCTTTTTTACGCCTCTCCTCTTTTGATGGCGGCTATCACAATATCAATAATCCTGTTACTTGAAAAGTCATTTCCCACTACGATAAAAAAGAGCAGTAAGGGGAGACTTGGTGACAGCTATTCGGTATCTGTCTGTACGTTTGCGGGAAAAGGGTCATCATCTTATATAGAGCATGTCTTTACAAAGAGAAACAGTGGCAGATACAGATTAAGATTCGGCCTTTTTGAAATCATTATAGCGGCAGTGTGCATTGTACCGATCGCTGCCTTATGTATCTGGTTAACAGGTCAGCTTTTGGATATGACAGCAGGATATACAATGGGAACGATCTCATATATCATCGTGATCACATTGGATCTTTTGTTACTGGTTGTTTTATTATGCAATTCGATAATAAGGGCTGTATGGCTTTTTAAAAGATTTGAAAGTAAAAAACAGTGAAGGATAAATTTTCGTTTAAAAAAAAGGAAATGCCGGTATAAAACAATGAAAGAAAACAAAACGCGTCAGGTCATTGCATCTGTCATTATGATATTAATCGATATTGTACTGTTCATCCTGTTTGTGAGCGTGTTAAGAAGGCTTATCATCAATGTTGTGGGGTTTGATATAACAGACTACGAGGACTGGTTCGGGGAACTTGAGAGTTCTAGGGTGTACAGATTCGGAGCAGGATGTTACGAGTGTCTCTTCATGGTATTAAAGGCGGCAGTGCTTATCTTTATCGAGAAGAGAAAATATGATAAATTCAAAGGATCAAAGATACTTTTTATCATCGCTGTGATCATACATGTGATCATGTTTGTGCTGTGCATGATATACGTATTCATGTTCATGGAAGGAACTAACGTCTACTGGATCCTGCGATATTTTTTGACAGGCAATGAACCGCCGTTCTAAGAAGTGCTGTTATGAGAGGAAAGAAAATGGGATTATTTGACAGGAAAAAAGATACAAAGGATGAAAAGAAAAAACTTAGCACTTACGTATCAGGTGCTGTAAGGCAGTTTGCCATGACCTTTGCAAGAGGAGACCTGTATAAGGACGCAGACTATACAGGAGATGTCCTTAAGGAAGAGAGCAGTTTTGCAGAACAGGCATTTGCCATATTTATGAATAATCTTGAACTGGATGCTGCAGGAAGTGTTATAAATTACAAACACAGCGAACAGAGGGCAGCTCAGTATATCCGTTCATATTTTGACAGAGAATATACAGTTGAACCCCCTTTTGAATCATGGGAACTTGAACTGTATCCCGTGAGCAGAGAATTCTATATGAAATGAGGACTAGTTATGATATTATACAGACCGGTAGGAACAAAAGAACTAAAACTTATTGAGGACAGCGGATATAAAGCATTTCCGCCCAGACTTCCTGAACAGCCGATCTTTTATCCGGTACTAAACGAGAAATACGCTGATGAGATCGCGAAAAACTGGAACGTCAAATACAACGATGATCATAAGGGATATGTGACAAGGTTTGAGGTTGAGGATGACTTCTTAAAAAAATACGAGCCTCATGTGGTAGGCGCTGACTATCACAGGGAACTGTGGGTGCCTGCAGAGGAACTGGACGAGTTCAACCTTCATATCGTTGGAAAGATTGAAGTCATTTCCGAGTATGGAATAGAATGACAAATTTATAAAGACTGGAAAGATAAAGCTAAATGAACCACGCAAAAAAATTTATAAAAAAGATAATGATGACGTCAATCGTGGTCCTTGTCATGTGCTCTGTATTGACTGCTTGCGAAAGAGAAGAGAGTACTGTCGAGACTGTGATGGTCAGTCCGATGGTTGAATGGGAGAATGATCCTACGATAGGAAAAGTACAGCCCGGATACTATAAGAGAGTCGGAATCACCAAGGACGGTGAAACATATGAAGAAATGCTCAAATTGCGCGATATAGAAAACCAGGGTTATCTTATCGTTAATGATGACGGGACTGCATACTTTGAACTGGATGGAGAAAAAACAGAATATACTTATGACAAGCTCAATTTCTATTTGAGCGAAGATACGCAAAAGGATAACCCGATATCATATACCTTCATAGGCGGGAGAATCGTTGCTGATGAAGGTGATATGATAATACAGTATCTGAAACTGACTGATGAAGAGCTTGAAGAATATATTAAAAACAGCAGGGAATGAGACGATCCATTCCACGGAGGCTTTAAATGAAAAACGATATCACTTTAAGAAATGCGATAAAAGAGGATACAAGACAGATCACACAGATCATTGTTGAAGACTGGAAAAAGGCATATCGCGGGATAATCGAAGATGATTATCTTGATTCTCTTGATGTGGATAAAAGATATGAGATTGAAGAAAAAAGATATGATAAGTACATAGTTGCCTGTGATGACAATGAGGTTGTCGGCTGTGCATGGCTTGAAAAGATGGATGATAAAGACGCGGATTGCGAGATAATCGCCTTATATGTCAGATACAGTCAGAGAAATAACGGCATAGGAAAGATACTGCTTGATGAAGCCAAAACACGCTTCAAACAAGACGGCAGAAAGAAAATGATCATTTGGTGCCTTAAGGAGAATCACGAATCAAGAAGATTCTATGAGAAAAACGGCGGCAAGCAGTACAGGACAAATACCCATAACTGGGGAGGAAAGGATTATGAGATGATCTCTTATCTGTATGATATCTGATGATCGCATATTCCTATATAGATATTAAAACCGATTTGATAAATGACTATCAGAGAATATTTTGAGACACTGAAAACTAAAGATATCATATGCTGGGGCAGCGGTAAGCACTTTAAGAACATTACCTGCCCTTTTTTGCTAAAGAGCGGCCTTATAAAAAATCTTAAGGGCTTTGTTGATGTCCCGGGATTAAGTGATGTTGTCATTGAAGGCACATCTTATGACAGGATAGGAAAAGACAGACTTGCGATGATGGATAAGGATAACACGATAATCATCATTGCCGTTACAGGTTATGAGGAGATACTTGCTCAGATACGCATGGATCAGAAACTTTCATTGATCGAAGCTGTTCCCTCCATATATCTTGAATCCCTGTATGAGGATATGGAGCTTTTATCGGCTGACAGACCGCCGCAAAACTACCGGAAAAATGATACGCCAAAGATACCTAAGATCATACACGGGATATGGTTTTCGGGTGAACCCATGCCTGAGCTTTATAAAAGATGCCTTGAATCATGGAAAAGATACGCGCCTGATTTTGAGATAAAGATCTGGGATCTAAATACATATAAAAGCGATGAGTGCCTTTTCTTTGAACAGGCCATAGCGGATGGGAACTGGTCCTTTGCATCTGACTATGCAAGAGCAGACCTGCTGTATAAATACGGCGGAATATATATGGACCTTGATGTTGAGATGCTTCGTCCCATCGATGATCTTATCTACAACGATGCATATATGAGCTTTGAATCCCTCGATCGCATCGAATGCGGCTCGGGAATGGGAGCAAGACAGTCTCATCCCATCATGAAGGAGATAGCAGACAGCTATAGAAACAGACCGTATCTAAAAGAAGACGGAAGCTGGGATAATTCCACATGTCCCGTACGTTTCACACAGGTAATAGAAAAGCACGGACTTAAGAAGAACGGCAGCTTCCAGTTCGTGGATGACATTACCGTATATCCCTTTGAAGTACTGACGGGAAAAAGCTTTGATACGGGAATAGTATACAGAACTGATATAAGCTATACGCTTCACCATCACAACGGCAGCTGGATACCTGACGGGGCGCATAATGCGATGAACGAAAGATATGAGAGGATCGATGCCTTTTTAAGATCAAAGGGCATAACGGTGTGAAATAGATTGCAGAGCAACGAAAAAAGGGCCTGAGGCCCTTTTCTCTTTTTATAAATCAAATTTCATTGTTAAGTATAAGATCGATCATTATAGCGGCTGCCTCGGGATCAAACTGCTTGCCTGCACAGGCATCGAGCTCTGTGAGTATCTCTTCCTTGCTCAGAGCATCACGATAGCATCTGAATGAGCTCATGGCATCATATGAATCGGCTACACATATGATACGTGCAATGAGCGGTATGTTATCGCCCTTAAGCTGCTGCGGATAGCCGTTACCGTCATATCTTTCATGATGATACAGCGCACCGGCTATTATATCGGGGATAGCTGAGAAGTCTTTTAACATCTCTGCACCGTTTGTGGTGTGAGTCTCGATTACCTTTCTCTCTTCCGGAAGAAGCTTTGCCGGCTTGTTGAGGATGTTATCGGGGATGGACATCTTACCGACATCATGCAAAAGAGCGATGTAGTAGATGTTATCAAGCTCTTCTTCATTAAATCCCATATGGGATGCTATCTGTTTTGAATACTGTGCGACTCTTGAAGAGTGTCCGTTCGTATAAGGATCCTTTGCATCGATAAAGTTTGTGAATGTCTTTATCGACTGGATGATTATCTGTCTGTCCATCTCACGACGGCGCTTGTAGTATACGGACATGACACGGATCGATATCGTTGATATTAAAGATATGAGCCATATCAGTGTCAGTACGCTCATCACGTAAAACAACGGGAAATGAGTGGCCTTGTATACGGGCGTTACCTTTACCGTGAACTCCTCGATATCGGTAGTCTGAGGAGAGAACAGGATGAAACCGAATGTCGCCCTGTCGTTTGGCAGTATGTCATAGTTGTAATCAAGACCCTTTATCGTTATCTTGTTGTGGGAATCGATCGTATAGTCACAGCTCCACGAATCGTTTATCTCCGAATTCTCGGGGAGTGTAAACTCAACGGACCAGTCAACCATCTGGTACTTGGTGTTGTTTATCACCGCACCGTCATACTGATTGGCTCTCGTGCCGAACTTTTCAAGCCAGCCCTTTGAGATCGGTATCTCAAAGCCGATATCCTTAGCTTCGATATTGTCGCTTGCCTTTAGATTGTAGATTACGGGATCAACGTGATGAATCTGATATTTGACGATCAGAAAACCTGCAATGATCAGGATAAACAGGCACAGATGTATGATGTAGATTTTATCAGCTAGTTTCTTCCACATAATTCATTCCTTCTCCAACACTTAATTTTACCTTAATGTTTCTTAAAATTCAATAATGCTGATCGCGGATTATAAGTAAATTTGATCGCTCTCAAATTGCTTTTTTAGGCATAACATGATATAGTGTTTTTAGGTATGCATGACCACATTATATGGAGGACATATGAGAGCAGAGTGCTATTACGACGATTACGATAAAAAAGAAAATCTTCATTTTGATTCAAAGGTTGTACACGGAGCTTTGGGCTGCGATCCCATGACAGGTTCGCTCAGCTTCCCGATCTTCCAGACAGCTACATATAAACACAGATCGTTCGATGTTTCCACGGGATATCTATATTCAAGACTTCAGAATCCCACACGTCAGGAACTCGAGCGTACCATGGCGATATTAGAGGAGGGCTTCGAGGCATTTGCATTCACTTCGGGACAGGCAGCCCACATGGCACTGTTCGGAATGCTAAAGGACGGAGACCACATCATCCTTTCGGATGACCTTTACGGAGGCACATTCCGTATAGCCGAGGATATCTTCAGAGAGCTCGGATGCGATTTCGAGTATGTCGACATGTCTGATATCGAAAATCTTGAAGCTGCCATGAAGGATAATACCAAGATGGTATTTCTGGAGACTCCCACAAATCCCATGATGAGAGTATCCGATATAAGAAAGGTGGCAGAGGTCGCACACAAGTGGAATGCGGTATTTGTTGTTGACAACACATTCCTTACACCTTACTTCCAGAAGCCTCTTACACTCGGCGCCGATATCGTTACACACTCAGGTACAAAGTATATCTGCGGACACAATGATGTAATTGCAGGTATCGTTGTAATAAAGGATGATACATATTCCGATCATTTCCATATGCAGCTAAAGAGCAGAGGAAACGGTCTTGGTCCAATGGACTCATGGCTTCTTATCAGAGGCTTAAAGACACTGTCTCTTCGCATGGAGAAGCATAACTCAAACGCAAAGATCGTTGCCGAATGGCTGAGAAAGCATCCCAAGGTAAAGAAGGTCTACTATGCGGGCTTTGAGGATCACAAGGGATATCAGATAAGCCTGTCACAGACAACGGGCTTTGGAGGCATGATCTCATTTGAGCTTGACAGCCTCGATACCGCAAGAAAGCTCTTAAGCGATGTAAAGATGATACTGTTTGCTGAGTCACTCGGAGGAACGGAGACACTTGTAACATATCCTCTGACACAGACTCACGAATCCATACCTGCCGATATAAGAGAAAAGCTCGGTATAAACGAGAGATTCATTCGTATCTCCATCGGCATCGAGGATCCGAGGGATATAATAGCCGATCTTGAACAGGCACTCGGGTGATATAAATGATAATTCCTTTTACAAAGATGCAGGCATACGGCAATGACTATGTGTACATTGATGCCACAAAGGTACATGTTGATGACTGGGCCGATCTTGCGATAAAAGTTTCAAACAGAAATTTCGGTGTCGGCAGCGACGGGATGATACTCATCTGTGATTCCGATGTATGCGATTTCAGGATGAGGGTATTCGATCCCGACGGAACCGAATGCGAGATGTGCGGAAACGCTTTAAGGAGCGTTTCCAAATTCGTCTATCATTACGGCATGACCGACAAGAAAGAACTTACGATAGAGACCTACGGCGGAAACCAGAAGATTGAACTGGATGTAAGTGACGGCGAGGTTGTAAACATTCATGCGGATATAGGAAAGCCCGTATTTGAAGCTGACAGGGTACCTGTTAAGACTGATGATCACGAGCTTTATAATGTTCCTGTTAATATTTTGGACAGGACTTTTTCTATGTCATCACTTTCATGGGGAAATCCTCATACCGTCATGTTCATAGACGATGTCGACACTCTTGATATAAAAAAGTACGGACCGGCCATAGAAAACCATCCGATGTTTCCCGTGCGCACCAATGTGACCTTTGCTCAGATCATTGATGAGAACACGATAAAGATCAGGGAATGGGAAAGAGGAACAGGAGAGACTATTGGCTGCGGTACCGGCTGCTGTACGGCTGTTGTATTCGCAAACAGACTCGGACTTGCATCAAGACATGTCGATGTTCATCAGATAGGCGGAATATTGCATGTAGACTGGGATGAAGACGACCATGTCCATATGGTCGGACCCTCAACCATAGTATATGAAGGGGAATATTATTATGAAGCTTAGTGAGCTTTTAACAGATGTTGAATATGAACTGCTGCAGGGAGATACCGATACTCAGATAGATGCTATCGAATATGATTCGAGAAAAGTAAAGGAAAACTCCCTTTTTGTATGCATGAGCGGATTTGCTTCAGACGGACACGGATACATCACAAGAGCACATGATCTCGGAGCTATCGCAGTCATAGTCGAAAAGGATCTTAACGGCTGTCATGAGGCGCTTGAAAAGAAGGCCCTCGAAGACGGATTCGGAGATACATACGTACCCTATACGATGACAGTCATAAAGGTTGCCGACAGCAGAAAGGCACTGGCTCAGATTAGTGCCGCATGGTTTGGCTATCCCGCAAAGAAGCTTGTCATGATAGGACTTACCGGAACAAAGGGAAAGACTACCACGACACATATGATAAAGAGCATCTTGGAGGCGGCCGGACACAAGGTCGGAATGATCGGCACAATGGGTTCAATGATAGGCGAGATGAAGATACCCACAAAGAATACCACGCCCGAATCATACGAGCTTCACAGCCTGTTTAGAAAGATGGTCGATCAGGGATGCAAGTACTGTGTTATGGAGGTATCCAGCCAGGCATTCAAATTAAACAGAACATACGGGATAACATTTGACTACGGCGGATTTTTGAATATCTCGCCCGATCATATAGGACCCGGAGAGCATGAGAGCTTCGAGGAATACTTCGAATACAAGCAGATGATCTTTGATCAGAGTAAGACTGCTGTCATAAACATCGATGACGAGCATGGAGCTGCTCTTGCAGCAAAGGGCGTTTCAAGTGAGAGACTTCTTACGGTATCTACAAGAAAAGAGGCATCACTGTACTGCGACAGACTCGAAGACATATGGGAGCCCGATCTTTTAGGCTCAAGGATGCATGTAAAGGGACTCATGGAGGATGCTTTCGTCATTCCCATGCCCGGAAGATTCAATGCAGAGAATGCGCTCATCGCAGCACTTATATGCAAATCATGCAACGTATCAAACATATATATCGAAAAAGGACTGAGAGCTACAACGGTAAAGGGAAGGACGCAGGTTGTTCGTGAAGCATCCCATATCGCGACCTTCATCATTGACTATGCACACAATGCTCTCAGTATGGAAAGTCTTCTCAGCATGCTCAAAGGATACAAGCCCGAAAAGCTCATCTGTCTTTTCGGAGGCGGAGGCAACAAGCCTAAGCAGAGAAGATACGACATGGGAGCCGCTGCAGGCAAATATGCCGATCTTACCATCCTTACAGAGGATAATCCCCGCTATGAGGAGATAGAGAACATCAATAACGATATAATCGTCGGACTTGATGCATACAACGGAAAATACGAGATAATCCTTGACAGAAAGGAAGCCATCGAGCATCTCATCGATACGGCCAAGCCCGGATATATCGTAGCGCTTATCGGAAAGGGCCATGAGACATACCAGGATGTCAAAGGTGTAAAGACATACTTCTGCGAGGAAGAGATAATCCGCGAGTATGTTAATAATAAGTCTTGATTACGCATAGCGATTAGTTTATGATAGTCAAGGTGGTTTTAGGTTATTTTAGAAAACAGAGGTATTGATAAATGACAACAGCAGAAAAAGCTTTAATGCTTCATGAACAGTGGAACGGAAAACTTGATACGGTCGCAAAGAGCAAGGTAAAGACAAGAGAGGATCTTGCACTTGCATATACTCCCGGCGTTGCTGAACCCTGCAAGGTTATAGCAGAGGACAAGGAAGCGGCCTATAAGTATACATGGAAGGCAAACACCATTGCAGTAGTAAGTGATGGAAGCGCAGTACTCGGACTCGGAAACATCGGTCCCGAAGCGGCTATGCCCGTTATGGAAGGAAAGGCGGTTCTCTTTAAGGAGTTCGGAGGCGTTAACGCTGTTCCGATCTGCCTTGATACACAGGATACGGAAGAGATAATAAAAGCAGTAACATATCTTGCTCCGACATTCGGCGGAATAAATCTTGAGGATATCTCGGCACCCAGATGTTTTGAGATAGAGGAAAGATTAAAGGCAACTCTTGACATACCGGTATTCCATGATGACCAGCACGGAACAGCGATCGTTGTATTGGCCGGAATAATCAATGCCTTAAAGGTAATAGGATACAAGAAGAAGGAAGACTGCAAGATAGTAGTAAACGGAGCAGGTGCTGCCGGTGTTGCTATCACAAAGCTCCTTTTAAGCTACGGATTCAAGACAGCGATCCTTTGCGACAGAAGCGGTGCTATAAGCTCTGAGAGAACAGATTTAAACAGCTCTAAGAAGGAAATGCTAAAGATAACAAATCCTGCTGATGAAAAGGGCAAGCTTGCAGATGTAATAAAGAATGCAGATATATTCATCGGTGTATCAGGCCCCGGAACACTTACAGCTGACATGGTAAAGACAATGAACAAGGATTCAATCATCTTTGCTATGGCAAATCCGGTACCCGAGATCATGCCTGATGAAGCAAAGGCAGCCGGTGCACGTGTTGTCGGTACGGGAAGAAGTGATTTCCCCAACCAGGTAAACAACGTTGTAGCATTCCCCGGAATCTTCAAGGGAGCTCTCGAAGGAAGAGCAAGACAGATCACAGAGGAGATGAAGCTTGCAGCTGCACTCGCTATAGCTGATCTTGTTCCCGAAGATAAGCTTAGCGAAGACAATGTGATGCCTGAGGCATTCGATCCCCAGGTAGCCGTAAAGGTCGCTGAAGCAGTAAAGGCATGCATTAAATAAGTGAAATAAGCTAAGGCTGTGTCCTAAGACACGGCCTTATTTTTTTGTCCGAATTAAAACTTTCCAGAATGGAAAATAATTTCTTTACTAAATGTACATATAGTATGTTAAAATCAAACAGTGGAAAGGATAGAATCAAGTCATAAACAAAAAAAGAAAAGAGGTAAATGTTTATGGCTGATAAGAAGACAGATTACAGAAAACTTTTAAGTAAGACAGATTACAGAAGGCTGCTCATCTCAACGGCAGTCAACAGATTCGGAGATTCGCTCGATGCGGTCGCATTTGCATGGCTTGTCTATAAGATCACGCAAAACGGTGCATGGTCGGCGATCGTATTCGGACTCAATATATTGCCCAATGTCATCGTTTCGCCTTTTGCAGGGGCAGTGGTCGAGAGACTAAACAAGAAAAACGTCATAGTATTTACGCATATTTTAAGAGCGTTGCTCTTAACATCATTTCTTGCTATGTTTGTTTCGGGTCATGCAAACGGATGGGTGATGGCTGCATTTACGATAGCGGTATCGACGATAGAATCATTTAACATGCCGGCATCAACTTCATTTATCCCGATGATCGTAAAAAATGAGGACCTGACTAAGGCAATGAGCTTAAATTCAATGGTAAGCGGTGCGGTTACAATGCTCGGAACAGGACTTGCAGGCATCATAATAGCCAAAGTCAGTCTAAGCTTTGTGATGATCATAGATATCATCACATTTATCATCTCGGCTTTTATCGTTTTATCGATCAGATGCAATAAAAGCGAACAAAAGAATGCTTCTGTATCAAATGGATCATATCTTGTTTCATTAAAGGAAGGGATAAGATATTTAAGAAATGAACCTGTGATGATAAATTATATCCTGTTAGCTGTCATCTTAAATATCATCCTTGTACCGATAAATTCGCTTCAGGCGCCCATTGTTAGCGAGTGCTTTAAGATGGACAGCTCTCTGCTGAGCGTTATAGGCATGGCTGGATCAACAGGCGCGATACTTGGAGCATCACTCATACCTGTTGTGTCACGCAAATTAAGTGCAAAAAAGATCGTCATATATTTCTGCACGATCCTTGGAAGCGGGATCATCGCTGTATCAATCGCCTCAAAGATATTTGAAGCAGAGATCTTAAAATATCTCTCGGCTGCTCTTTGCTTTTTAGTGATGACATGCAGCGCCACGTTAATGTCGGGAGTAGCAAACATAAGGTTCATATCGATCGTTGACAAGAGGTTCATAGCAAGGTCCTCAGCAGTCTTTGTGGCAGCATCGACTGCGGCTATCCCGGTGACCTCCATGATAGTCGGACTTTTAAAGTCATATTTTGAAACAGATGAGATCATAATGATGTGCGGCATACTGATGATGATCTTTGTGCTTGTATTCATCATCCTAAATCCGGCACTTGATATTAAGAAAGGAAACATATATGAAGCTGAGACTGCATGAGAATATAAAAAAACTGAGGAAGGAAAAGGGACTGACACAGGAGAGGCTTGCCGAGATACTTGATGTGAGCGTAGGTGCAGTCTCCAAGTGGGAGAGTGCGAGCAACACCCCCGATATAGAGACTATCGCCATACTTGCGGATTTTTTTGATGTATCGATCGATGCACTCCTTGGATATGATATCTCTTCAAAAAAGATAAAGGATATAGTAGATCAGATATATGAGCTTTCTGGAATGCATAAGTTTGATGAGGCTTTGACTGTATCAAGGGATGCTCTTACAAGATATCCTCATAATTTTCTGATATGCTATACATCGGCATCACTGTATCAGTTGATGGCGCTTGAAAAAGAGGATATGAAGGCAGCCAGACAGGCTATAAAGCTGTATGAGGATGCAAAGGATCATCTGTCACAGAATGACGATCCCAGGATAAATGAATTTACCATAAACTTAAATATCGCTTCATGCTATGCGTTTTTTGATGAGAAAAAGGCGATAAAGATATTTAAGGAAAACAACTTCGCGGGGATAAGCGATGCTGTCATGGCTTTTACTTATCTGAAGATGGGTGAAACAGACGAGTCTTTAAAGTGCAGTACAGAAGGGATCATAAAAAATCTGTTCGGGCTTTTAAACTGCGCAAGCTATATGATGATGGCTCTTACGATGAGGAAAGATAAAAAAAGCACAGATTCAGCCTTTGAACTGTGCGAAAACTCACTGACGCTAATAAGGATGTTCAAAACAAAGGAAACAGGATATCTTTCAAAATTCGAGGCGCTCTTTCTTGTAATGAAAGCCTATATCTGTGCGGTCATGGGTAAGGAAGATCTTATGGAATCATACCTTAAAGAAGGAAAGATACTGGCAAGGCAGTATGATATGAGCAGTTCAAACAACATAGCAAAAGACATCAAGTTCTATTACGATAAAAAAGAGTCCTTCATCGGCTATGACAGCCTCGGAGAGAGTGCTGTCGAGGGTATAAGAAAGACATTAAACGAAAATGTAAAAAAGATTCCAAAGATCGATCAAAAGATCGTAGATCTGATCTCACTCAAATGGGACAGTCTGTAGGATCACTCGGCTTCTTTTTTAAGCTTTTTCATGTGTTCCTTTATCTTTACTTCATAGCCGTTATCCGACGGTCTGTAAAATTCCTTGCCGGACAGCTCATAAGGCAGATACTGCTGTTTTACATAGTTATTCTTGTAGTCATGTGCATATTTATAGCCTATGCCGTGACCAAGCTTTGCTGCTCCTTTGTAGTGAGCATCCTGCAGATGAACGGGAACAGGCAGATTGCCTGTTTCTCTTACAGCACTTTGAGCTTCTTCGATCGCGCATACCGCAGCGTTGCTCTTTGGAGCGGTCGCCACATATGTAACAGCCTGAGACAGGATGATGCTTGATTCGGGCCAGCCGACTCTTTCCACTGCGGCAGCGGCAGCAACAGCCACCTGGAGAGCCTGCGGATCCGCATTGCCCACATCCTCGCTGGCACATATCATGATCCTGCGCGCTATGAACTTCACATCCTCGCCGCTCTCTATCATCTTTGCAAGATAGTATACGGCAGCATCGGGATCCGAACCGCGCATGCTCTTTATAAATGCGGAGATCGTATCGTAGTGATTGTCTCCGGTCTTGTCAAATCTCATGACGCGTCTCTGGATGCAGTCTTCTATTATCGGAAGTGTTATATGGACCTTTCCGTCATCTGACTTATCCGTTGTTAGGATCGCAAGCTCTATCGCATTTAATGCATGTCTTGCATCGCCGTCACAGATATCGGCAAGGCCGTTTAGTGCTTCATCGGTTATATCCGCATTGTATGCACCCATGCCTTTATCGCTTGTGATGGCACGCATTATAAGAGTCTTTATGTTCTCAATGCTTAACGGCTTTAATTCAAATATATGTGAACGGGAGATGAGAGCCCCGTTTACCTCAAAGTAGGGATTTTCCGTGGTGGCGCCTATAAGGATGATGGTACCGTCCTCCACATAGGGAAGAAGGTAGTCCTGCTGGGCCTTGTTGAAGCGGTGTATCTCATCTATAAAGAGGATAGTCTTCTTGCCGTACATGCCGGCTATGTCCTTTGCTTTTGCAACGACATCCTCCATATCCTTCTTTCCCGAAGTAGTCGCATTTATCTGCATGAACTCACTGCTTGTCGTATTTGCAATGACTTTTGCGAGTGTCGTCTTTCCGGTACCGGGAGGTCCGTAAAAGATTACAGAGCTCAGCTTGTCGGCCTTGATAGCACGATACAGCAGCTTGTCTTTGCCTATTATGTGCTCCTGGCCCACAACCTCATCAAGAGTTGAAGGACGAAGTCTGGCTGCCAGGGGAGATTCCTTTTCCTTATTTGTTTCCCTCATGTAATCAAAAATATCCATAGGCATATTCTAGCATATATTTGAGATATTTAGTATACTAAAAGGTAGGGCAAAAAGAGGACTGACTATGTTTGATTCATACAAGATAATACTGGCATCGGGTTCACCGCGCCGCAAACAGCTTTTGGAACAGACAGGCTTTGAATTTGAGATCTGCGTATCTGCATGCGAGGAAAAGATCACAAGTACAGATCCCGAAAAAGTCTGCATGGAGCTTTCGCTTCAAAAGGCGCTTGATGTGGCATCGATGATAAAGGCATACAATGAAAAGCATTCCGATATAGCAAGCGACAGGGATCTTATAATCATAGGAGCGGATACAATCGTAGCCGTGGACGATGAGATTTTGGGAAAGCCAAAGGATGATGATGAGGCGATCCTCATGCTTAAAAAGCTCTCTGGCAAGGAGCACAGCGTATATACCGGTGTGAGCTTTGTATTCATGTCATCTGACGGAAGGGTAGGAGAGCACAGCTTCTTTGAAAGAACGGGAGTGAGCGTATACGATCTGGACGAAGATGAGATAACTGCCTATGTCGACAGCGGGGAGCCTCTGGACAAGGCAGGCGCCTACGGCATACAGGGAGGCTTTGCAAAATATATTGAAAAGATATCGGGAGACTACTTTAATGTTGTCGGTCTTCCCGTTTCAAGACTCTATCACGAACTTAAGAAACTGCTTGGATAGCGGTTTACATAAATAATGAAAACATACAGTTGGAATTCACACAGGAAGGGATCTGCATGAATTTTGATATCATTAAAAACAACATCTCGGCCGAGCTTCTTGTCGAGGACAGTGCCGATGAGGGCGTAAAGAGAATAGCTGATGTGATAGCTGACGATATAGAGAGCGTATGCGACAAGAGACCCTACATCGCAGCCTTTACATTTGAGTGCATGGATGATCGCGTTATCGTATTTGCCACTGTAGGAAAGAGCGCCATTCTAAGCGCCCTGGAAGAAAAGGAACTTATCGACACAAGTGTCATAAAGGATAAGAAGGAAAGCTTTATGATATTTGAGACCGAGTTTGCAAATATAGATGCTGACCGAACCGGTCAAGTACTTATAGTGGCAGGATCGGACAAGCGCGGAACCATCTACGGCATGTTTGAGATATCAGAGGCCATAGGCGTTACATCCCTTGTATATATGGGTGACAGTATCCCTCTAAAACAGAGCGATGTTATGTTAACTAAAGAGTTCTTTGAAAAAGACAAATCTCTTAAGGAGATAAGCGAAGGCATATTTGTTTCAAAGCAGCCCTCGGTCGAATACAGAGGCTTCTTTATAAACGATGAATGGCCCGCATTCGGAGGATGGAGCCGTGACAGATTCGGAGGCTTCAATGCCAAATGCTACAGACAGCTCTTCATCTTCCTTTTAAGGATGAGAGGAAACTTTTTATGGCCCGCCATGTGGACATCAACTTTTTCCGAGGACGGACCGGGCATTGAGAGTGCCAGACTTGCAGATACGCTCGGCATCATCATGGGTACATCCCATCATGAACCGCTGTGCCGCGCCGGAGAGGAATGGCAGCATATATACAGCCAGTACGGACAGAGCAATGCATGGAACTTTACAGAGAACAAGGAAGCCATAACGGCATTCTGGCGTGACGGTCTTTTAAGGAACAAGAAATTTGAAAATCTCATAACCATAGGCATGCGCGGTGAAGCAGACTCAAAGCTTCTTGGCGAGGATGCCACGATGGCTGACAACATAAAGGTAGTAAAGGATGCGATACTTACCCAGCATAAGCTTATAAAGGAGTGTGTAAATGAAGACCTTGAAAAGATCCCGAGAGTCCTTGCGATCTACAAGGAAGTGGAAGACTACTACTACGGAGATGAGAACTGTGAAGGACTAAAGGACTGGGATGAACTCAAGGATGTCATCTTCTTGCTCAGTGACGATAACTGGGCAAATACCAGGGGACTTCCGAAAGAAGATGAAAGAGATCATCCGGGCGGATACGGAATGTACTATCATTTCGATTACCACGGAGGGCCTATAAGCTACGAATGGCAGAATACGAGCAGGCTTTCAAAGATCTGGGAGCAGATGACACAGGCATACGAGTACGGCGTTAAGAGAGAATGGATAGTAAACGTCGGAGATCTTAAGGGCAACGAGTATCCTCTCACGTATTTCATGGCTCTTGCGTATGACTACGAGACATGGAGCGCTCCCGATATGATAGATACATTTGTGAGCGAATGGATAGACAAGCACTTCCATGCAGATATGTCAGAGTGCAAGGATAAGCTCTTAAAGCTGATCGAAGGCGCTACAAGATACAATGCACTTAGAAAACCCGAATCTCTATCATCATTCACATATGCTCCCGTGAGCTTTAACGAGAGTGAGCGTGTAATGGAGGAAGCAGAAGAGCTGCTTAAGATATGCGAAGAGCTTAAGGATGAGATAGACGGCAGTGCAAAGACTGCCTATATGAGCATGTTCTACTATCAGATAAAGGCAAGCCTAAACATTCTTTTGATGCAGCTTGAAGCAGGGATAAACGCATTCCTTGCAAAGAACAGGAGCATCAGCGCAAATATCTATGCCGACAGGGCAAGTGAGAGAACAAAACTCATGGGAGATATAATAGATGAGTACAACTCATTTATTGACGGCAAATGGATACACATGATGGAATCGGGCCATACCGGGCTTAGGACCTGGGATGACTATGACTGGGGATATCCTCTTTCCGTATATGTTAATCCCATACACAAGCCAAAGATATTTGCATATTTCAAAAACGGCACTGGTCAGACATACGGAGATCACTGGCAGTTCGGAAAGCCCATGTACAATGCGGATATGACAGCGGGCGATACCGATGAGACATGCATCTACATAGACAGCAGGGGTGATGTGGGCTTTGAATATGAAGTCATATCCGACAAGGACTGGCTTGAGATAACAAAGACACCTGAAAAGGTTGACATAACAAACAATGCGAGATCAGTCATAGGACTTAAATGTGACAAAACCAAGCTAAATAACGCTGAGGAAGCACGCCTTAAGGTTAACATAAAATTCGATAACGGAGACACCACATCCTTTGAAGCAAGACTGCTTGCGGCTCCGATACCTCAGCCAAGAGGCGATGCCTTTTTTGAGAGCAGCGGCATTATAAGCATAATGGCCGATCACTACAATGAATCAAAAGGCTCGAGCCAGAGAGACGGCTACAAGATAATAAAGTATCTGGGAAGAGAGAAAAATGCTGTCAAATGCTATCCCGTTACAAAGGATTATCGCGGCGATGATAATGCTCCAAGCCTGAGATACGATGTAATCGCAAACAGTGACGGTGTCTATAACGTTGAAGTGGACGTCCTTTCAAGAAATCCCGTTGTAAAGGGTGATGACATGATCCTTTACATATCGGCCAACGAAGGCGAAAAGATCGCTCTTAATGCGGTTGAAAAGGATTTCTATGCGGGACATACCTGCCCGCAGTGGTGTGACGGCGTACTTGACAACGTAAGAAGGATAAGAAGCAGGATCACGCTCAAAAAGGGAAAAAACTGCATTTACATTCATGCGGGAAGCCCGAACGTGTCATTTGACAAGATCATCTTGTCAAGAGAAGGATTACAGATGCCGTATTCGTATCTGGGACCGAAGGAAAGCTATAGAGCATAGGGGAATGATTTAGAATGAATGAGATCATCTTGGAGATAAGCGCATTTGTGATAGCGCTGTTTTGTCTGATAGACTGCATAAAGAACAGAAGGGAGCTTTACATACCCTTCCCGAAAGGGATAGGCAAAAAGCTGCAGAGCCAGCATTTTTCATATCTCATGCTGTTAATCACGCTCATGATATCAGCACTGTCATCTGTTTTGGAGGTAACAGCCGAGGATTATCTGACATTTTCAAGCGCGTTTATCTTAAATTCATTAAACGAGTCATACTTTATATGCCACAACATTCTCTCCTTCATGTTCACTCTATATATCCTGAACATGACAGGGATCGCAAGGGAGAAGTCTGCAGGCTTCTTTATAGGCTTTGCTCTTCCCTGTATCTTTGGTGAGATACTGATCTTTATAAATCCCTTTACAAAGTATTTATTCTATATAGATGAAAATCTCAAATATTCAAGGGGTGACTTTATCTGGATACTGTATGCCATAGCTGCCATATACATCCTGATAGGTGTCGTATATTTCTTTAAATACAAGAACAGACTCTCAAGGATGGACAGATCATCCACTCTAACCCTTATTTCCATTGCCATTCTAGGCATAGTCGTACAGGGAATCTTTTCGATCCCCGTTGAGCTTTTCTTTGAGTCTATCGGCTTTCTCGGCTTCATGCTCCTTCTGGAAGACAAAAGAACAGGCGAGAGAAAGAACAAGACTAGAAGGATCAGCACGAGCTTCATAGTCATAATAGCTCTGATCTTTATCACAGTAATAACCATAAACATCAATGTCATATATCATGCCGGAACCGATCAGACAGGCAAGATCGGTACCATTCAGATAGACAGCATAAAGGGCGATCTTCAGGAGACCATATCCGATGCGGAAGGAAATCTGCTTCGATTCTCCATGGGCATAGAGCAGCTCATGAACGATAAGGCGGATCTTGCAGAGGTCGAGGATTATATCAAGGAGCAGAAGCAGTACTACTATGATCTCAGCGGAGGCAACTGCTTCAATGTCTATGCGGCTTCCACAAACTGGACCATCATACCCGATTTTGACATGCCTTCCCAGTATCATGCCGTGGAGCGTGTATGGTATACGGGTGCAAAGCAGAATCCCGACATGATATATATATCCGAGCCCTACATAGATGCGGCAACGGGTGATATCTGCTTTACGCTTTCAAATATCTTATCTGACGGAAATGTAGTAACCGCGATGGACTTTACCCTTTCAAAGGTTCAGGATACCATCGAGAGGATGGGTAACAGTAACGAGCAGTTTGCCATGATCGTTACAAAGGAAGGAACGATCGTGGGCTGTTCCGAGACAGACTACCAGGGCGAGAAATTAAATGACGTTCTGCCCGAGTATGTTGATATATTTGACAGAGTCGTAGCTTCAAACGAGCACCGTTCGTTTGATGTAAAGATAGCAGGCAGCAAGAGGATCATCTTCAGCAGCGAGACAAACAATGACTGGCAGCTCATCCTTAGCGTTGCGAGCGGATCCTTCTATGCAGAGATCTATAAGCAGATGATAATGTTGGGTGCCATAGACCTTTTAATGGTCATGGTAATAGTAGTTTTCTACATGGTGAGTGTAAACAACCAGGCAAAGGCGGAAAACACTTTAGCTGCAACGGAAAACTTTATCTCGGGTCTTTCGGGAGATCTAAGAAAGCCTCTTGATGACATCTTAAAGATAAGCGACAGATCGCTAAAGGGCCAGTCGACAGGCCCGGATGATGAGATAAGGGAGCTGAGGGAAGCCGGAAAACGACTGCAGGAAAAGATGGATAACCTCTTTTCTTATTCGAGCATACTTAGATCCGATCTTGACGAAGCTGATATCAAGAGAAAGGAAACAAGAAAGGTATCGGCATCGAGCAGATATATAAGAAACGGTATCATAGGCATCATGATAGGAGCACTGCTTGTCGGACTGATCCTGTGTCTTGGTACGGCGACCAAATGGGGAGCTACAAGGATAAACAGGGAGGCTGACAGATATAACAGCGAACTTTCCCAGTGGATGCTGCAGCAGCAGAGCATACTGCGAATGTTCACCGATGTCATAGTAGCCGATCCTTCTGTAATGGATGATTACGATGATGCCGTCAAGTGGCTTAACGATGTCGCAAAGAACTACAGCGAGATGAGCTTCTGCTACATGGCAAACCCGTATAACGAGCATCCCGTTATAATGAACAACGGCTGGGTACCCGATCCCGACTACAGGGTTGAGGAGAGACAGTGGTATCTCGATACCGAGCGTTCCGGAGACGGATACAGTATCTCGGCACCTTACTTTGATGCCCAGACAGGACTTTACTGTATCACTTTCTCAAGGATCGTATATTCCAATGAAGGAGATTTCTTAGGAATATTCGCCATAGACTGTTTCATCGACAAGCTCATCGACGTACTTGATGACAGCTACAACGAGGAAGGCTACGCATTCATGGTCGACCAGGACGGAACCATCATCAACCATCCCGACAAGAAATACGAGATGAGCGATGAAAAGAGCGTAAATATCGAGGATACCGAGTATGCCGAAGTCTACCACAAGGGAAGCGTGTTCAGAATGCGTGACTATGACGGAAGATATGTCGCATGCTGCGCCGAAAAGAGCAGCCTGTCAGGCTTTACCGTAATAGTAGTTCAGAACTGGTGGAGCATATACGGAACACTTCTTGCCATGGCATTCATCTTCCTTGTGATGCTTGCCGTATCGATCATCACCGTATTCATCATGATCAACAGATTCATCGGATGGCAGGAGGAGACAAACGAAAAGCTTGTCGAGGCAGCTGAGACCGCGGTTAATGCCGGAAAGGCAAAGTCTATCTTCCTTGCACAGATGTCTCATGAGATAAGGACTCCCATTAATGCAGTTCTCGGAATGAATGAGATGATCCTAAGAGAAAGCAAGGATAATCAGATAAAGGACTATGCATCAAATATCCAGTCTGCAGGAAAGACGCTTCTGGGACTGATCAATACGATTCTTGATTTTTCAAAGATCGAGGAAGGAAAGATGGAGATCAGCCCTGTCAGATATGACACGGCTGCGATGATAGAAAATGTCATAAATTCGATCTCACAGAGAGCAGAGGACAAGGGCCTTGAATTTGAGGCTCATATAGATCCAAACCTTCCCTCTGCGCTGTTTGGTGATGACATGAGGATAAGCCAGGTAATAGTAAACTTGCTTACCAACGCAGTTAAATATACCAAACAGGGAAGGGTTGACCTTTATATAAGCGGAAACAAGGTAAAGGATGAGACCGTAAACCTTGCCGTAAGGGTAAAGGATACCGGTATAGGAATAAAGAAGGAAGATATAGAAAGACTCTTTGAATCATTCACCAGACTTGATGAGACCAGAAACAGGAACATTGAGGGAACGGGTCTTGGCATGGCGATCGTTACAAGACTCCTTGACATGATGGGTTCAAAACTTGAAGTAGAGAGTGAATACGGAAAAGGAAGCGAATTCTCCTTTGAAGTTGAACAGACAATCATTGATCTTAAGCCCATAGGCGACTATGAACTAAAGGCAAGGGAAGCTGCAAAGAAAAAGGATGAGACAACATATCTGTATGCTCCCAAAGCCCGCCTGCTCGTTGTCGATGACAATGAGATGAATTTAAAGGTAATCGCTAATCTATTAAAGCTAAACGGCATAAAACCCGATATGGCTGAAAGCGGCGAAGAGGCACTCGATAAGATGAGGCAGAATGAGTATGACATCATTCTACTCGATCATATGATGCCCAAGATGGACGGTATAGAGACTCTTAAGAAGGCAAGAGAGGATTCTCTCATAGGAAAGGACTGCAAGGTGATCGCGTTAACCGCAAATGCAGTCGTCGGTGCAAGAGATCTCTACCTGTCTTCGGGATTTGATGATTATCTTTCAAAGCCTGTCGAAGTCAAGGTGCTTGAAAATACTCTCGGCAAATATCTGGATGAAAGAATAGTCGAGTACAGACAAAGAGATGATGAAGCGACTGAATCAGATACACTTGAAGTTGAACCTGCAGATGATGACATCCTTGAGTTTGCTCCTGCTGATGAAACCAGGATGCAGGAAGATAAGATAGACATGGCCTTTGTACTTAAGACTCTTGATGATAACGGGGTCTCAACAAAGGAAGGTCTGGCGTTCTGTGGAAAGGACGAGGCATTCTATAAAGAGATATTAAGTGACTATGCAAAGTCTTCAGAGACCAGGATAAAGGAGCTTGACGAAGCGATCAAGGCAAAAGACTGGAAGACCTATGAGATAAAGGTTCATGCCCTAAAGAGCACAGCAAGGACAGTAGGTGACAAGCAGGTATTTGACAGGGCAAAGGCTCTTGAAGAGGCAGCAGTTGAAGGCAACCTCGATCTTATAAAAAACTGGCATTCAAAGCTTGCAACAGACTACAGGAAAAAGGCACAGCTTATCTATGATCTTCTGCCTTAATAAATAGTTTATATTTATTTCAAGGTTTGTTAATTGATTAAAGAATTCATGGTGATATATTGGAGTCTGAGGAGGTGAGGCTTTATGAATATCAATAAGTTTACACAGCAGTCCATGCAGGCGATAAATGACAGTATGAGCCTGGCAGTGAGATACGGAAATCAGGAGATAGAACAGGAGCATCTTCTGTTTGCTCTTCTTGAACTTGACAACAGCCTGATAAAGAGCCTTATCGAAAAAATGGAGATCAACGTCGAGCATTTCTGCGACAGGGCGGAGAAATCCATTGAAAAGAGAGTTAAGGTTTCTGGCGGTGAGACATATGTCGGAGCAGATCTAAACAAGGCTCTCACCATGGCCGAGGACGAGATGAAAGCCATGGGCGATGAATATGTTGCGGTAGAGCATCTGTTCCTTGCCATGATCAAATATCCCAATAAGGAATTAAAGGCTATATTTACAGAGTACGGAATAACCAGGGAAAGATTTCTGATGGCCCTGCAGTCTGTAAGAGGAAATCAGAGAGTAACAAGCGATAATCCCGAGGCTACATACGATGTACTCGAAAAATACGGTATAGAACTCGTATCAAAGGCAAAGAGCGGAAAGATGGATCCCGTTATCGGAAGGGATGACGAGATAAGAAATTCCATAAGGATACTTTCAAGAAAGACAAAGAACAATCCGGTTCTTATCGGTGAACCCGGTGTAGGTAAGACCGCAGTCGTTGAAGGTCTTGCACAGCGTATTGCAAAGGAAGACGTACCCGACGGGCTTAAGAACAAGAAGATATTCTCTCTTGATATGGGAGCACTTGTCGCGGGTGCAAAGTACAGAGGAGAATTTGAGGAAAGATTAAAGGCCGTTCTTGATGAAGTTAAAAAGAGTGACGGCGAGATAATACTCTTCATAGATGAGCTGCATACCATCGTGGGTGCAGGAAAGACAGATGGAGCCTTGGATGCCGGAAACATGCTTAAGCCCATGCTTGCAAGAGGTGAGCTTCACTGCATAGGTGCGACCACTCTTGACGAGTACAGGCAGTATATCGAAAAGGATGCTGCTCTTGCCAGACGTTTCCAGCCTGTCATGGTCGATGAGCCTACAGTCGAGGAGACCATCTCCATCCTCAGAGGCTTAAAGGAGAAATATCAGGTATTCCACAGTGTCGAGATAAGGGACAATGCTCTTGTTGCAGCAGCAGTTTTATCTGACAGATATATATCAGACAGATTCCTTCCAGACAAGGCAATAGACCTTGTTGATGAGGCATGCGCTCTTGTCAAGACCGAGATGGATTCAAAACCCACCGAGATAGATGAGCTTCAGCGTAAGGTAAACATGCTTGAGATCGAGGCCATGGCTCTTAAAAAAGAGGATGACAAGGCAAGTAAGGACAGATTGTCGAGTCTTGAAGCAGAGCTTGCCGACATGCATGAACAGCTCGATTCACTCAATGCACGCTGGGAGAATGAAAAGAACAGCGTTGATAAGGAAAATGAACTCAGAGAACAGATAGATGCAGCAAGGACAGCTCTTGACATAGCAAACAGCCAGGGCGATCTAGCAAAGCAGTCTGAACTGATATACGGCACCATACCCGAACTTGAAAAACAGCTTGAACAGACAAAGAAGGATAACGAGAACAAGGAACTCTCACTCGTTCACAAGGCTGTGGAGGAAGACGAGATATCAAGGATAGTATCGCGCTGGACAGGCATACCTGTTTCTAAGCTTAACGAATCCGAGAGAAACAAGACTCTTCATCTTGATGAGGAACTTCATAAGAGAGTCATAGGTCAGGATGAGGGCGTTACAAAGGTAACGGAAGCCATTATCAGGAGCAAGGCAGGTATAAAGGATCCCGGAAAGCCCATCGGTTCATTCCTCTTTATGGGACCTACCGGTGTCGGAAAGACAGAGCTTGCAAAGTCACTTGCAGAGTGTCTGTTTGATGACGAGAACAACATGATAAGACTCGATATGAGTGAATATATGGAGAAGTTTTCAGTAAGCAGACTGATCGGAGCTCCTCCCGGATATGTAGGATACGAGGAAGGCGGTCAGCTCACTGAGGCTGTAAGGAGAAAGCCGTATTCTGTCATTCTTTTTGATGAGGTCGAAAAGGCTCATCCCGATGTGTTCAATACGCTTCTTCAGGTACTTGATGACGGTCGTATAACCGATTCACAGGGAAGACTGATAGACTTTAAGAATACTATCCTTATAATGACCAGCAACATCGGAGCCCAGTATCTTTTAGAGGGAATAGACGAAAACGGAAATATCACCGATGAAGCCGCAGAGGCTGTTAACGAGGAGCTGAAGGCAAGCTTCAGACCCGAGTTTCTAAACAGATTAGATGAGATAATTATGTTTAAGCCGCTGACAAAGGACAATATAAGCAACATCGTCGGTCTTATAATAGCCGATCTTAACAGGAGGCTGTCTGACAGGGAGCTTGAGATAAAGCTTACCGACAAGGCAACAGACTTTATCGTTGATCAGGCATATGATCCCGTATACGGAGCAAGACCTCTTAAGAGATTCATCCAGAAGCATATCGAGACCCTGGTCGGTAAGGCGATCTTAGAAGGAAGAGCCAAAGACGGAGACAAGGTGGTCATAGATGTAAATGACGGCTGTCTTGTTATAAAATAATACCTAATTTAACGTGCCACCCGCTCTGATTTAAAGAACGGGTGGTATTTTAAATTTAACCATTCGTTTATTGCAAAAGACGTGTATCATTTGTATAATAAGTTCGGAGTGTTTTGCAATTAATCTATGAGTGATGACAATTTGTCCGTCTCAAGACGGAAACGTGTTAATTTTATAAAAGGTTTTCTGGTAACACTGTTTCTTGTAATGATCATAACACCGCTGATCATAAGTACTACGGCACTTATATATGTCACGCGGCTTGATAAAAAGGTAGATGAACTGAGTGATCAGGTCTCAAAGCTCGAGCTCACATACATGTTAAAGAGTTCAGCAGACGAGGCACTTGATTCGATGATCGCAGACAGATCCGATCAGGTGATAAAAGAAGAGGATCTATTGTCAAATCAGGCGGCAGAGCCTGTAAAGGAAGCGCAGATCGAGGAATCGTCAAACAAGAAGGTATATCTTACATTCGATGACGGACCCAGTTCAAATACGGAAAAGATACTTGATATCCTGGATGAATATGATGTAAAGGCCACATTCTTTGTGACCGGATATCAGGCCCAAAAGCATCCCGAGTGGTATAAGGAGATAGCAGACAGGGGACATACGATAGGTATGCACTCCTATTCTCATGTATACCGTGATATATACAGCTCAAACGAAAGCTTTACTGCCGATATCGACAGACTGAGCACATATATAAAAGAAACGACAGGGATAGAGGCCAGATACTTAAGATTTCCGGGCGGATCGAGCAACAGTGTAAGTTCAGTGGCGATGAGCGATCTTTGTGCGCTCATGCATGAAAAAGGCTATGAATACTTTGACTGGAACATATCGAGCCAGGATGCAACGAGTCCCGCACCGAGTGCAGCAACGATAACCGCAAATGTTCTTTCAGGGATCGATGCACATGAGACTGCGATAGTACTCATGCATGACGCCGCGGAAAAGAATGCCACGGTAGCGGCCCTGCCCGGTATAATCGAAGGCATAAAGGCAAGAGGCGACTGTGATATCTTGCCGATAGATGACGACACCCAGCCGGTACAGCATCTGTCACCGGTATTTGAAGAAGAATAGAGATTAGTTACGGAGGAAGATCAGATGGGTTTTTTTCAGGATCTGAAAGAAGATTTATCACTGGCAGTAAGTGAACTGGCCGGTGAGGACAAGGCTGTTGATGAAAAGCCTTTAAAGGAAGAGAGTGAGCTTGATGTATTTGCAGCTGCCGAAGAGTCTATGGGTATAGACCATACCGAGATCGAAGAGGCAGACGAAGAGGTTCCGCAGATAGAGGAAGCACTCGGTTCATTCCTTGATCAGGTAGCCGCCAATGCGGAAGAAAGCGAATCAAGATATGAGGAGGCTCCTTCCCAGAGATTTTCCGCTTCGGAAGAGATGAGCTTTGCGGCAAAGGCAGCAATGGCTAAAGCAGCTGTTGTTGAAGAAGAGCCTGAACCCGTACCTGAGGTTCATATGCCAAAGATAGAGGAGCCTGTTTACGAGAGCAGACCGACACATGAGAGCAAGCCTTCATTTGAAGCAAGCCCCAAGGATGAATACCAGGCAACAGACGAACTTGCCGTAGTAACAGCAAACATGACCATAAACGGAGATATGCTCTCAAGCGGTTCTCTTGATGTCATGGGATGCGTAAACGGAAATGTAAAGGTATACGGCGAGCTTAATATAACAGGCGAGATAAACGGTAATGCCGAAGCATCCAACATCATCGCGGCTAACTGCAATGTTACCGGTGATCTTATGAGCACAGGCGCCATTAAGATCGGATCAAAGGCAGTGGTAAGAGGAAACATATATGCAACGAGTGCCGTTGTATCGGGTGCCATAAAGGGCGATATAGACGTACACGGTCCTGTAATCCTCGATTCTACCGCCATCGTTATGGGAAATATCAAATCAAAGGCCGTACAGATAAACAACGGTGCAGCCGTTGAGGGTATGTGTTCACAGTGCTATGCGGATGTCAGCCCTTCAGCATTCTTCAGAGATTAACGGTCACGAAAGGAAATGAATATGAAGCGTATCATGCTCAAGCTTAGCGGCGAGGCACTTGCCGGAGACAAAAAGCAGGGATTTGACGAGGAAACTGTAAGAGGCGTAGCCCTTCAGGTAAAGCAGATAGTCGATGAAGGCACACAGGTCGGTATAGTGATAGGCGGCGGAAACTTCTGGAGAGGAAGAAACAGCGAGAACATCGACAGGACAAAAGCCGATCAGATAGGAATGCTCGCAACAGTCATGAACTGCATCTATGTATCCGAGATATTCAGAAGCGTCGGAATGATGACAAACATCCTGACACCTTTTGAGATAGGAGCATTCACAAAGCTGTTCAGCAAGGATCGTGCAAACAAGTACTTTGAAAAGGGACAGGTCGTATTCTTTGCGGGAGGCACTGGTCATCCCTACTTCTCAACAGATACAGGTGTAGTCTTAAGAGCCATAGAGGTCGAAGCCGATGTAATACTTCTTGCAAAGGCTGTCGACGGAGTATATGACTCGGATCCCAAGACAAATCCTAATGCAAAGAAATTTGATGAGATCACAATAGATGAAGTAATAGCAAAGAATCTTCAGGTTGTCGACATGACGGCATCGATCATGGCAAGAGACAACAAGAAGGAAATGTGGGTATTCAACCTCAATGATGAGAACAGCATAGTAAACACCATCAGGGGCAATTTTAACGGAACCAAGGTTACGGTATAAACAAACTACTAAATTGGAGGTTATCAATGGATTCAAGAATCGAAGTTTACAACGAAAAGATGCAGAAGGCATACGACTATCTTTTGGCAGATTATCAGACGATAAGGGCAGGAAGAGCCAATCCGCATGTTCTGGATAAGATAAAGGTTAACTACTACGGAACACCTACTCCCATTCAGCAGGTTGGAAATATATCCGTTCCCGAAGCAAGAATGATCCAGATCGCTCCCTGGGAGAAGACTCTTATCAAAGAGATAGAAAAAGCAATCCTTGCATCAGACGTAGGAATCACTCCTTCAAACGACGGAGCTGTAATAAGACTAGTATTCCCCGAGCTTACAGAGGACAGACGTAAGGAGCTTGCCAAGGAGATAAGGAAAAAAGGCGAGGATGCAAAGGTAGCCGTAAGAAATATCAGAAGAGACGGCAATGAAGCTTTCAAGAAGCTTGCTAAGGAAGATGTGAGCGAGGACGAGATCAAGGACCTCGAGGATCAGCTTCAGAAGATGACAGACAAATTCATCAAGGACATCGATACTGCTGTAGATGATAAGTCAAAAGAGATAATGAAAGTGTGATATGATAAAGGGACACTTGAGTGTCCCTTTTTTCTGGTTTTTAAACGATTTAGGAGAAGATATGAACATACCGAATCATGTGGCCATAATACTGGACGGAAACGGCCGCTGGGCAAAGGCAAAAGGCCTTCCGCGTACTGCGGGACATGTCCAGGGAGCAAAGGTTGTTGAGGATATGTGCGAGATCACCTACAACATGGGGATCAACTACTTTACCGTATACGCCTTTTCGACCGAGAACTGGTCAAGACCCCAGGAAGAAGTCGATGCTCTGATGAAGCTTCTAAGAAATTACATGGTCAACTGCAAGAAGAGAGCAAACAAGAACAACATGAAGGTTCGTGTCATAGGCGACAAGACAGGTCTTGCAGAGGATATACGCGAAAAGATAGAGGATCTTGAAGAGGCTACAAAGAACAATACTGGCCTTCACTTTACCATTGCCATCAACTACGGCGGCAGGGATGAGATAACAAGAGCGGCCAAGAAGCTTGCAAAGCAGGTTGAAGAAGGTACGCTCAAGGCTGACGATATAGATTCAAAGATGCTCTCAGAGGCTCTTGATACCGGAGAATATCCCGATCCCGACCTTCTTATAAGGACATGCGGAGAGCAGAGGATATCCAATTTCCTTCTCTGGCAGCTTGCCTACTCTGAATTCTATTTCTGTGACAAGCCGTGGCCCGATTTTGACAAGAAAGAGCTTGAAAAGGCCATCGAAGCCTATAATAACAGAGACAGAAAGTACGGCGGACTTTCATCAAAGGCTTGAATTTATTAATACATGATTTAATTATTGCGAGGTAAATGATTTGAAAACACGTGTCATCAGCGGAGTTGTTCTGTTCCTGATAACGTTTGCGAGCATATTTGTGGGCTCTGCACTTTTGTGGGGAATACTTCTTGCCATATCCTTTATTGCATATTATGAACTGTCAAAAGTCATTGGACTTCATGGCAACGGAATAAAGCCGGGCATACTGGAACTCATCGGCTATATATCAATAGTAGTCTACTATGTCATGGTCTATATGCAGCTATCGGAAAAGTTCTTTTCGGTATGGATCATACTGTCGCTTCTTTTGATGGCGGCTGCATATGTATTCACCTTCCCGCGCTATAAGGCAGAACTGTTCATGGGCGCATTCTTTGCTGTCATATATGCACCCGTCATGTTTTCATATATCTATATGACCAGATGCAAGGAGAACGGATTCTGGCTCGTATGGTTTGTATTCATATGTGCATGGATAAGCGATACCTGCGCTTACTTTGTGGGCGTAAAGTTCGGAAAGCATAAGCTTGCTCCCGTTTTAAGCCCGAAAAAGTCCATTGAAGGCTCGATCGGCGGTGTTGTGGGAACTGCCATTGCAGGCATAATCTATGGTGTGATCTTAATATTTGTTATAGATTTCAGCGCATCCCAGCTCTGGATCTGTGCAGTTATCGGTGCTGTAGGAAGCATCTTCAGCCAGATCGGTGATCTTGTTGCAAGCGGCATCAAGAGAAACTTTGATATAAAGGATTACGGAAAACTCATTCCGGGTCACGGCGGTATCATGGACAGATTTGACAGCGTTATAGTTACCGCACCGCTCATATATTTTCTGATAACCCTGTTTCTGTAGAGGAATTTGATGATGAAGAAGATATGCATTCTGGGTTCTACCGGCTCCATCGGTACCCAGACACTCGATATAGCAAGACATTACAATGAGGATATAGAGGTAATATCGCTTTCAGCTTTCAGCAGTGTTGACACGATGGAAGCCCAGATTCGTGAATTCAGTCCTAAAAAGGTATGCATGTATGACAAGGAAAGCGCAGCCATCCTAAAAGACAGGATAAAGGATACCTCTACCGGTGTTCTTGAAGGCATGGGCGGACTTATCGAGCTCTGTGAAGACGAAGAGATCGATATGGTCGTTACGGCCGTTGTCGGAATGATCGGCATACGTCCTACGATCGCAGCCATAAATGCAGGCAAGGATATAGCTCTTGCAAACAAGGAGACCCTTGTATGTGCGGGACATATCATCATGCCTCTGGCAGCCAAGAAGAATGTAAAGATCCTTCCCGTTGACAGTGAGCACAGTGCGATATTCCAGTCACTTCAGGGTTTTCCAAAACAGCGCATAGAAAAGATACTTCTTACAGCTTCCGGAGGACCTTTCAGAGGAAAGAAAAGAGAAGAGCTGGTTAACATAACATGGAGAGAAGCCCTCAAGCATCCCAACTGGACAATGGGCAGAAAGATAACCATCGATTCTTCAACACTTGTTAACAAGGGACTTGAGGTAATAGAAGCAAAATGGCTCTTTGGCGTGGAACCCGACAGGATACAGGTTGTAATCCAGCCACAGAGCATCATTCATTCAGCTGTTCAGTACGTTGACGGAGGTATCATTGCTCAGCTTGGTACTCCCGATATGAAGCTTCCGATACAGTATGCTCTGTTCTATCCTGACAGGAGACCCATGGATGAAGAGAGAGTCGATCTGTTCAAGCTCGGACAGATCATGTTTGAAGAGCCCGACATGGATACTTTCCTCGGTCTTAAGCTCGCATACAGAGCTATAAAGGAAGGCGGAAGCATGCCTACCGTATTAAATGCCGCAAACGAAAAGGCTGTGGCCCTGTTCTTGGATGACAGGATCCACTTCCTTGATATATATGACATCATAGAAGAATCAATGAACAGACATGCAGTTATCAAGGAACCAAGTGTCGAGCAGATACTTGAGGCTGAAGCTGACTGCTATGAGTTCATAGCTTCAGGATGGGGTAATTAAAATGTCAGTAACTACTATCATCTGGTTCATATTTGTTTTCTGCATAATAGTCGTATCTCATGAGTTCGGCCATATGATAATCGCAAAGAGAGCGGGCATACAGGTCGATGAGTTCTCCATAGGAATGGGACCGAAGATCTTCGGCTTTCACAGAAACGGAACCTACTACGTATTAAGATGGCTGCCTCTTGGAGGCGCCTGCATATTCGGCGGGATGAGCGAGGAAGAACTCCTCGATCAGGTAAAGCCAAAGGATGAGGATGACCTTGAAGAAGAGATAGCAGAAGTTGAGACTGATGAGCTTCCTGTAAAGAAGGCATACAAGTTCAGGGAAGCGCCTGTCTGGGCAAGGATATCATCCGTGCTGGCAGGACCGATGTTCAATTTCATCCTTGCATATTTAATAGCACTTGTTATCGTATGGGCATACGGCTCCGACAAGCCCGTAGTCAAGGAGCTTATGGACGGATATCCCGCACAGGAAGCCGGCCTTCAGCCCGGAGACGAGATCCTTAAGATAAACGGAAGCACGATACATGTAGGCAGAGAGATCTATGTCGATATGGTCATCAACAAGGACGGAAAGCCCGTTGAAGTCACATACAGAAGAGACGGCGAGATCTACACTACAGTCATAGTTCCCAAGTTCTATGAAGAAGAGGGCAGATACCTGATGGGTCTTACCAACTACATGGAGTATGTGGACTGCAGGAATTCATCGATATTCAAATACTCGCTGTACGAAGTCAGATACGGACTGGTCGCGACCGTCAAATGTCTGGGAATGCTGATAAGCGGAAACGGCAGCAAGGATGACCTGGCAGGCCCCATAGGAATGGCCAAGATCATAGGAGATGTTGAAGAGGTTTCAAAGCCCTACGGATTTTTGACTACACTTCTAAACATGTTTAACATAGCGATGCTTCTAAGCATAAACTTAGGCGTAATGAACCTTCTTCCGATACCTGCTCTTGACGGAGGAAGACTGGTATTCCTGCTAATAGAAGCGATTAGAGGAAAACCGGTACCTGCGGAAAAGGAAGGCATAGTACAGCTTGCCGGATTCGTACTTTTATTTGCTCTTATGATATTTGTCATGTTCAATGACATAATGAGATTTTTCTAAGATACAGAATGGATTAATGCTTCCCGTTTCGGGAAGCATTTTTTATATAATTATGGTACTATAAGTTAACGGACTTGAAGCTAAATAACCGGGGGAGATAAAAATGAATGAGACTGAGCTCTACAAACAGCTTGGAATACTGACTAAGGATAAGAGCAGATGGGAAGAGAGCATACCTTTAGTTACGTCTTATCTTGATAATGAGTCAGAAAAGATCGTTGCAAAAGCACTGTGGCTTTTAGGAGAGATGGGCCTTGAACATCCTGATCTTATTAAATGTTCGGTTTCCAAAGCGGCATCTTTTCTTGACAGTGAAAATGCACTGCTTAGAGAAAGATCACTGAATGCTCTGGGAAGGATAGGAAGGGCAGACTACAGCCTTATAAAGCCTTACTGGGAAGATATGTTTAAGTCTGCTGATGACAGTGAGCCCAAAGTTCGTTTAAGCTTTATATGGGCCAGTGAAAACATAGCGACCAACAATCCCGATATATATGAAGATCATATGGCTGTATTTGAAAAGCTGCTCAATGATACTGATGACAAGGTCAGAATGGAGTCTCCGGAGATATTCAGGGTACTGGGAAAAAGAAGGCCCGAGTTAGTGTATCCTTTTATAGAAAAGCTTCAAAACATGGCTGAAAATGACAGCAACCGCGTGGTAAGGATTCACTCCCAAGGCGCGATAAAAGCAACAGGAAAAGGAAAATAAATGAGTTCATTATTTAAATCTACTTTAAATACAAGAGCGCTTCCTACAGGCGACATGCGATATATAAGAAGCGACTTTCCGGGAAACCTGACCGATGAGGAAATAGCCTGGCTTAAAGACGAAAACATAACGACGATCGTTGATCTTCGCGAAGAGAAGGAATTTATTGCCAAACCCTGCAGACTCGAAAATGAGAAAGGTTTTATCTATCATCACCTTCCTGTGACAGGCGGGGGAGATACGCCCTGTTCTGTAGAAGCTGTTGGGACCACATATCTAGGAATGCTTGATAAGCAGATGGATATCATCATTGACAGGATAATGAATGCTGATAGCAATGTCATGTACTTTTGCGGAGCTGGAAAGGATCGTACAGGTGTCGTATCTGCGATAATCCTTAAGGAGTTGGGTTACAGCGATCAGGCTGTCATTGATGACTACATGGAGACAAAGGATAACCTCATGGATTTTCTGACAGGCTATGTCAAGGATCATCCCGAGGTTGATATAAATATCATCATACCGAATGAGAGAAACATAAAGAAGGTTCTGTCTGCTTTAAACGACGGGACATTTAAGCAGGAGTAAGCCATGCCACATATAATAATAGACTCAACCAAAAAGGATATTGCCTGGAAATGGGATGAAAACAGCATTTTAAATCATATATCTAAAAATGACAGTCCAAAGGATATTTTTGACGCAGTATGCGATGAGATAAGCCGTTATTATTCAGATAAGGATTCATTTAAGACATTTAAGAAAAAGCTAAGATGGACAGGCAGATTCTTAAACTGCGAGATGACTTTTACATCATCTCACTCAAATACTGCAGGAGATTACGTTGTCTTTGAGATCGTCAGCACGGGCTATTCCAATGACATAAGCGGTATGGAGAAAAAGGGAATGCTGTATCTGGGAATACGGCCCAAAAACTTTGACATTCACGATATAGACAATGAAAAGTTTAATGAGATCATCGGCTATATTGATGCCTGTGTTGAGTTCTTTAAATCCATCGACTCATATAAAGGGTTTGAAAAGCTTGTCAGTGAGCAGATATTTGTCTTTTCTGATGAGATTGCGCAGGAAAACAGAAGGATCTTTCTTGAAAAGATAAAGATGGAGTTTAAAGAGGGATGGGGCTGGAAGGCCTGCTATGATGAAAAAAGAAATCTGTATACCGCACAACGCAGCGGACCGGGATACTGCGATCTGTATCAGATCACAAAAGAGATCTACGATAAGCTGTATGATGGGATGGAAGTTATTGATTCGTCACATCTGATCACAGAAGGACGTCATCTGTATATGGATGTCGATGACCGCTGCGGCCCGCCATATACGGTCGTACTGGATGAAGATTATAAAGAGCTCTGTCCGTGGGCAAAAGTAAGCGAGAGTGGACATGTCTGGCCCGCAGAACTGACGGATGCAGCCGTTCAGATCTTTGAGTCAGAAAAGGACAACCGCGAACAGAGACGAAAGAAACGTGAAGAAAGAGAAAAGAAGAAAGCTAACGGGGATCAGAATTGAAACAGAAACAGAGACAAAAAAGTGCAAACGGATGGGAACTTTTTACGAGAGCTGACGGAGGTCTTTCGTGCGAAAACTCTGACCTTAGTCCTGACGATACAGACAGGATCGAAGAGCTCCTTAAGCCGCTCTTTTTGGAAAAGATAAAAGAGCTGCATGTACATGTCTCATATGATAACTGGTCCGGGGTCTTTATAGACACACTGCCCGGGTTTAAGAGTAAAAAGGCTGATAAGCTGATAAAAGATATATATACATTTTTAGCAGATACAGATTAAGGGTTGGGTATATTAAATGGGTTTGTCTGACATATTAAAACAGAACAGATCAAAAACTTTATCAGAAGGTGAAAGTATTGCTGTCATGGAAGAAAAAGAGCAGTACAGGCCTTCAAAGGAATACTTTTTTATTTCATGCAGAAAGTCTGCAGATAAGCAGAAACTGTATGATCTTATTCAGGTTCTTTTAAAATATGATACTCCGACAAAGATAAGCTCGCATGAATATAAAAACGGCGGCCGCTTAAGATACTTTCCCAAAAGACTGGAGGAAGCCTTTGACGTTGAAATGGCTGACTCAAACGAAAGAAAGTTTCTTTCATTATCGGGTGAAAAGATAACGTTTACGATACGAAGCGAAAGACTCGATGAGGCTGTTTTACTCATGCTTCTTATCGATTATGATATTTCAAATAAACTGTATCCGGAAATAGAAAAACTGATAACTGAAGAAGCCGTTATGGCTTTTGAGATGGATTCTCATGACCACGATATTAATAATGAGACTCAGATAAACATGCTTGAATGGCTCGGAGAAGATCCCAAAGGCTATCCGAAGCGTAAAGGCAGCCGGGATAACGAAATGGAGATAGACATTGAAAAGAATCCCGGATATGTCTGCAAGGTAAAAGGCTACAGACTGTGCGCCGCATTCAGGATGTGGTTTGGAAGTGATTCATACAGGATATTTGACAAGGATAAATTACGATCTTTCAAATGTTTTGAAAACATCGTTACAGATAATGATGTTACAAGGATAACACTGTATGAGAATATAAAAGACTATCGCAATAACCGCGATAAACAGTGGGAATTTAAAAGAGCACTGCATATCGATGAGATAGCCGCAAAAATGATCGATGAAGAAAAAGAAGACTACAGACAAAACTCAGATCCTGAAGTTAACATCATGGAAGGGCAGTTTGAACACGGCGGAGTGCGTCTGATCGAGACTTATCTAAAAGATGGCAGGATGGCTCACCGCTCTGTTGCTGACAGCGTCGAAGAAAGAGAACTTGACGAAAGAGGCAGGGAAGTCTATAAGATCGTCAAAGAAATAAAGAAGGACAAAACATGAAATACGATATCGACAGAGAACTTAAAAGCCTGTCCATATACAGCGGATCCATGGTGGGATGCATGTATCCGATGATAAATGCCGCTTACAGAATGCAGAAATGCAGATCTGATGACAAGGTTGATGTTAAGAAATATACGATACCGGGATATAAAGATAAAAACATCTTTGCTCTTGTGATAGAACCAAAAGAAAGCAAGGAAAATCTGCCTGCGATCATTTTCTTTCACGGGGGCGGCTTTTTGATGAGCGCATCAAACGCTCATTACCAGATAGCCAAGTGGTATGCTAAAAGTGTATGCTGCAAAGTAATTATGCCTGATTACAGGCTGCTTCCTGACTATAAGTATCCCGTTGCTATCGAGGACTGCTACAATACATATCTGTGGGTGTTGGATAATGCAGATAAACTGGGAATAGATACGGACAGGATCATTGTGACGGGAGACAGTGCGGGAGGAAACATCTCGGCTGCTGTCACTGCCATGCTATATGACAGAAACAAGCCTCTTCCTAAAGGAGAAATGCTGATATATCCAGTACTTGATAAGAGAATGGTAACTGAATCGATGAAAAGATTCAGTGATACGCCTATATGGGACAGTAACTGCAACAAGCTGTTCTGGGATATGTATCTTAAAGGCACAGAAAAGGAACAGACTAAATATGCCTCATTATCTGAGATCGATTCTCTGGAATACTTTCCCAAAACATACATCGAAGTCGCAGAATATGACTGCCTTCATGATGAAGGAGTGGAGTTTGGCGAAAAGCTTAAAGGCCAGGGAGTTGAAACAGAGGTCTATGAGGTAAAAAAAGCCTGCCACGGATACGAGTCGATATTTAAGAGCGCACTAGTTAAAACCTGCATGGACAGAAGGATAGACTGGATAAAGAAGATATTTGAGCACTGATATATGATCTACTGCCTGAGGAAAGATCTCGGGCAGTATTTTTTATTATCTGTTCATTTAGGAAATGACAGAATAAGACGGTTATATTATAATATATAGTGTATGGGTCAAATGCTATCTGTAAGATTATCGGATGTGCATCATACAGTTGAGGAATAGGGAATGGATCTGGAATATTTTGCATTTTATACGGAAGCCTCTCTGGTCTGCGTAGCTATTTTTATAATGCTGATCTTTCAGAATAACAGCTACGGAACAAAGACAGAAAGAGAGAGCTGGTTCTTCAGGGCAGGGATAGTACATATCATATACTTCCTGTCAGATATTGGCTGGGCTGCTGTTGAAGGCGGCGTGCTTCCGCGTACGCGATTTTTTGCAATTCTTTTTAATCTGATAAATTATATATTCATCGGTCTCATAGGATACAGCTGGTTCATGTATATGGCGGCTTCGGAAGGTATGCTGCTCAATAAAAAGCGCAGGTTTGAGACGATCATCCTGATACCGGCCATAGTATCTGATCTTGTGATAATCATAGCGTATGCCATAAATCCATTGTTCTGGATAGATAAAAACGGCATTTTGAATGACATGTATTATCCGTTTATGGTGACCGTTCCTTCCCTGTATGTATTTTCATCAACTATCATATCGTTAAGAAATGCCAAAAAGACGGATGTTAAGGAAGACAAAAGGCTTTATAAGCTTATCGCCATATATCCGCTTTCCATTGTATCTTTCGGCATGCTGCAGACATTTGCACTGAATGCACCGCTTTTTTGCTTCGGATGTACACTGGTGATGCTGTATTTCTTTATCAGATCCCTGCAGATGCAGATATCTGTTGATGCTCTTACAAAGCTAAACAACAGAGGCCAGATCAACAGATACATGGAGAGGGTTCATTACAATGAGAACGAGCCATGCTGTGTATGCATGATAGATATAGACAGGTTCAAGGATATAAATGACAGATACGGACATGCCGAAGGTGACAGAGCCCTTACAATGACTGCTGAGGCTCTCAGACGTACTGCCGACAAGGCAGGAGTTCCGGTATTCATCGGCCGTTACGGCGGTGATGAGTTCACCGTGATCGCAAGAAACGTAAAAGATGAAGAGGAAATGGACTCTATCATAGAGATATTCAGGGAAATACTCGAAGAAAAGGGCAGGGATCTTCGATATAAGATCGAAGCCAGTGTAGGCTATGATTTCCTTAAAAACAGCGAAGATACGGCCGAAGCGTGTCTGAAACGGGCTGATGAAAAGCTCTATGCTGAAAAACAGAAAAGGTAACAGATCAGGCAATTGAAAACACAGCTTGTTAAGATAGACGACGACAATATAAAAGAAGTCATTAAGCTTAAGGTTTCCAAAGACCAGACGCAGTATATAGCATCAAACGAGGATTCCTTAAAGGATGCAAAGGAAAATGCTGATGTAGCACGTCCTTTTGCCATATATCATGATGGTAAAGCAGTTGGATTTACGATGTTTGCCTTTGATGAAGAGTATGAGGATGAAAATGACAGATACTGGCTCTGGAGATTCATGATAGATGAAAAACAGCAGGGAAAAGGTATAGGAAGCACTGCATTAAAGGCTATAATCGATTATTTTAAAGAAAACGGAGCAAACAACATAAGACTCTCGACAAAACAGAGCAATACAAATGCTCTGAATCTGTATCGAAAGGCAGGCTTTAAAGATACGGGAGAGGAGATCGACGGAGAGATAGTTTTACAGTTGGAGCTGTAAGAAGAAAAATGTTTTCAAACTGATATACGATCAATGAAAAAATAAAATAACATGTATAAGCACTAAAGCTGTTTGTGAATTTCACAGACAGCTTTTTTTGACCGTTTTGGTTTTTTGTTAATGAAATGAAAGCACGGGTGATATTTATAAATGACCATACTGCCCGGTAAAAGACGATTTGATAAATGAGGTCAAAATCCGGATAAAATTCGACCGTTTCAGTTAAAATTCTTCTCATAACCCATATTTTTTGAACAAAAAAACTGACCGGATTTTAACAGAAAATTGACTGATGCGGTCGACGATTTTTGGACAGATTTTAAAAAAGGAAGATAAAAGCACATATGTCGCAAGATGCTGTATTTATTGGTGTTTATAACATGCACAAGACACGACACATGTGTCATAAAAAGGAGGTTTTGAGAAAATAAACAGACGGGTCAATTTATGCACCGGGAAAGAAGAGGGCATTTGCTGACCGGATAATGATCCGAATTTCCGGTCAACATTATCATAACTTGCGTTAGCCTATCTTAAATCATTTGCAATGACCATTTCGAGGATTTATTATGTTATGGATGGCTATTATATAACCAATAAATATATTTATATAACAAGAGGGAAAGCTCAATGGACAGATCAAAAACAAAAGTTATTCATATCGGCGACAGAGTCATCGGAGGAGGCAATCCGATCCTCATCCAGTCCATGACCAATGTTCCGACAGAGGATACGGACAGATGTGTTGAACAGATACTCAGACTCGAGGAGGCAGGCTGCGAGATAATCAGATGCACCGTTCCGACAAAGGAAGCTGCAAAGAGCATTTCAAGGATCAAGGAAAGGATCCATATACCTCTTGTTGCAGATATACATTTTGACTACAGGATGGCGATAGCAGCCATTGAGAACGGAGCTGACAAGATCAGGATAAATCCCGGAAACATCGGTGGAAGAGAAAAGCTTGAAGCAGTCGTAAAAGCTGCTAAGGAGAGAAACATCCCGATAAGAGTCGGTGTCAACAGCGGCTCGCTTGAAAAGGATCTGGTCGAAAAGTACGGCGGTGTGACGGCACAGGGCATAGTGGAGAGCGCTCTGGACAAGGTTAAGATGATAGAGGAATGCGACTACGACAACATCGTGATAAGCATCAAGTCATCGGATGTCATGATGTGCGTCGAGGCCCACAAGCTCCTGTCTCCAAAGACCATATATCCTCTGCACGTTGGAATAACAGAGGCAGGAACGGTAACGAGCGGAAACATCAAGTCTGCGATAGGACTCGGCCTGATACTGAATGAAGGCATCGGAGATACGATAAGAGTATCACTTACCGGAGATCCCGTAGAAGAGATAAAGAGCGCAAAGCTCATTTTAAGGACGCTGGGCCTTAGAAAAGGCGGCATTGAGGTAGTAAGCTGTCCTACATGCGGAAGGACAAAGATAGATATGATAAGCCTTGCAAACCAGGTTGAGACCATGGTAAGCGGCATAAACCTTGATATCAAGGTCGCAGTCATGGGGTGCGCGGTAAACGGCCCGGGAGAAGCCAAGGAGGCTGACATAGGCATAGCCGGAGGAATCGGAGAGGGACTCCTGATAAAGAAGGGGCAGATAGTTAAGAAGGTCCCCGAAGATATACTACTTGCGACATTAAGAGAAGAATTACTCAACTGGAAAGATTGATAGATGGAAACAAAGCAGTTTTTTGAAGTATTTAATACATTGTCTGTGGATGAAGGCCTGCATCTTCTGTTTGCGGAAGTTGATGTAAAGAAGGTTACAGTCAACAAGAACAAGACTATCCTCAGGATCTACATACTCTCAGATCATCTCATCGAGAAAAAGGATGTCCTTAGGATGGAGAGGCTCATTGAAAAGCAGCTTATGAGGGATAAGGCTGTAGAGGTAAGGATAATAGAAGAGTTCGAACTCTCAGACAGCTACAATGCAAAGACACTCATAGACACATATAATGACAGCATCCTTTTGGAGCTTAAGGAGTCATACCCTGTTCTTTATCCCCTGTACAAGAAATCAAAGATAAAGTTTGTCGATGACGAGAGCATAGAGATAACTCTGCCCGATTCAACGCTTGCAAGGGACTCGGAGGCTGAACTTACCACGCTTTTAGAGCGTATCTTTGATGAGAGATGCGGTATGTTTGTTAAATTTAAATTTAATTACGAAGAAGAAAACCTTAGCGAACGGGCAAAGGAAAGAGATATAATGCTCGAACGCGAAGTGGCCATGATCGCCTACAGAGCAGGCTATGAGACCGACTTTACCGCAAAGATCGACGAGGCCGTAAACGAGATAGACAACAACATGTCACAGAACATCGATGAGCCAATTGTCGAAGCAAAGCCTGAAGAGAAAAAGGATAAGAAGGATGATAAGCCTGCCAGCGAAAAGGACTACAGAAAGCCCTTAAAGAGATCCGACAACCCGGATGTTCTCTACGGCAGGGATTTTGAAGGCGAGCATATCTCACTTAACGAAGTTCTCGGCGATAATGATGAAGTCATAATCCGCGGCCAGATCATGACTGTCGAGGAAAAGCCCATCAGGAATGAAAAGACCATCTACATGTTTGATGTCACTGACTTTACGGATTCCATCTCCGTAAAGATATTTGTAAGAAACGACCAGCTTGACGAGGTCAGACCCTCGATAAAGAAGGGTGCTTTTGTAAAGATAAAGGGTATGGTTAGCTTCGATACCTTTACAAGGGAAGTCAACATGGGCAATGTAAGCGGCATCATGTCGATAAAGGATTTCAGAAACAAGCGCATGGATTACAGCGTTAAGAAGAGAGTCGAGCTTCACTGCCATACAAAGATGAGTGATATGGATGGTGTCAGCGAAGTATCTGACATTGTCAAGACAGCATACGCATGGGGCCATCCTGCGATCGCCATAACAGACCACGGTGTTGTACAGGCATTTCCCGCAGCAAATCATACATGGGAGGATCTGTGGAAAAAAGAGGCTGACAAGAGAAAAGAGGCAGGAGATGAAAATCCTGACTGCAATGATTTCTTCAAGGTCATCTACGGAGTAGAGGCATATATCATAGACGATCTTGCAAAGGTCGTGACAAATTCAAAGTCACAGCCGCTTGATTCCTCGTTTGTTGTATTTGATATCGAGACGACAGGATTTTCACCCGTAAGGAACAATATCACCGAGATCGGTGCCGTAAAGGTTAAAAACGGCCAGATAATAGACAGATTCTCGACATTTGTTAATCCCGGGGAGCCCATTCCCTACAACATAGTTAAACTTACGAATATAACCGACGACATGGTAAAGGATGCTCCATCAATTGAGCAGATACTGCCTCAGTTCAGGGAATTTGTCGGTGATTCGATACTTGTTGCCCACAATGCGAGATTTGATACCTCGTTCATATTTGAGTTCGCGTCACGCTTTAACCTTGTATTTGACGATACATTTGTAGATACGGTCGAGCTTGCAAGAGACCTTCTTCCGCATCTGCCAAAATACAAGCTCGATGTTGTCTGCAATGACCTTGGCGTATCGCTTGAAGGTCACCACAGAGCCGTAAATGATGCGGAAGCCACAGCCGAGTGCTTCATAAAGCTCATGGACATGGCAAAAGACAAGGGAGCTAAAACGCTTGATGATCTTAACAACCTTGAGAGCGAGGATGATGACGAGGAGGCAGCACTTGTAAGAAGAGTCAAAAAGACTCATTCATACCATGCGATAATCCTTGCAAAGAACAATACGGGAAGGGTTAACCTCTATACACTTGTTTCAAAGTCACACCTTAAGTTTGTATTCAGGGGAAGACCCATAATCCCCAAGAGCCTTATAAACGAGTACAGGGAAGGTCTTATAATGGGAAGCGCATGCGAAGCGGGCGAGCTTTATCAGGCTATCCTTGATGACAGACCCGAATCAGAGATAGCGGATATCGTAAACTTCTATGACTATCTCGAGATACAGCCAATCGGAAACGACATGTTCATGATCGCTTCCGAAAAGATCGAAGCCGTTAACTCGGTTGAAGATCTTCAGAACATTAACAGACGTATCGTTGAACTCGGAGAGAGATTTAACAAGCCTGTCGTTGCCACATGCGATGTGCACTTTTTAAATCCCGAGGATGAGATATACAGAAGGATAATAATGGCCGGACAGGGATTTGACGATGCTGACGACCAGGCCCCTCTATATCTTAGAACCACCGAGGAGATGCTGGAGGAGTTTTCATATCTTGGAAGCGACAAGGCCCAGGAAGTCGTTATAACCAACACCGTAAAGATAGCGGACATGTGCGATACGATAAGTCCGGTTCGTCCCGATAAATGTCCTCCTGTTATCGAAAACAGCGACAAGACATTAAGAGACATATGTTATTCAAAAGCTCATGAGATGTACGGAGACCCGCTTCCCAAGATAGTTGAGAACAGACTTGAAAAGGAACTCAATTCGATCATAAGCAACGGTTATTCCGTTATGTACATAATAGCCCAGAAGCTCGTATGGAAATCAAACGAGGACGGCTACCTGGTAGGTTCGAGAGGTTCAGTCGGATCATCGTTTGTCGCAACGATGTCCGGAATCACCGAAGTAAATCCTCTGAGTCCCCACTACTACTGCAGGAAATGTCATTTCACGGACTTTGATTCACCGGAAGTTAAGGCATATGCCGGAAAAGCCGGTGTAGATATGCCGGACAGGGTATGTCCGGTATGCGGAGAAATGCTAATTAAGGACGGATTTGACATACCGTTTGAGACATTCCTTGGATTCAAGGGAGACAAGGAGCCTGATATCGACCTTAACTTCTCGGGAGAGTATCAGTCTAATGCACACAGATATACCGAGGTAATATTCGGAAAGGGACAGACATTTAAGGCCGGTACCATAGCAGCACTTGCCGACAAGACCGCATACGGCTTCATCAAGAAGTACTATGAGGAGAGATCGATAAGCAAGCGTACCGCTGAGATAAACAGGATAGTACAGGGATGCATGGGTGTAAGACGAAGCACCGGACAGCATCCGGGAGGAATAGTAGTTCTG
>JAEEUS010000107.1 GCA_016290615.1 Lachnospiraceae bacterium | reverse complement strand
CGCAGTAAAGCTTGATCTGACGTTTTATCTCCTCTACCATTTCGGAGGTAAAGCGCACATCGGTATTTCTGCATCTGAATGTCCAGGTTGTGGTGTAGCTGGGGAACTGATGATAGATTGCCTGTCCCATGGAAAATTTATAAAGGTCAGTTTCAAGCAGGCTGTTGATGATCTGTTCCATATATAACTCCTTTCAAAAACCTTCCTTGCGAAGGTAAACCGTTTACTCTCAGCATCCGTACAGACCGTGGTCACGGATATACCCGTAAGTTCCCGCCGGGATGAGTTCTTTATACTTCTCAGGATTTTCCCTTATCATTGTAGAGGAAATATTCCTTCCGCGATACCCCGAAATATAGATCTTTGCATCGTACTCTTTTTCCAGTACTTTTTTACGTGAAAGTATCTCTTCCATGTCGTCATCACCTCTGGGTATTACAGCCAGCGTGACCGAAGAGAGGATCTCTTCATATCTGTACCATTTGTCTATCTCAAAGAGAAGATCGCTTCCGCATAAGAACCATATCTTTAAATGCCCGGCATCCGAGTCTTTGGGCAGGCCGTTTTCACGAAAATACCTGATAGTCTCTATGGAATAACTCGGGGTGTCTTTATCCGTTTCAACCGTTGAGATTTCCCAGGGAATATCAAGCCCCTTTAGTCCTGCTCTTGTCATCTCAATTCGGTCTTCGGCAGAACTTACTTTTTTGCCGACATTTTCTTTAAAGTAAGGATGTCCCGCAGGTATCACGTAGATCTTATCGGGATGAAGCTCTTTATTCAGATTATCCAGAAGTTCGTAATGACCCATGTGGAACGGATCAAAGGTTCCTCCGAATAATGCTATGTTGTAGATCCTTTTTATCTCCAAGGCTCCTCACCCTTTCCGGTTACATGAATCTGACAGGTTTCCATTGCTTTAAGTGCTGTATCATGGCTATCGGGAGTTACGCCGGCGCTGCAGGAAGCATCGACATAGATGGGAATATCGGGACAGAAAGCCTTGATAAGAAGTGCATTGCTTATGACACAAATGTCGGTGCAAAGTCCGAAGAGTTCGATTCCGTCGTAATCGCCTTCAGCCAGCTTCTCAGCTACGAGCTTTCCGAGATCCCTGCTTCCGAAGGTTTCTTTGTCGAGGATCACAGGATCATCGATGATCTGAGAAAGTGCACCGGTTATCTGCCATCCGTCGCTTCCCTTAATACAATGAGGAACGGGAAGATGCTTGCCTTCTTCGGTGTTCATGTAGTTCTCACCGTGGGTGTCTCTGGTGAAAATAACGGTATCGCCATTTGCTTTAGCTGCCTTTATTTTCTCAGCACAGTTATCAACGATCTTAACTGCCTCTGCAGATCCGAGTGCTCCGTCGATGAAATCCTTCTGCATGTCAACTACTACGATGATTTTCTTAGCCATAATAAACACCTCCGTTACTACATATAAAAATAATAAACTCTGACCTTATAAATCACAAATCGTTTTAAAATAATTATTAAGTATTACTTCAATACTTATCTTTAAATTCATTATACACACTTTAAGTATTATTGCAATACTTAATTTAAAGAATTTTTTAATCGATAAAAATTCAGCGAAATCGGTTATATTACCCGATTCCGCTGTTTTCAGAATTATTCGCTAATGCATTTGTTAAGAAGCGCTTCACACCCCTCTGTTATCTGTTTGAATACTCCCTTGAAATCTCCCGTATACCAGGGATCATCTATATCCTCAGGATGGGAAGTGAAATCCATCAGCAGATGTACCTTACCCTCAGGGTCGCCGCCTAGGATCCTGTTCATATAGCTGAGATTAAGATTCTCCATTCCGATAATATAATCGTACTTTTCATAATCATCTCTGCGAAGCTGTCTTGCTCTCTTTCCCTCACATGATATTCCATGTCTTGCAAGCTCCGCTTTTGCGGGAGGATAAACGGGATTTCCTATCTCCTCAGTACTGGTTGCAGCAGAGGCAATTTCGAAACAATCAGATAAGCCTCTTTTTTCTGCCAAATCTTTCATTACAAATTCTGCCATGGGCGAACGGCAGATGTTGCCCCAACATACAAAAAGTACTTTAATCATTATTCAATGCCCTCCAAAGCATTGATTTTGCTGGATTTTTTCTTATCAAATATTTATATATCATGGCAATTTTACCACAAAAAAGTGGTAAATTGCCAAACTTCAAATTAATGTCGAAAAAGCTTATGTTCATATATCATCCCGGCATTTGCTGTTTTTCTATTTTTGCAAACTCATAAGCAACCTGATCATAACCAATATGCGTATAACAATCTAAAGTTGTCTCGATTTTTGAATGTCCCATGATATATTGAAGCATCTTGGGATGCATGCCCTCCCTGACCATTTTTGAGCAAAAAGTATGTCTGCAGACATGTGGTGTTACATATATATAGCGCCCGGTAGCTTGCTTCATTTTTTCACGGCAGCGCTGAAAGTATTTTTCAACCATATTAGGAAGTATAGGAACGCCTCGCCCATCTATAAAGACAAGGTCATCAATTCCTTCAACCTGTATTTTCTGAACTTTCTTTTTTCTGATCCTTATTATTCGTCCGAGAGAATTCCTGACATTTTTCGACATAGGAATCCTCCTGAATCCGGATGGCGTTTTTGTAGTACCAATAACATATCTTTTCCCGTATCGGTTCAGTGTTTTACTGATTTCTATAAATCCTTGTTCAAAATCAACATCATTAAGACCAAGCCCACACATTTCGGATATTCGAATTCCGGTCTCGAAAAGAAGGATAAACATATCATAGTGACGTTTAAAATGGTCATCATCCTGGACAAAAGCGAGGAACCATTTTTCTTCCAAAGCTGTCAATGCCCCTATTCTTTTCATATCATTAAAAACAACCCCTTCAAATATAAAATCAAAGGGATTGCGATCCAGCAAGCCATCTTCTACTGCCATTTGAAACGCAGGCCGCAGTACACCGCGGACTGCATGGATTGAACTGTAACCTCTCCCCTCTGCCTGGAGTTTCATGAGCCATTCCTTGGCATCTTTTATGGAAATTCGATCGATCTTCCTAAAGCCAAATTCATCTGCATTTAAAAGCTTTCTGACTGTTTTATAACCTGCTTTTGTCGATTCTTTTACATTGATCCTAAAGGAAAGATAATTATCGACCAGTTCAGAAACAACAACCCTGTCCGTAACCTTTAAGCCCTTTGCCTCCCACATTTTCTCACTGTTGATTTCCTCTTCTTTTTCACGAAGGGATTTACATTTTCTTTTTCCTTCCGGTAATTCATCTGTATCCATCAGCCTCCAGCTATATGTATATTTTGTTTCACCTGCAAGATTATGATATCTGAATACATATCTTCCATCGTTTTTTTGATATTCATTTCTTCCCAGCAAACGCCCCAAATTATCAGTTCTTTTCTTCAACATAAAATGCCTCCTTGTATATATGATGTTTAATCATACATACAAAGAAGGCATTATTTTCCAAAATAACTCACTATCAGGTATTATATTTTCTATAATCAAAATTTTCTGCCAGAATTTCACGCCAAAACTTATGCTGCTCCTCGGACAGTTCTTTAAACATTAATTCCATCATATTCATTTTATATTTCTCTTTAGCTTCTTCCTTCAGGTACACCGATAACCACGCCGTTAGTTTGTGTGACGGAAAATCCTTAAAATCATCTGCCGTAAAATGCACTATTTCCTTTTTCTTTTTTCTCGGCTTTCTGATATAATGCAGATCCCCATCAACAAATCCATACGATATGGATTCAAACTGTTTATATACCTCTTCTTTCTCTTTTATCTCTGACTTTAACGCATGACCAATGTCAGTCTCAACCTTTTCCCACGGCGCAGATTTTTCACATACAATGAACGGATCCTCACGACCTATGACATAAGCATCATCATCAAAACTTGCTTCGATCGTATAATAATCCACATCCTCATAAATATTGAAAAGCAAGGATGTGTAATCCTGTTTGTCTGTAGTACCAATAAGTGCAAATAAAGATTCTATCCGGTCTCTCACTATCACGCCTCAGCTCATCAAGTATTCTATCTCCGTTTAATGCCATCCGCTCAGAGTATCCAATAGGAATGCCACCCTCTGTTAAAGACTTTCCCCCCTTTGGGAACCTGTCTTGCACAATTAAATGCATTCAGATAATCTCCAAGGGCACATCCGCTCATAAATATGCAATACATAACAACACCAAGACTTACAGGTATCGGTATCATGGGTGCCACAAACATCCATATTACAAAAGGCATTATTCCCAGTATAAATGCAGGGCTTAAAACACTAATCATAAAAGCTTTTTTTGATACCGGTTCTTCAACATATACAAACAGCATCTGATTTTGCGGCATTACATATATCTGTTTTTTTATCTCTTTAGGCATGGTAAATGCATGTATATATTCATGAACATACTGAGAAATATAGATGCAAAACAGTGAAACAAGGAAAGCTATCACAAAACTGCCGAATTTCAGACCATGTGGTCTGCCAAATGCTAAAAGGATCCTAACAATTCCCATACACATCATCACCAGCATAAGCGGCCCTGCAAAAATTGCGCCCTGCAGAAATGCTTTGTCAGATGTTTCCGGTTCCTTAAACATCACGCTTCCTTCCGGAAGCTGCTTCCCGGAAGATATTTGCTCAATATTCCCTTTCAATGTCCCCTTAAATTCAATATTCCTCATTTAAACAATTCTCCTGTTAAATATATTCCGGTATAAACGACCATCACTTTCCTGTAAGTTTTAAGAATTTCTTATCGTTCATTTGCTCGTTTGTAACATACTCCCCATCATGGAATAACGCATAATTCGTAATCGGTGTC
>JAEEUS010000106.1 GCA_016290615.1 Lachnospiraceae bacterium | reverse complement strand
TTGGCAGTAGCATCAAGGGTTACTTCAAATTCTGCAGGTGTGGAAGGCTCTTCTGCAGGTTCTTCCTTTACTTCCTCTTTAGGCTCTTCCTTTGGTTCTTCTTTAGGGGCTTCTTCAGTGGTTTCAGCTACTGGCTCTGCAGATGTTTCGGTAGTGGCTTCTTCAGTAGTTTCTGAGGGTGGAGCTGTGACACCGACAAGGATCAAGGCTACAAACCATGCAATGGCTGATCCTATCATTATTTTTTTGGCTTTGCTATTGTCTGCGCCTGCTTTTTTGAGTTTTATCGTTTTTACAAGAAACACAATAAAGGCTACGAGTGCAGCTAAATGCACTAATGCAAAAAATGTAGACATGAGCAACATCTCCTTTCGTGGTGTACTGCTATGTGTAGATTATAGCATCTATTATTGTTTTGAATTTCGATACAGAATATTAAATTTTTATTCATCTATTTCGTCGGTATTCATGATGGTTACAAGTCTTATCGCATCTATATCCTCTTTTAACTGTGGCTCATGATAGTTTAATAGACTTGCAAGAACATGGATGTTGTTATCATCAATGTTCTGCTCGATGGCTGATAATAGCCTTTTTACACCATTTTTCTTTTCTTGCATATGTGGTTCCTCCTTCAACTAAAGAACTGCCACCATTTCTTTTTGGTGGGTTCGGGTTCCTCAACAATATCTTCTTTCTGTTCCAAGAGTTGGAGCTGCTGCTTTGTGTGCATATGAAGCTGCTGCTCTTGATCCAGGAGCTTTTGCAGGTTTTCTATCTGAGCATCTTTTCTAGCCAACTCTTCCTGCAAAATGGAAATTAGACTGGAAACTGTTTTCGATTCGGTTTCCGATTTGGTTTTCGGTTCGGTTTGCGATTTACTGCTCTTAAAGGCAGCTTTTATAAGCTTTTCTTGCTCTTCGTTAATCGAAAACTGGTTTCCACTTGACTGCAAACTTGAGCGCAAACCTAGGTTATCGATTTTTTTCCTTACAGAAGTTTTGCTTACCCCTAATTCATCAGCAATCTGTTTAATAGTTTTTGCCATGATTACCACCTAAAATCGGGATGGATTCCCTTTCTATCGAGATATTCTTTTCTAGCATCTTCCTTTTGCTGCTCTGTTGGAGCTGTTTTGTATTTGGTATATAAGTCATGCTCTATTTGGCGGTCAATCTTGTCAAATATGCCCTTTTCTATTATCTTGTAGTTTTCGTTTGTCCTGAGATCCTCTTCAAGTATATAAGCTGCCATGAGAGTGAAGAGCTTCTCAGGGATCTGGATCTGCTTTTCCTTATTCATGGTTCTTCTCCAAGAGATAGTCAGCAAAACTCATTTGACCTTCAATCTGTGAATTACGCTTGTTAGTGACGGACTTCCGGACTGTTTCTCCGGTTATAAGATTCTTATGATCAGCGCAAACACCATAGATATTATTATCAAAATCAAAATGTGCTTGTAGGTTACGAGTTTCGACTGCGTTGCCAGTGCTGAAAAGATAAGCGTTTACAGCAAATTTGCCACGGCAATCGGTGGGCCGAAGAATATCGTACTTTTTGCAATCACTCAGGAGCGTTTTTACACGTTCTTCTGAAATGCCTAACATTTCGGCCATTTCCTTTTTATCACTTTTCAGAAGGTAGACTATATTCGTTTTAAATTCCATTCTCTGGGCGAGCAGTAAACTTATACCCACCAGGTTAAGTGGGATGTTATTATACGCAAAGATGGTGTTGAGGTATTTGCTGACTTTTATAAATTCGTCAGTAGGTTCAGTATAAGATTTCTTGACTCTTCGCTTGGTGGATCTTGTTATCTCTCCAGTATCGGAATCAAAGGTATCAATAGTTTCATCTAGTATAGTTGTCTGTCCCATATATACTCCTTCCTAACCTTTAGGGTTAAAAAAACAACCCTTTTGTATGTACTATGTTACACTATAAAGGTTAAAAAAACAACCCCAATAAGGTAAAAAAAACAACTCTTTTATGGTTGTGTGGCAACCCTAAGGGGGTTGTGTGGCAACCCTAAGGGGGTTGTGTGGCAACCCTAACAAATGTTTGCCAAAATGCCTGAAAGCCTTGAAAACACTAATAGAAAAGGATGTCACAATATAAAAGCTCCTTTCTTATCTTATTACAGCAGTCAGGAAACATTTTGGCTAAACATACTAACAAGCCGTGGCACGGCTTGTACTCCGCTTCGCTCCGTCATGTCACCAAGGAGAATTGCCATCTGTGGCGGTCGAAGCGGTATTGACCAACCGAAAACGGATCTCCAGCTTTGCTGGAAGTCTGTTTGAGGGCGGTAGACAGGGTAAGCCGAACGGCTAGGGGTGTAGCCCCTATTGAGTTCCCCTCGGAGAGCAAGTTTCCAAAATGAAATTTTGGTATAACTTGCTAGACCAAAATAAATTGGGTAGAATAAGAGTAGCGGAGAACGGAAAAAACACAAGGCGTGTCACGCCTTGTTATTAGCAGCAACAGAAAAGAGGGATGGTTATGGCTCATGTAGCAAAGTTTACCAGGGGGACGTGTGGACTTCTTGCAAGGCATTACGAAAGATACAAAAACAGAGATAAAGAACATGGGGAAGAATATGTTAAATATAAAAATCAGGACATAGATCCTGAGCGTACACACTTAAATTACAATCTTGCTCCGATGAGGGAACAGATGCCATATCTAAAGAAGCGTTTAGAGGAAGTTCAGTGCTTAAAAAGGGATGATGTAAATGTTATGTGTGATTGGGTAGTAACTGCACCGAAAGAACTGCCTGCAGAGTATCAGAGAGAGTTTTTTGAGGTTTGTTATAAGCATTTGGAAGAGAAATATGGCGAAAAGAATGTATTAAGTGCGTATGTTCATATGGATGAAAATCAACCACATATGCACTTCGCATTTATACCAGTAGTATATGATCCGAAAAAAGATCGTGAAAAGGTATCTGCTAAAGAAGCGCTTAATCGTACCCAGTTGAAAAAGTTTCATCCTGAGTTGCAAAAGGTGGTTGATAACTGGATAGATGAAAAGGAATATGATTTTGAATGTAATGTGCTGAATGGAGCGACAGAAGGCGGAAATAAGACTGTAGAAGAGCTTAAGATAGAAACGCTCAGAGATATACGTAAAGAGGAAGAATATCTGCTAGAAGAGGCAAATAAGGAAACCAATAAGGCATGGGGCGAGGTACAAGCATTAGAATACCAAGTCAGAGAATTGGAAGAGAAACTTGAAAAATCAGAAGATTTGAAGTCGGAAATTGAGGATCTGGAAGCCCAGAGAGACAATTTGAAAAGTGAAGTTGTAAAATTATCAAATCAGTACGACAGAGTAGATAAGCAGATAAATGAACTCAATAAGGATGTTGAAAAGGCAAACAAATTAAAGGATGAAGCACAGAGTAAGCTAGAAGCCACAGAGAAAGCTATAGAGATTCGTGAAACATATTTAGGGGTATTAGATACCCCTTCTATAGACAAGCTCCAAGGTAAGGCGCGTGATAATGTTATTAGCAAGATTCAAGGTAAAGACGAAGTAATTCTTGATAGAACTGATTATATGGATCTGCTAAGAACTGCGCGTCTTGTAAATGAAATGAAGAAAAAAATGGACAAGATGGCAGCTGCCTATAATGAAAGGATGCGTAAAGCAGAAGCTGCTATCAATGGGGCTAAAATAAAAGTCCATGACATTATAGAAAAAGCCCAAGAAGAAGCCCGTAATATAATAAAAAATGCGCAAGGGAAGAGCGTTCAACTCAAGTTGGAGCAGGCTAAAGATGAAATTGACCTGACAAAATATAGGAACCTAGAAGAGCGATTTCCTGATACATTCGAGAAAATGCGCACTGAAATGAAGGCTGAAAAAAGTCTCAGCCAAAGCCATAATCACGATTATTATGAAAGATAGTGATTATAAAAGCCCTAGAGTTATTAGCTCCAGGGCTTTTTGTGTTAATTACCGGTATTCATTCCGAGCTTTTCAAAGACATCATCACAATAGTGATCATCACCAAGGACTAAGCTGCCAATGGCGATATAGTGTGGTGTGGCACTTGTGACTTTTCCAGAAGAATCCATGTTAAGGGTGCCTACATAGATGTATGTGGTCTTAACGTCTTTATAGGTTATATCTGTTGTACCAATTACAGTAGTTGGAGTTTCATCAAACTTGGCTAATGTCCAGTTCTGTGGTGCAAGAGACATTTTGTAGCTCTTTTTATCAATGAACTGGTCTAGTGCAAGGCTTGCTGCAACAACAATATCTGTTGAGTATTTATCAATAAATTCCTTATTGGCAGCAGCGTCTGAGCCTGAATCAGTAGTTTCGGTTGATTCGGTAGATGTATCCTCTTCCTCTTCTGTTGCGAAGATTGTGTGCGTATAATCATCTTCTGCTGCAATGGTTATTGTATCGCCCATTGATACTGAGAATAATGCGGAAACAACGTTGCTATCGCCAATTGATGCAGCTGTAACAAGCGGACCAGTCATATATTCGCCTTTATCACCTATGACAGCGCGAACTGCGTCTGACTGTGTTTTAGGAATACTCATTGAAACGCTGAGATCGTAGTCTCCAGTTAGCTTTTCTCCGCTATTAGAAAAGCCTTCACTTTGAGCTTTTCCATCTTTAACAGTTACTTTTGTCTGTCCTGTCCATTTATCGTCTGTATTATAGTCTCCCTGGCTCAATGTGAGCATCAATACTGCTTCATCAGGTAGATTGGTTTCAATGTCAAATTTCACACTGTTATCATCCCAGTTGGCAGTAGCATCAAGGGTTACTTCAAATTCTGCAGGTGTGGAAGGCTCTTCTGCAGGTTCTTCCTTTACTTCCTCTTTAGGCTCTTCCTTTGGTTCTTCTTTAGGGGCTTCTTCAGTGGTTTCAG
>JAEEUS010000038.1 GCA_016290615.1 Lachnospiraceae bacterium | reverse complement strand
ACCCTTTGCTGCTACAAACATATCCGCTTCGAGCAGTTTGCTTCCCATCACCGATAAAGTGATCTTAGTACCTATATATCCAAACAGAAGACCAAGAGGGATACCTATCACCCCAAGGACAATACCTTCGTAGTATATCGAGAATCTTTTTTGCTTGGCAGTAGCTCCCACACTGGCTAACATTCCAAGATAGCGCATTCTCTCAGTTAGTGACATCCCGATCGAATTAAAGATCAGAATGACCGATGTTGCTATGACGATAGCAAGTGCGACCGCCATCATAACAAAGAACGATCTGTATGCTCCCCCGCTGTCTTCAAATGCAAAGCAGCTTAATAGATATTCCGAATTGAGATCGTATTTTTCAATACCGTATTGAGCGATCATATTCTTTAACTGCTTAATGGCTGTATGATCACAATCTTTAAGAGCGATCAGTGCCTCAGTATTTTCCTTATCCGGAAAATATCCCTCATCAAGACCTCTTATGATATCCCAGCTAGATGTAGGACGATTCCCGTGAAGGATCGCCGTTACCGTGCAGGTTTCCGTAGACAAAGCTACAAAGTGTTCCTCAGAGCGATAGTTACCGCCAAGATATGTGAGCCCTTCAATTTCATCATCGATATATCTGTACCCCTGTTCAAAGGTTAATGTATCTCCTATCTTAAGATCATCAAGTCCGTTATCGATAAGGAACTGCTCTTCAACCGCTATCTCTGATGAGTTTTTGGGAAGCTCTCCGTCAAACCCCGGCAGTATCTTCATGGACATATATACCTTATCCGCATGATCGATATTTCCAACTTTGAATCTGTCTTCCTTATCATTGATAAGCCTTACACCCGTGATCGTTAAGTCTGCATCACAGAACCCTATGGATCCTATCCTGTCATCCTGCAAAAGAGAAACATACTGCTCCTTTGTTATCTTGCTAAACTGTGCGTGTACATTTCCGTCGGACTGCACGGACAGAAAACCGAAAAACCTAAAGAACGAGAATACTCCCAAAACTATGGCGCTTATCAGTGCAGTGGATGCCGATATACCCAGTATTGTCACGACAGATCTTTTCTTATTGGAAAGAAGGTGTCTGACCGTAAGCTTTGATACTATATTCATGATGCGATCACCCCTTCCTTTCTCGAATCACGGGTGATCTTTCCGTCCTCTATGGTAATTACCCTGTCAGCCGAAAGAGCGATCCTCTCATCATGTGTGATGATGATGACCGTCTGATTGTTTTCCTTATTGAATTTGCGAAGAAGATAAATGATCTGCTTGCTGTTTTCAGAATCCAGATTTCCTGTCGGCTCATCCGCAAGAAGCAGCGCAGGATGATTCATCAGTGCTCTTCCTATCGATACTCTCTGCTGCTGACCTCCCGAGAGCTGATTGGGAAGATGTGATAATCTGTCCTTAAGATCAAGTTTTTCAACAAGATCATTTAAAAGCTTCCTGTCTGGCTTTTTCCCGTCAAGAAGGATTGGAAGTGTCATGTTCTCTTCCACGTTTAAGATCGGGATCAGGTTATAGAACTGATATATAAGGCCTATGTTTCTTCTCCTGAAAACAGCCAGTTTTGTTTCATCAAGTTTTCCTATATCCGTTTCTGCAATCTTGCAGGTTCCCGATGTGGGAACATCCACGCCCCCCAGTATGTGCATAAGTGTTGATTTCCCCGAACCCGAAGGTCCGACTATTGCAAGGAATTCCCCCTGTTTAACATCAAAAGAGACGTTTTTTAATGCATCCACTCTCGTCTCTCCCGTACCGTATACCTTGCAAAGATCTCTTATTTCCAGTATGTTCATTTTTTAAAACTCCCCTCTTTGGATTATGCTGTTACTTTGTTACGATAACAGACTAATCCTTTTATCTTACAGACATGTGACTTTTTTATTACAATTTTGTCACATTAGATGATAGTCTTATAAAATCTTACAAAGAAGGTTGTCCCCTCCCCTTCCTTACTCTCAACAATGATATCCCCGTGCTGGGAAGTGATTATGCTCTTTGAGAGTGCAAGACCTATGCCGACACTGTCCTTTCCCGCATTTTTTCCTTTATAGAAGCGCTCAAAGATATGCGGCAGATCTTCATCCAAAATACCGCATCCCGTATCCTTAATCTCTATCTGTCTAAAGATATTTGTATCGGAGACGTTTATGACAAGACTGCCCCCGTTATCCATATGTTCAATGCAGTTTTTAACGATATTCTGAAGTGCTTCTATGGTCCAGTTTTTATCGCATTTAAATGTCATATCAGAATCATTCTGAGAATATGTGATGTTCTTAAGATCCATCTGGATCTCAAAAGGTTTGATGACTTCCTTTATAAGTTCATCTGCCTTGATCTCTTCGGGCTTCATTGCAATGGTCCCTGCATCGATCTTTGATAATTTGAGCAGTGTCTGTATGAGCCAGCTCATTCTGTCAAGCTGGTTTGACTGAGTATTTAGAAATTCGATCCTCTTTTCATTATCTTCTTCAGTCTTTAAAAGATCGTTCATGACTATCATTGATGTGAGCGGTGTTTTAAGCTGATGGCTGATATCCGCTATCGCATCCACCAGTGCTGCCTTGTCTTTTGATAAAAGTTCTTTCTGGTAATAGAGTGTGGATGTGGTCTTGTAGATGTTTGTCTTAAGAAGGGACAGCTCGCCTTCCTTCTGATCAAGAATGCTTTGGTTTTCTTCCCCCGCAAGAACTCTTACCAGATATGAATTGAGAGCCTCTATATCGGCATATCTTCGTCTTGTAAAATATACAGATACACAGGTTAAGACAGTTCCAGTAAGCATTAACAGAATAAAAGCGGCTATGCCGCATAGAGCATATCCGCAAACAGAGATGACAGCAGTAAACACTGCTGCCGAAATGATCATATATCTGAATTCACTGTTCTTATACATTTAAAGGCCCCCCATCCTTTATTTTTCAACCATATATCCCAGCCCTCTGACAGTTTTTATTATCTGAGGATCAGCAGGATCCTTTTCTATCTTGTCCCTTAATCTTTTTATATAAACGGTAAGCGTGTTGTCATTTACAAAATCACCGTTTACATCCCACATGTCTTCAAGAAGCTGACTTCTGCTCATAACAATTCCCCTGTTGTTGCAAAAGGCCAAAAGAAGCCTGTACTCAAGTGCTGTCAGTTCAACAATAGTTTCATTTGATCCGCTCTCATCCAGCAGCCCGACCTTTGCTTCATTCGTATGGATAGAAATATTTTTGATCCTTAGGATCCCGTCAGGCTCTGAAGTCACGGAAGTTTTTCCTTTTGAGCTTCTTCTAAGAACAGTCTTGATCCTGGCCATAAGCTCATTTATCCTGAAAGGCTTGCATATATAGTCGTCTGCTCCCATCTCAAGTCCCATGACCACATTGACTTCGGCATCGCTTGCCGTTAAAAAGATGATCGGAATATCTTTACTTTCCTTGATATATCTGCATACGTCATAGCCGTTTCCATCCGAAAGGTTGATATCCAGTATGCACATGTCAAACTCATTTTCTTTTAAGGATTCAAGAGCATCTCTCTTTGTCTTCACATGAATAACATCATAGCCTTCTTTTTCAAGAGAGTACTTAAGTCCCATGCCTATCGCATCATCATCCTCAAGCAAAAACAGTCTCACTGTGTTTTCCTTTTGTGCTCTTATATCTTCAGTCATAATCTTTCCCGTCTTTTACTCCATCGTTTAAACTTTGTTTTGCGTTTTATCTTCCGGTATAACTCACTAAGCCATCCCCCAAGTCAAAGCGTACGGCAGTTCATAAACTCCGTTGCTTGAGGTGTACGCTTAAAGGTATCAAAGTGAATTACACCTCTACCACCGAGCGCATCTTCAAATTCCTTTTTCAAATAACTCTGTGTGATCATATTAACTGCATCTTCAGGTGTGAACCAACCAACCTCTATGCTTTCCTCGGATACGGTTTCAATTCCTTCAACAAATCTGCATCTGAAGACCAAATTCACAGTCGTAGGAAGAGTCATTCCTTCAAGTGGACCATACCGGAAGTTATTTCCTGCGATACTTTATTGCTGTCCGCCAAACAGCCAACACTACAATGACACCAACAGTAACTCCACAGAAGAATATAGGCAAATTTTTTTCATCTATGCCAATATATATGAGTATTCCTACAAGTCCGCCAAAAACAACTATCAAGATCACTGCGGCGAGTATTCGGAGGACGAGAGGTACTTTTTTATCGCCTACCGCTCCTATTGACCCCTCTATAATAAGTTCAAATAGAATTCCAAAGATGAATTCCATATTAGCCTCCTTTTTGTATTCCAATTTAATAGTCTAACATCATCCCAACAATTCTTTTAGTGTTTTCATAATTTCCGGAACATCATACGGTTTTGCAAGATGTCCGTTCATACCGGTCTCCATTGCAATCTGGCGGTCCTCTTCAAAGGCATTTGCTGTAACTGCTACGATGGGAATATCGGCCTTTTCCTTATCCTCCAGCGCACGAATCTGTCTGGTTGCTTCATAGCCATCCATTTTAGGCATCTGAACATCCATCAGAATAATATCGTAATGCCCAGCGGCTGCGGATTTCATTTTTTCTAATGCCTCCGTTCCGTCATTGGCAATCTCAACAGCAAGTCCAACATTCGTCAACAAATTCTCTGCAAGCATTTGATTCAATTCATTATCTTCCGCCAGTAGAACCCGTTTCCCGGAGAAATCCGGCTTGCATTCTAATTCATCCTTTTCCTCTGTTTGTTTTTCCAAAGAAGTCATAAATGGTTGAGCCATGACAGTTCTCAGTTCAGACATGAATAATGGTTTTGAACAGAAAGCCGTTACACCGGCCTCCTTTGCCTCTTCTTCGATGTCCGACCAGTCATACGCCGTCAGAATGATAATCGGCACGCTGTCTCCGATTACCTTGCGGATTCTCCGTACGGTTTCAATTCCATTTAAATCCGGCATCTGCCAATCAATAATATAAACTCTGAATTCATCTGCCGAATCCAGTGCATCCTTTGCACGTATCACCGCTTCTTTTCCGTAATTCGTCCAGTCGGGACGCATTCCAATCTCGCGAAGCATGGAACAAACAGAAAGGCAGGTATCGGTATCATCATCAGCCACAAGTACACGTACGCCCTGTAGCTCCGGAATAGGCTCAAACTTCGTAGATACGCTGCTTATTTTACAGGGAAGTTCTACTATAAATTCGCTACCCTTGCCTTCCGCAGAATGCACCGTAATCACTCCGCCCATCATATCAACAATATTTTTCGCGATTGCCATACCAAGTCCTGTCCCCTGAATGCCACTGACCGTACTTGTCTTTTCACGGGAGAATGCTTCAAAAATAGACTTCTGGAATTCTTCGCTCATACCGATTCCGTTATCTTTAATACGAAATTCAAAATTAGCGATGTTATCGGCAGGCGACGGCTTCTCAATAACCCGGAAGCTGATTGTGCCTCCTGTAGGAGTAAATTTAATCGCATTGGACAAAATATTTAAAAGCACCTGATTCAGCCTGAGTTTATCCGTAATAATATCTTCATGCATTACATCCTGTGTATCAATAAACAGTTCCAATTGCTTGGAAGCAATATTGGACTGAATAATTGTCCTTAAATCATGAATTAAATCAGGCAGATGCACATCAGTCTCTTCGATGGTGACTTTTCCACTTTCAATACGGCTCATATCCAGAACATCATTAATAAGAGATAATAGATGCTGACTAGATACGGAGATTTTTCCGAGATAATCCTGCACCTGTTCTTTATTATCAATGTGGGAAGCCGCTAGAGCCGTGAAACCCACAATAGCATTCATCGGTGTACGGATATCATGGGACATGTTGTTTAAGAAAGCTGTCTTTGCTCTATTTGCATGCTCAGCAGCTACCAGCGCATCAGACAATGCTTTCTGACTTTCCGCAAGTTCCGTGTTCTTTGCTTCAAGATCTAATCGGGCTTTTTCCTTTTCTTCTACTTCCTTCCTTGTACGCCGCACATCCCTCACAAGCAAAAATACAATCAATGCGGCTATAACTAGAATAATCGTTCCGACCAGTGCCATATGATCTCGCAATGCATCGATAAAACCGTAAGAGTAAAGTCCGCTGGTATATCGATAAGATATGCTTTGCACATAATCGGTTCCAAGTACATTAACGCCACGATTAAGTAGTTTTAACAGTCCTTCATTACCGATCTTCACACCAAAGCATCTGGCATCGTTATAACCGGTTTGATAGAGTGACAAATCTTCATATTTTTTGTTACGCAGAATATCGTTTGCCCTTAGTCCGTTCAGTGTTGCGCAACTGGCTTTGCCAGTAAGAACCGCTGAAAGACATTCTTCACTCGACGGATAGGATGTAATTTCCGCATCTGGATAATTCGTCCGCACAAAGTAATACTGCATACGATTATTCTCGTTAACAGCAAAATGCTCTGTCGTTTTCTCGCTAAAATCACCCTTATAAACCAACTCCGCGTGGGAAGAAGATACGGGATTGGACAAGTATATTCCGCTCTCTTCGGAATAATACAGTCCGCCGCCTACTGGAAATGCCATATCGATTTTTCCCGAACTAACGTCGGCAACCATATCATCATAGTTTAAATATCCGCTGTATGTGACATTTATGCTCTGCATTCCGAGCACATCCAAAATTGCGGGAATAATATCTTTGACAATACCTGTCACGTTACCCTGTTTGTCAGTATCACTGTACGGCAGATAATGTTCCAGATAACCGACATGGAGTGTGGTATGGTTATTCATCCAGTCCCGCTCGGTCTGTGAAAATGCCATTGCCGTCACGCTGACCGAATAATATTTCGCACGCAGTGAATTCAGATAATTGGGTTCTTCTGCCGCAAGCATTGACTGTGCGGAGTTTAGCTCCGTTAAAAGATCCGGGCGTTTATTGTTTACACACAGATAATAATCGGATGTGCCGAAAACGGTCAGTACTTCCGAATGCTCCCTTCCGTGAGCACCGTCACTTTCCGCTGCAAGAATATCCACCTCATGAGAATCAAATGCTTCAAATAACTCCGTGTAATCGGAATAAGTAATCACTTCCGCCTTTACGTGATTGTCTTCCAGATACTGATTTAGGGGACCGACCATTGCGCTGTCCAGCACACCTATTTTACATTTGTTCAAAGTGGTGGGATCCGCAGTAATGCCACTATCCTCATCATGCTTAACCAGGTAGTAGGATTCTTTACCCATTACAGCATTCGGGTAGCCGATTATTCCGGCACGGTCTTCTCTCCAAGCCAGACCGGCAAGTAAATCAATCTCGCCGTCAAGAAGCATTTGATAAAGATCACCAAACTCTCCATAGACATATTCATATTCCCAGCCGGTATATTCCGAAAGCTTACGATAGTATTCATAGGCATAACCATTCTTGACTTCACCTTCTTTGGCCCCCTCTTGAAAAACTTCATTCTCGTAATAACCTACTCGAACTACTTCTGGTTCTTCATCAGCATATGCATGGATTGGGTAACTGATAATTAAGAACACAATCGCGCAGATGAAGAGAATAAATCTTTGTAGAAGCACCCTGTTATGTTTATTATAAATTCGTTTCATTATTTTTCCTCTCTGCTATCCATGAATTCCAACAAGTCAAAAAACACAATTTTGTAATTTATGAACTAATAGCACGTTATACTGGAATATATTCCGATTTAACTCACTTAGTGGGAATGCCATCCCAATAGTAAAATTTGAGTCACAATAACTATTACGCATCCATAAAGATGTTTCCGCATATTTTTCCTTCTTTAGTTGTCTCGATGCATCTTACTCTCATGTGCCGGATAACTGCTTTCTTCTGTTAAATCTTCTTACCCTGTTTATGTGTCTTTCAAAATCACCGTTCTCAATAAGGCTTGCTATGACATACTGGTCAAGTGAGGGAACGGGGCATTCATAGAAACCGACTTTTTCTTCCAGTCTTTCTTTTAATCTTTGAGGGACCACCATATATGCGACCCTGACATAAGTCCCTATGGTTCTCGTAAAGGTATTGACATATATGACTCTTCCCTGTGTGTCGAGTGAAAAGAGTGTCTCTTCAGCTTTACGGCTGGGTGTGAACTCCGATTCAAAATCATCTTCTATTATTATAGCATCTTTTTTATCGGCCCACTTAAGATACTCTCTCTTTTTTGATGCCGATGCTGTGACGCCGCTTGGAAAACTCCTGTAAGGGGTTATGTGTAAGACTTCCGCTTTTGTCTTCCAAAGCTCACTGCTCTCTATACCGTCACTTCCAAGCTCCAAAAACTCAAGACGGGCTCCGTCAGACTCATAAACCTTCGCTATCTTCTGATATGAGGGACTCTCTATACCGTATATGACATCTCTTCCAAAGGTCTGTACTATAAGACCGTACAGATACTCTGCCCCTGCTCCGATCACTATTTCATCGGGTGAGACCTTCATCCTTCTTCCTCTTATAAGATAATCCGCGATGATGCTTCTTAGTCTCTCAACTCCGTACATGGGTGATCTGCTCATGATCTCGTAAGGATATTCACTGAGAACCCTTCTTACGGTCTTTGCATAAAGGGACTGTGATATGACAGGCTCTTTCTCTTTGCTGTCATCGTTTTCAAAGGTGTTGTTTACCCTGTGCTCAGTCTTAGGTATATACGTCTCCTTTGTATCCGTAAGATATACATCACTGTCATCAAAGGTCACAAAGTAACCGCTCTTTTCTCTCGGAGTGATATAGCCTTCCTCATCCAAAAGCTCATAGGCATGCTCGACTGTGATGACACTGACACCCATGCTCTCTGCCATGACTCGTTTTGAGGGCAGTTTTGAGTCTTTCTCATATCTTCCTTCTATGATGTCTCTTCTTACCTGCTCATACAGGTTCATATATCTCTTGTTCATATCTGGTTATATAAAAGTTTTCAAATCTGATAGTTTTAATGATACCAGTTAAATGATATATTATTTTCAATTTAAAAGCAATATGACACAGGAGGAGCATATTTATGGAAAACAATAAGAACGACAATATTAAAAAGATAGCTTATGCAGGACTTATGGCCGCACTCTGCTTCGTAGGATACTCAGTATTCCCTGCGATCAACGCCTCAGGAACAAAGGTTCATATCGGAAATGCATTTGTTATATTGGGAGCTCTGCTTCTCGGCGGACTGTATGGCGGACTCGCAGGTGCCATCGGTCTGTCGCTGGCAGACATACTTGGCGGATATGCGGCAAGCGCTCCGAGAACTTTCATCTGCAAACTTGTGATGGGTGTCATAGTCGGAGTCATCGCCCACAAGCTTGCAAACATCTCACAGAATCACCCGAAGGGCTACATTCTCAAATGGTCTTCGATAGCAGCGATCGGTGCCCTTGCATTCAACTGTGTGTTTGAGCCTGCACTTAAGTATGTATGGTTCACACTGTTAACACCCAATGCCGAGAAGGCTGAATCTGCGATCAAGGCTCTTTTGGCGATAACAACATATGCGACCATAATAAACGCAATCATAAATTCAGTTATCGCTATCATCCTATACAACGCATTGAGACCTGCACTCAACAAAGCAGATATCCTTCCAAAGATCACTTTCAAAAATAAAGTCAACGCATAAGGATATATAAAACAAAAGTGCTGTCACACTGACAGCACTTCAGACTGTAGACAAAGTGGTCTTGAGAAAACACGATTCTCAAGGCCATTTTTTCTATTTTGAACATACTAATCCAGCAATGGGTTGAAATGCACCTGTATCAGGCCATTTGTCTACACTCTGAAGACGAGTTTTTATCTCGTCTTTTTTATTTTCTTACAAAGATCATGACTTCATAATTTTAAAATAGTGTTACAGAAAAAACTAACTTCAAGTTAATATTGTGTTAATTTCAAAGCCTTTTATTTCCTTTATGAACTTGCTAAAATGGTATCGTAAAGATCTGCATAAAGTTTTCTTCATATCGAAAACTTTAGTATAAATGTAGAGAAATGACACAGCTTCATATCTTTTATCAGGTTAGCGGTCATGGTAAGATGGTATTGTCATAAAGAGTTTGTCTTAATGATGAATGTTAGTTTTTTCAACACTAAGCTTATGGCATGAATGTATGGCCAAATCAAAATGATACCTAACTTGGATTCGGATGGTACTGCTTTTTGGTTTTGATCATGCTAAGATAGTAACATCAAATTAAATATAGCGATTGCTTTATGAGCACTTGTTCTTTTACGAGCAGGTGCTTTTTTATTGTCGTTTTTTAATGATAATGAGCATGCATGTAGGTTTTTGTTTTATGTGGGTAGATTTCATTAATCAGTAGTCGCAAGCACAGCAGTTGTATATACACAACTGCCAATCGACAGCTTAACGCTGTCAAAACTTTTGGGGTAACCCCAAACCCTTATGCATATTTTTGTAACTCAAAATCGAAAGGAGGTGAGAAAAAATGAGCAGATCCAAACCAAACAGGACAAGAAAAAATGCACACATTATCTATCTGTCTGATGAAGAAGAAGCTGCTGTTAAACTTCGAATGGAAAGAGTAAGAATACAATCTTTTTCAAAGTACTCCAGAAAGATGATGATCGATGGTTACGTTTTAGTGATCGATGATTCTAAAGAATTAAAAGAATTTACGCTTGAGATCAACAAGATCGGAGTGAATATTAATCAGATAGCTCATGCTCTTAATTCTGGAGATTCTATTCCCAAAGAAACGATCGATCAGCTCAAAGACTGGATGGTGACCATATGGCAATACCAGAGATATATCTTATCCGGTACACCATTTTAATTTTGTATTCTGATTTATTCAGTAAGGAAAACTAAGCATATGAAAAGAATTTATTACATTTATAAGATGTCGTTTGGCATCTTAAAGCAACTGGCAACACGGTTACAGATGCATCCGAAGTATATAGACTTACTTAAGCTCCATTTATCTTTTTAATGATAGATGGAGCATTTTTTATGCCACCGCAAGGGGTAGACGGTGCATCCATACCAGCATCATCGGTAAGGAAAAACATCATGAAAGGAAATATTGAAAATGTAATTTTATCAACCCAAACGCAAAACCTAATAGAAGATCTCATGAGACAAAGACTATCCTTGCAAACACAATTTGAAGCGGGTATCATTAATAGTGTCGATGTCACGACAGAGATCGAATTGATAAGTAAAAAAGAAAGGAAACTAAAAGAACAGTTAATAGAAAAACTGCACGTAACAGAATCCGGGGAGATGCGAAGCATACATCATCATGAACCCACCCTGGAAAATCCAAAGGATTATTACATCACAAAATTAGCTAATGGTACCAAGATAAAAGGATCTACTTACGAATCTCTTCTTAACAAGTTATACATCCACTATACTGACGGCTTGTCGGATTTCAGTATAGGAAAGATATTCAAAGTAGCTGTTAAGGAAAAAGAAGTAACAGAAAATCCGGACCCTAAGACCATCTTAAAAGACAAGAATGATTTTAAGAGATTCATCACAGATGATTTTGCCAAACGTGATATTCGCCATGTGACCGAACTCGATATCAAAAAGTATTGTCAGAAATGGGTAACCAGCGCACATCCGAAGAAAAAGACTTATCTTGCATTCAAGAGTCTTTTAAATATCATCTTCAGATATGCCAAAAGGCATCATATCATTGATGAAAACCCTTTGGAGTCAATCTCAAACAAACCATACTTAAAGTCATGTGATACCACAAAGCCAAAGCCAGAGGACAAGATCCTGTCTCCCGAGGAAATAGACAGTCTCAAAGAAGAAGTACGCCACAGGATGACTCTGAAAAAATATGGCAAGTATTACATCCACGGATACGCAATGCTGTTTGCCATCGAAACAGGTGTAAGGGTTGCAGAACTCTGCGCTCTTAAATGGGAAGATATCCTGCCTGACAGAATACATATCCATGCTCAACAGCTCCATGAAAAACTGGAGGGAGGGAAAAAGTACTATCTTGCTCCATATACCAAAAATGAAAAAGGTATATCAGAAGATGGTAGAGATTTTCCTCTCACCAAAAGTATAAAGGCTCTCCTGGAGGAGATTAAGAGCTTACAGGATGAAATGGGGATCAAATCTGAATTCATCTTCTGTCATGAAGATGGAGAATGGATAAAGACAGATGCGTATCTAACATTCTTGAGACGACTGTGTAGATCAAAAAATCTCAAAGTGACAAATAACCATGCTCTTAGGATGTCTTTAAACTCAAATGTTCTATTGCCTCTTGGGATATCGGTGGCAGACAGGGCAGCCATGTTGGGACATTCAATAGAGACAAATTTAAAATTTTATAGTTATGCTCAAAAGGGCTATCTATCATCTGTATGTAATCTTCTCGATAAAAATAGCGAAAGAAGTCCGTTGGTCCCTCCTTCCGCATACTCTGAAGATGCTAAAATACAGGATTCTTATGAGAATAGTGATCAAAAGGAACCCCTAGGAACCCCTGGGAACCCCTCAAACATCATTTTGTTCGACAAAGAAAAAAGCCCGAGACCCGCTAAATCTCAAGCTTTTTCATGAATTGTATTCGTGCGGAAGAAGGGACTTGAACCCTCACTCTCTGGGAGAACATGATCCTTAGTCATGCCTGTCTGCCAATTCCAGCACTTCCGCTTACCGCGTATCGCTTTTTCGCGACTGCAAGAGATATAATACCACCTATTCGATACCTCGTCAACCCTAAATTTCATAATATTGGAACTTGACACAGAACTCAAAAAACTTTACAATACATAGGTGCTTGCAGAAATGGCGGAATTGGCAGACGCGCACGGTTCAGGTCCGTGTGGTAGCAATACCATGAGGGTTCAAGTCCCTTTTTCTGCACTAAAAAAGCTTGAGACACTCTGAATCTCAAGCTTTTTTCTTTATCTAATCATCAATCCGGAGAAAACTCCAGGATATCGTATGACTCTTCTGTTACATCATCAAAATCAGGAAATACAGTTTTTATCGAGCTTATCAATTCCTCATACTCTTTCATCATATCTTCATGCTTATCTGTAAGATATGATGTATTTAACTCTCCGGCGGCCTTTTCCAACCCGGCAGCCTTTTCAGACAGCTCGTTTGCTCCTATGGTTTTTGATGTACTCTTTAGTGCATGTACAGTCGTCTCATAGTTGTCCCAATCCTTAAGATCATAATATCTCTTCAGGTTTTCGTATCTCTCGCTGTAGCCTGCCACATAATCACGGATTACCGATACATAGAATTCCCAGTTATTGCTGCAGTATCTCATACCGGTTTCAGCACTGATTCCTGCATCTATTAACATATCGTATTCCTTGGGAAGCTCAGTGTTTTTGGTTTTTACATTGTCAGATACCGCGGTTTCTTTTTTTGAACAGTTGATCTCTACCTTGTCTTTGGGGAGGTAGGTAATGAGCGTCTTCTCCAGAGCTTTGTAATCAATAGGCTTTGTGATATAGTCAACAAATCCTGCCTTCATATATCGTTCTTTTGCTCCGCTTATCGCATCGGCAGTCAGGCAGATAAAAGGTGTGTCTGTATTGAGACCTTTCTGCTCTCTAATATGCTGCATTGCCTCGGTACCATTCATACCCGGCATTCTCTGATCCATAAGGATGATATCGTACTTATTATCCTTTGCCATCCTGATAGATTCTTCTCCGCTTGTTGCGATGTCAATCTTAAGTCCGGTATGGTTTAAGAGGCCTTCTACTACGACAAGGTTCATCTTAGTATCATCAACTATAAGGATATGTGCATCAGGCGCATGGAATGATTCGACATACTCGTCCATGTTCTGGAGACTCTCATCAAATTTCTTTCTGAAATCACCTACAGGCTCATCGGATACAACGATCTGCGGCAGATGAACAGTAAATGTGGAACCTTCGTTATAAACACTCTCAACACTTATCTTACCACCCATCATCTCAAGCAGGTTCTTGGTTATGGCAAGACCAAGGCCTGTTCCCTCAACGGTACTGTTCTGTTCCAGATCAACTCTCTCGAATTTGGTGAAAAGCTTTTGGATGTCTTCTTCCTTAATACCTATTCCGGTGTCGGATACCGATATAATCAGGACTATCGCTTCTTTTGATGAAGATTCGCTCACTTTCTGTCCGCTGACCTTAAGATGAACGTATCCTTCTTTTGTATACTTTACCGCATTGTTTAAAAGATTTATGATTATCTGTCTTACTCGGATCTCGTCGCCGTGAAGATCATCGGGGATATCGCTGTCAACATCAACGTCAAACTCAAGTCCTTTGTCCTTGGCTTTGAAAAAGATCATGTTACTAACATCATTCAGAACCGAACTGAACTTGTAATCGGTCTCAACAAGCTGCATCTTACCCGATTCGATCTTTGAAAAATCAAGGATATCATTTATCAGATACAAAAGATTGTTACCGGCGCTTTCAATATTACCAGAGTATTTACAAATATCAGCAAATAACTGTTTAACTGTTTCACTATCTTCGGGAAGTCGGTTATTTGCGTTAAGACTCTCCCTCAGGATCATCTCATTCATACCCAGGACCGCATTGATGGGAGTTCTAATCTCATGAGACATGTTAGACAAGAAATCGCTCTTTCCGCGGTTGGCTCTGTCCGCTTCTTCCTTGGACTTTATCATCTGTTTCGCATAGTCCATCAGCTTAAGAACCGAAACATGGTAGTTAACAAGACAGATAGCATCCAGTATAAGATTCAGAAGATACAGGATCGGGAATCTGTCCATGAACAGTTTCGTGTAATGAACGTCTAACAAATTTCTCAAAGGCGTATAAAAAGCTACAATACACAGAATCTCAAAATATATTCCGCAGTATATACCGTAAAGAGCATTTCCAAAATACCCTATACCGATAGGAACGAGCATAGTCCATATAATGGTGGATCCGCCGGACGCACCGCTGAATATGTAATAAGTGAACGTGATGATACAGATCATCATCATGGATATGGTCGGAATCTTCTTTTCATCTCTTAGAATGAAAATAATGATGATAATGCCACCGATAGCCTGAGAAATGGTCGTAAAGATCGTGATAGGATCTCTATTCCAGATTAGATTTAGAGTTGTATTTGTGCTTGCCACCAGAGTAACGGCAACACCAACCCAGAAACATGCACGCATATTCTGCTCACGCATGTCTCCGACAAAAATGTCCTGATGAAGTAATACCCAATAATTTTTGAGTTTTTCACGCAGACTCATAACGAAATGTCCTCGTTTTTAACTCTCCCCCAGTTAATACACTTCATATCTATGCTATCATACACTTGCTTTATTTACAAATATCAATCGTTTCTTCGTCATAAGAATCTATGGATGTTTTCCCGTCTTGTGACTTTTTCACGGTAAATACAGCCAGATTACCTTTTCTGCATTCTTCCCTGTCCTGGGCAGACATGAAATTTCCTAACGAATAATATACTATCGTCTCATGCCCTGTCTCTTCTTTTGTTATCACATCTGTCTTCTGAATAACATGCGGGTGGCATCCAACGATAACATCTGCTCCATGTGTTGAAAAAAGCTTTGCAAGATACTGCTGACGCTCATTAGGAATTGTTTCATACTCCTCACCCCAATGAACATATACCACCACAGCATCCGCTCTTGCCCTTGCATGATCGAGTGCATCAGTTACTCGTTTCTCGTCTTTTAATGTTTCGACTGCATACGTATTATCAGAAGGCAGTGCCATGCCATTAAGTGAATCGGTAAATGCCAACACCGCTATCCTGATCCCTTTAGCGTCTATCCATGTGATCGCATCCTTTGGTTTTTGCGCAGTCTTTTTTCCTGCGTGAACTCCTACATGCTTGATATCATTCTCTTCAAAAAAAGATACCGTTGTTTCTATTCCGTACATGCCTTTGTCATACGCATGGTTATTGGCCAGACATATCAGATCAAATCCGGCATCGATCAGTGCTCTACCTACACTTAAGGGCGTACCGAATCTCGGATAATCGCTAACTGCTCCGGGATCATCAACAAGAATCGTCTCCTGATTTATCATTGCTATATCTGCCTCTTTGATTTTCACAGATATATCATTATAAAGGTAAGAATAATCATCTGAACCGTCAAGCAGTGACTGATGAATCAGATTATCTCCCGCACAGACTACATCTATATCACGATCCTTAGAATCTCCCAGGAGTTTTAGTCCGAATCCCTCCCATCTCCATACACGTGATTTGTTTTGTCTGTCAGTGACTATAAGAGAATCAGCTTCTCCCGATGCAATAGATAGCACCTCATACTCAAGTTGAGAAGACATCCAAACTGGGCGCAGACGCATTTCTCTGCTCTTGTCATATTTATATATGAAAATATGCTGATTAAGAGCTATATCATTATTCTTAACCCAGAACGGTCTGTGTTCTCCATAGTTTCCATGCTTCCAGACAAGCATGATCAGCTCTTCAAAACCGTCTCTGTCAATATCCTTTATAATGACAGACTGGACTGCCATATCATCTTTCGAACGCCATACTGGCTTGTCATCATCAGCACTATCATAAATGCACAGATGCTTGCCATCAAGCTTTATAAAACCTTCGCCATAATCCGTACTGAAAGTGTTCCACTTTATCCAGGAAGGCAGAAATGCACAATACCACCACAATAAGATAAAGGCAGTGATAATAACTATCACTGCCGATATTATAGCAATATGCTCTTTAATCAGTTTCTTACCCCTAATCACCATAATGCCATCTGTATCTGTAGCTCTGTGTCCATGAAGGCTGTTCAACTTCCTCGAAATGATACTCATCGTTATCATCCATGCTCATACCGAGCTTTATACGCCATTCCTTATCAGTCAGGCGATCGGATATGGGCTGTTCAAACTGATAGAAGTTAAATACTCCTCCTCTGCCTATATGCAGTTGCCCGTCGATCGGGAAGATAACATATATAGTTGAAGCACCACCAATGCCAAGCTGCAGACATGAACCGTTTGGATCAGTTGCTATATCTGTTACAAGCGCCATCGGGAACTCTCTGGAATCTATATATTCCTTGTCTGTCTTGTTCTTTAATGTATCTTTCCAGAAATGCTCCAAACTTCCGCCGTATCCTCTTATAAGTTCATATTCATCATCTGTAAGAGATTCAGCGTTCAATTCCTTGATAGAAATATCTCTTAAGCTTTTTGCAAGCTCACCTAACAGCTTTAGGCCTTCCTTGTCTTCATCGCTGATAACACCAAGTTTATCCAGTCCGTCAGATGTATTCTTTGTAAGCGTATATAACCTGTCATAAAGTTCAGGTTCCGGTTCAACATATCCTCTGTCATCATATACTGTATCGTCTCCGCCACCCATCTCAGCCATGACCTGCTTTGCATACAATACGGTATCATGCTTAAGTTCGGTATAGCTGCCAAGATAGCTCTCAAGGCTCTTCTTTTGCCATTCGTCATTAGTCATAAATGACGGATAGCCCTCGCCTTTCTTAATAAGGATCGGATTTAATGTATAAAGCCATCCTCCGTAAAGAGATTTTGTTCTGTATCCGTCTTCATCAGCCTTCTTAACAACTGCCTTGGCTTTATCCATCTGATCATAATAATTTGGATATCTGTCAAGTCCCTCATCAGCTATGACTGAAAGAGCCATATCACTTCCAAGAGCTGCCGGTACATCCAGCGCATCCGGGAGCATTCTCTTTGAACCGTCATCAGCCTCCTTGACATTGCTGTATATCATTTTATCAAGTATTGCAGCATCAAGGGTAAATCTCTGTCCCATGAAACGAAATCCCTTCGATTCCTCATTCTTATCTGTCTTTCCTTCATCATCAAGAAAGATTTCTGAATTGATTGCGGGAGCTTCAAGGTTTTCAGTGAGCTCATTAAACCTATCCCAGCCCTTTTCATTTCCTATTAGGTCTGAAGTAGTGATTCCCTGACCATATGCTTCATCAATAAGCGGAAGATATTCATAATACCCGTTATCGTCGCTGGAACCGACAAAGAAAGATGTCACTTCATATACTGCATCCCATTCATCTAAACTTTCTTTGTTACTCTCATCACTCATGGCAAGAGTCATAAGAAGAGCGCATCTGTTCATCAACTCACTTTTCTGAGCATAATTGATTCGTCCGTACCACATCATGGTCCTGAAGTAGCTTTCCAATTCCTCGTCACCTTCGTAATAGCCTCTGGGCTTGTACTGGGAATAATCTTCATACTCACCGGTTATCGAAGATGTATATATACCTGATGCAGCGACTATGTTACTAACCTCATCAATCACTTCCTGTGCTGCATATTCCGGAATGACAACGCCATCTGTACCAAGGAGCCTGTTGGCAACACCGAAATAGATCACATTTAACCTTGCTGCTTCTTCCCATTCACTGCCTTTAAGAGTCAGATACTGCTCTATTGAAGCATTAAACATACCTACAGAAAGCTTTTTGATACTGTCTGTGAGGAACTTCTTCTCTGTATTCTCCTGAAGCATGGCAAAATAAAGATGATATGTATGCATCATCGAATCAGTTGTGACAAAACTTGCATATTGAGCATATCTGTTGAACTCATAAAGATCGAAGAATTCAGCTTCACTTCCGTAAGCTACAACAAAGTTATTCTCAGCAAGTTTTTCTTTAGCCTCATCACCAAGATAGACCCTATCGATATCATATACATCACTAAGATCGGCCTTGGGCTTGTATGCGGGAACACTCGGATTATACTTTATCGAATCACTGTCGTAATCAATGGTTATCATCTTGCGTTCAAGATTTCTTACGGTATTAGAGGCATGCTGATGATCATCAGTTTTCTTTTTATCTTTTTTGACCTTATCTTTATTTTCGGAATCTGTCTGATCTGCTTCCTGCCCGCTCACGCGCTCGCCCAAAATCCTGTTATATGCAAATACCGCTCCAGTTGCGACTATGGCAAATGTCAAAACGCCAATCAGTATTCCGATAAAAATATTCTTAGCATTCTTACTCATATCTTTCCTTACTTATGCAACAATTCATTCATTGCATCATCTTCTTTATCCCTAATATCCGAAACTGCCCCGTTTGATGAAAATATCATGGTGCATATACAATCATCACTGTATGGTTTCCACTCGGGCATTTTAGTTCCGTCAGCATCACATCCGTTGGGATCTCCGTTCTTTACAAAGTTAGACCAGTAGTTGCACATCTGTCTTGCCAGGTCATAATGTCTTCCGACATACGGTCTCCAGCACTTTGCAAGTGTTTCAAAAAAGAACCACAGCTCACAGGAATGGAAGGTTCCTGGATTGTCCTCACCCGGTATGTCCGTATCAAATCGATAATAATATGTCGGCAGATCAACACTGTTTTCTTTTCTTTTAAGTGCCAGATTCTTTACAGCCCATTCAAGCGCATTTGCACCGTTGCAGTTGGAACTGATCTCAGGGAACTCATCAGCGGTATTTCCTGCCATTATCGCAACAGGATTTGCTTTGCCTGTAGCTATCGCATCATATGGATCCCCCTTGCAGAATGTATTATCCTGAACTGTCATAAATCTTTTTAACATTCCCATAGGAGTGAAATCATTGCCGCAAAATTCAGCATATTTTTCTCTAATATAAAATGCATCCAGTTCTCTTGCTTCCTCAAGAGTATTAACACCCAGAAACTCAAAGAATCTTTCACCCTTCTTTGCCGCTTCTTCCAGAGAACACGGTTTTGTAAGCCCGAAATTGCCGTCTATACTCTTTACGATACCGCTTTCTATTATGGCTTTGCTGAACAGTCCCTTATTCCCATCATAAGCGATCTGACTTAATACACTTCCTCCGCCTGCAGACTGACCCGCTATGGTCACATTGTCAGGATCTCCTCCAAAGTTTGCGATATTCCTGTGAACCCACTGAATTCCGTACTGCTGATCAAGGTTTCCGAAGTTTGCAGGGAAATCAGGCTGTTCCTTTATGATCTGAGGATGTGTCATGAATCCGAGTGCGGCAAGTCTGTAATTAACAGACACCACAACAACACCTCTTCTTGCAATTCTCTCACCGTCAAATTCCATCTCTGACGGATATCCCCACTGTAATGCGCCCCCGAAAAACCATACTACTACCGGCAGCTTTTCATCCTTTTTCTTTGCCGGTGTCCAGACATTAAGATACAGACAGTCCTCGCTCATCTCAATCTCAGGGTCCACATGCCATTCCTTGCAGTATATATCTGTTCCCAGTCCCGGAGTATCCTGAACTGAAATTGGTGCAAACCTGAAGCAGTCCCTTACTCCTTCCCAGTTTGAGGCAGGTTGAGGTGCTCTCCATCTGTTCTTTCCCACAGGTGGTGCTGCAAAGGGTATTCCTTTAAATGCGGTTATCCTGGGATCCGCAGCTTCAATTCCTCTAACCTTACCGTTTTCAGTCTCCGTAATTCTAAGCATCTTTTGTTCTCCTTCAATCTACATTTTATATATTCTCTTACAGTATAAATTCTATGGAAGCGATATTCACATTGTTTCCGAATCCCTTATATCTTACATAGATATCATGTATACCGTCTTTTAGATCAACATCCGTCTCATAACGTTCCCAGACATTTGAATTTGGGATATCATCTATGGAACCAATTATATCACCTTCAAGTCCGTCGATTATATCGATCTTTCCGCCACTCAAATATCCTCTTACTGTTATAGCCATCCTTTTTACACCTTTGCAGTCAAACGATCTGAATCCGGCTGTGGTGTTGTTTCTTATATCGCCTATATATCCGGGATTCTCGTCCCCGTCTTTTCCATCCTGCATAATCCTGGGCTGGCCTGGCCCCACATAGGGTTTCATATCATCTGTAAACAGATGACAGGCGATGTATGCCGGATATTCTCCCTCGCCCTTTAGCGGTCCTCCGTTAAGTCCGCAGCTAGTCATCGGAACCTGGGCAATATGTCCGTTTTCATCAACAGTTATTTTTTCCGCACACCCCTGTCTACTGTACCATGTTCCGTTCGTCTGTCTGTGATAGAATATATACCATTCATCACCTATCTTTACAATACTTCCATGATTATTACCACCATATGCCAAGATCCTGTCAGCGGGTTTGTAACTGTCTATTCCAACATCAGTGTTACTTACTATCACTCCCGCGTATACAAAATCCTTGTCCGGCGATTTGCTTGTCGCATAACAAAGCTCATGCATCCATGTCGATGAATATATAAGATAATAAGTATCAGATATCTTTCTGATCGAGGGGGCTTCAAAAAATGTATGTCCCTCAAAGCCTGTCCCTTCTCCATATTCACATCCTGGCGCAACAATAACAGGCGGCTTTATAATCGTAAGCATATCCTTGTCAAGGACCGTGCACTGAGCTCCTGTTCTTGATTTATCTCCTCTTCCGCAAAAGCCTGTATAAAGATATGTTATATCACCCTCTGTAAGAACTCCGGGATCAAACTGAGGCTCATCTCCCGGTTTCTCCCCAAGCCTTGTACCGTCCGCATAGTGAACATATCCGTAGAATTCATATCTTCCTGCAGGCTCATCACATACTGCTACAGATACTACCGGGACATGATCGAGCACATAGTATAGATAATATCTTCCATCCGGTCCTACAGTGACATCGGGAGCATACAGACACATCTTTGCGTCCTTATTTAACGGATCTGCTGTCTTTGGATATATAACTCCTTCATATCTCCAGTTTCCGAGATCATCAACAGGTGCAGAATAGCACACGTAATCTCCCATACAGAAAACATGTCCGTTGTAGAAATCATGCGATCCGTATATATATACCCTGTCATTGAAAACATAGGGCTCGCCGTCCGGTATATACTCCCATGACGGAAGGTATGGATTAAATGCCTGTTTTTTCATAAATTTCTTTTCCTTTTTTACATAATATAACAGTTTAATTCTATCATATATGAATTCATAAAAAACCCGACAAACAAAAGACCTTTTACCGACAAACGATAAAAGGTCTTTTTGATAATTCTTATAGTATTAAACTGCATCAAACTTCGGCACTGAACATCGCACCTGCCACCGCCGAGGATGAATCATTATATCCTCCGGTATTTGCATACAGCTGCTTTGAGCTTTCCATTATAACATCAAGATAATCCTTCGCAGATGAAACCTTTGACTGAGAAGCTGTTGCTGTAGTAGCACTGTCTTTGCTATCTGCGGTTGCCTTCTCTGTATCTGCTACTGGTTTCTTAGCTTCTGTAAGCTTTGAAAGAATATCCTTGGAGTTTGCAGAAGTCTTTGTACTGTCAGATGAGGAAGCCACATCACTCTTGTAATATGCC
>JAEEUS010000105.1 GCA_016290615.1 Lachnospiraceae bacterium | reverse complement strand
GCTATCAGATGGCTTCTGTTATACAGGTATGGCGGATCGAAATCGATCATTGTCTAACTTGATCAAAAGTATCCACAGTGTATCCAAGTGTATCCAACAATTTAAAAACCTTATGATAATAAAAAATCCGCAAACCCTCATAAATCGAAGGTTTGCGGGCCATTCAGTTAGTAGCGAGAGGGGGATTTGAACCCTCGACACTGCGGGTATGAACCGCATGCTCTAGCCAACTGAGCTATCTCGCCATATGGGACCTATAGGGCTCGAACCTATGACCCTCTGCTTGTAAGGCAGATGCTCTCCCAGCTGAGCTAAGATCCCTTGAACTTCCTGTCGGATTTTTTCAAATCCGACTATGCTAGTATATAAAAATGAAGTTCTTTTGTCAATATAATTTTCTTAATTCTTAGGCAATCTTGCTCTTTGCAAGTTCTGCAAGTGTTGCAAAGCCTTCAGCATCGTTAACAGCCATCTCAGCAAGCATCTTTCTGTTGATATCAACGTTTGCGAGCTTAAGACCATGCATGAACTGGCTGTATGATATACCGTTCATACGTGCTGCAGCATTGATACGTGCGATCCAGAGCTGTCTGAACTGACGCTTTCTCTCTTTTCTGCCTGCATAAGCGCTTGCAAGTGCACGCATAACAGACTGCTTAGCAACTCTGTACTGCTTTGATCTAGCACCTCTGTAGCCCTTTGCAAGCTTTAATACTCTATTGTGTTTCTTTTTAGCGTTCATTCCGCCTTTAATTCTTGCCATTTTAATATCCTCCTAAACTCAAAGACATTCCAAATTATAAATAAGGTAAGATCTTCTTCATATTCTTAACATTTGTTGCATCTGTCATAGCAGCTTTTCTAAGATTTCTCTTATTCTTTGTTGTCTTCTTTGTTAAGATATGGCGCTTGTAAGCTTTATTTCTCTTTAACTTACCGTTACCTGTTAATTTAAAACGCTTAGCAGCCGATCTGCTTGTTTTCATCTTTGGCATTACTTTATCCTCCTTGCCTCTCTAAAAGATTAGTTTTTCTTTTCAGTTAAGAACATGGTCATGCTGCGCCCTTCAACCTTGGGTGCCTTTTCTACCACTGCGATGTCACTGAGACTCTCAGCAAAATCATCAAGGATGTGCTTGCTGGTATTCATGTGAGCCATCTCACGGCCACGGAATCTCAATGTAACCTTCACACGATCTCCTTTGCTCAAAAACTTCTTAGCAGCATTTATCTTAGTATTAAGATCGTTGGTATCAATATTGGGAGACAGTCTTATCTCCTTGATCTCAACAGTCTTCTGCTTCTTTTTAGCATCCTTTTCCTTACGCGCAAGTTCATATCTGTACTTGCCGTAATCAATGATCTTACATACCGGCGGTTTTGCTGTCGGAGCTATCTTAACAAGATCCACACCGGCTTCTTCAGCAAGTGCGAGAGCTTCTTTTGCGCTCATTATACCGAGCTGTTCTCCGTCCATACCGATAACACGGACTTCCTTGTCTCTAATCTGTTCATTAATGAATAAGTCGCTAATAGTTTTTCCCTCCATAAATAGTGAACGTGTGACAATAAAAAAGTGGATAGCATAACTATCCACTTAAGATCACTCACAATGAGCAATAATGCTCTGTAAGAAAACTTTTGACGCTTGAAGCTTTCGCCGCAAGGTGAGAGTGGATACTCTGCTTGTTGTTTTCACCTATGATAAGATAACATACGCATTAGGCCGTGTCAACACTTTTTAGCGTTTTTTCTCCTCTTCAGGCAGTTCTACACGGATTTCCTTGGTAGCTATCTCTTTAAGTATCTGTTCCATAAACTCAGATAAAGGCTTCTGGCCTTCATTGCCTGCAAAACGAGAACGTACAGATACAAGTCCGTCCTGTTCTTCCTGTTCTCCGACTATGAGCATATAAGGAAGCTTATCAAGTCTTGCCTCTCTTATCTTGTAGCCAATCTTTTCTGAACGATTGTCAACAGTAACATCCACGCCTGCCGCACAAAGCTCAGCTCTGATCTTTTCAGCGTAGTTTTCGAATTTCTCTGAAATAGGAAGTATCCTTACCTGCTCTGCACACAGCCATGTCGGGAACTTGCCTGCATAATGCTCAATGAGCCATGCAAGTGTTCTCTCATAACATCCCATTGAGGTACGATGTATGATATAAGGACGCTGCTTGTTGCCGTTTTCATCTATGTAATACATGTCATAACGCTCAGCGAGGAACATATCGAGCTGAATCGTTATCATCGTATCTTCCTTGCCGTATACGTTCTTGGCCTGAATATCTAACTTCGGTCCGTAGAATGCAGCTTCGCCTTCTTCTTCCGTATACTCAAGTCCGATGTCATTAAGGATGTCACGCATCTTATCCTGAACTACATCCCAGTCCTTTGCTGTTCCGAGATACTTGTCCGGATTGTTAGGATCCCACTTGCTCATTCGGTAGGTTACTTCATCCTCAACACCAAGTGTCGTTAAGCATAATTTTGCAAGCTTTACACAGTTTTTGAACTCGTCTGCTATCTGACCGGGTGTACAGATAAGATGTCCCTCAGAGATGGTAAACTGTCTTACTCTTGTAAGGCCGTGCATCTCACCGGAATCCTCATTTCTAAACAGTGTAGAAGTCTCACCCATACGGTAAGGCAGATCACGGTAACTGTGCTGTTTTGCCTTGTAAACAAAATACTGGAAAGGACATGTCATGGGACGAAGAGCCATAACTTCTCTGCCCTTGTCATCAGTATAAACATGCTCCTGTGCATTCTTCATTGCTACATCGGGATCGCTGTAAAGCTTCTGATCCTCATGTGCATCCTCATCACTCATAAGATCATCGTTAAGAACGAACATTCCGTCCTTGTAGTGGAACCAGTGATCTGAGAGCTTATAGAGGTTGGACTTTGCCATGTAAGGAGTCTTCGTACGAACATAGCCCCACTCTCTGTCCTCAAGGTCCTCGATCCATCTCTGCATCTTCTGGATCATCTTTGCACCCTTGGGCATGAGAAGCGGAAGTCCCTGTCCTATTACATCAACAGTCGTGAACAGTTCCATTTCACGGCCGAGCTTATTATGATCACGCATCTTGATATCCTCAAGTCTGTCAAGATGTGCCTTTAAGTCTTCCTTGTTGGTATAAGCCGTACCGTATATACGCTGAAGTCTGGCCTTGTTTGAATCACCTCTCCAGTATGCCATTGAAGAAGAGATGAGCTTGTAAGCCTTTATCGCTCTTGTGCTGGAAAGATGAGGGCCTGCACAAAGATCAGTAAATCCTTCTCCCTGGCTGTAGAAGCTTATAACAGCATCTTCAGGAAGATCATTTATGAGCTCAACCTTGTAAGGCTCGCCTTTTTCTTCCATGAACTTTATAGCTTCTTTTCTGGGAAGTTCAAAACGCTCGAGCTTGTTGCCCTCTTTTATAATCTTTTTCATTTCTGCTTCGATGTTATCAAGATCCTCTCTTGAAAAAGGATTGGGAACATCAAAATCATAATAAAATCCATCATCAATTGCAGGACCTATTGCAAGCTTTGCCTCTGGAAACAGTCTTTTAACTGCCTCGGCCATTACATGTGAGCATGTATGTCTGATCACCCTTAAACCTTCTGCTGATTCGCCTTCGATGATGTTGCCATCCGTTAACATTACCGTACTCATTACTATATCCTCCTTTCAGTTTGCAAATAAAAAATCCCATACACATATCTGTGTATGGGACGATACTTTCTTAAAGTTCGCGGTTCCACCCATATTGCCCTTTTATAAGGACCACTCAATTTACCTGTAACGTAGGCATACGGACCGGATTGGGGTCGCTCGGAGGTGGTCTTCACACAAGGTTCCGAACAGGATGCTCTCAGCCTAGACATCCCTCTCTTTGATCTTTCCCAAGGCTACTGTCCTCGTCAACGCTTTACTATAATTTGAATGTATTATCGACCATTCCGTAAGAAATGTCAAGCAGGGGATGAGAGAATCGAATCCGACTATATATTCCATATCCCGCATAAATGCTTATAAATCGGCCTTTTCTAGCTGTGGAACGTTATGGAACTTTTTTTAAATTTAAGAAAGGAATCACTAATAGCTTCCAAAAACACTATCACCATTTCACTTTTGTTAGTCATAATAGTATTTTTGCATTACTCTTAAAAAACGTTTATCTGTCACTTATTATAGTTTTCGATTTGAATTTGATTGTCCCCTCAGAAACAATGATTTTTTAGGGGTTAAGCACTCGTCATTTTGTAAAATACCCATGAGTTACCCAAAATCACAATTCACACAGATATTACACATGATTTCCATTACAGATTCTCTATTGCATCATTCATCTGACTTAACAGATAATCATCGAAACAATCGAAATCCTCTTTAAGATATCCACTCGTATCCCATGAGACGATTTTACCTGTATGACAATCAATGCACTCAAGCCATTCATCAACATTTTCAATAACTACAAGGTTATCTGGTAGCCCTTCTTTCCTGTAGTCCTGCGTAGTATCCTTAAATACAATACTACCATCAAGTCCTACACCAAGAATTCCTATGCCACCTATTCCCCCATATCCGAATGTCTTAACATATTCTTTAAACTGATCAGGTAAATTGACACCAAGTTCTTTTTCTGCTGAACAAAGCATCTCGTCTGTTACATTAGCGTAATTGAAGTCTCCTTTAACTTCATATTTACTTATCAAATCTTTAATTTCATTATTCATGATTTCCCCTCCATAATCTGCTGAGCTCTCCATCTCCAGTACGCTTTTCTGAAATTCTTATATTGTTTTGAAAGAGTTTTGTCATTTCTAAAACTTTCACCCGGTCCACGTAATCCATGCAGTTGTCTTTTGTATTCATTATGCGTCACTTCTCGAATTTCAACAACAGGACCACTTTCCTTTTGAAGAATATGATGCAATTCTATTTGGTTGCCATCATTTCCATATGGTGAATTCCCCGC
>JAEEUS010000007.1 GCA_016290615.1 Lachnospiraceae bacterium | reverse complement strand
CTCGCTTTTAAGTCTGTCTTCAACCTCTTTGGGATCGACAGCATCAAACATCCCGTCTGTCTGCGAGGGAAACATATATTCTTCTTTAAGCTCTCTTAAAGCAGCTGCATGATATACGGATTTATGACAGTTCCTTGCGATCAGAATTCTGCCGTGCTGTTTTGTTGTTGCAAAAACTGCAGCCAGTATTCCTACAGTGCTGCCATTTACCAGAAACACCGTATGATCGGCTTTGTAGAGCTCTGCTGCCCTTTTAAGAGCATCCTTTATGAAACCTTCGGGCTCATAAAGATCATCATATCCCGGTATCTCGGTTATATCTATCTCAAGGGCTTTTTGTATCTGCCCGAAACCGTCTCTTCTCTTATGCCCCGGCATATGCATGGGATATATGTCACTGTCATACAGATTTTTCAGTTCATCGTACATATCTTACCAATAACTAACTACAGGGAATCCTGCCTCAACCTGCTCATATATCTGTTTAGCCACCGAAAGCGGAAGATTTATACATCCGTGTGATCCTGCGCTCTTATATATGGTTCCGCCGAATTTGTTTCTCCATGTCGCATCATGCATGCCGACACCGCCTTTGTACGGCATCCAGTAATATACAAACGATGCATATCCAGGACCTCTCAGAACAACGCTCTGGGCTTTGTAGGTCACACCGTAAACTCCGTCAGGCGTCTTGTGACCTGCTGAAACATTGCCTGATACAAGATCTGTGTCAAGAAACAGCTTGCCGTCCTTGTACATATAAAGGTGCTGATCTGAAAGATCTATCTCAACATAGGAACCTCCTATGTCATCCGATCCCTTTGCATAGGCTTCATGCAAATGAGCCGGCTCCTTTATCTGCTCGCCGCCCTTTTCAAGACAGGCCATCAGTTCCTCTACCTCTGTATCAACATCGGTAAGCCAGCCGTAGTCGCCTCTCTTGATATTTTTTATATCACCGCTATGAGTCCTGAAACGAAGCTCCTTGTTGTAAGTGTCATAATAGCCCGCACATCTTTCAACATAACGTCTTACCATAGCTTCATCTATGCTCACCGTATTGTCCTTAATCGTGATCCAGTCCTTGATGACGGATGAATCTATCACATCCCAGTTTCCGTACCAGTCATAGGTTATCTTTGTATTTAAGATACTGTTTGCCTTGTCTCTTGCTTTTACAAGCTTGGCATTGTCAACCGACATGAGAGGATGCTTGTAGCAGTCCTTCTCGTCAAGATTTACTATGATTTTATCAGTACCTGCAGGAACACTGGCCAGCGCCTCTTTTACTGCTGTAACAGTATTCTTTGTTTCCAGGATATTTCCGAGGTCACCCTCCAAGATCTCAAACTGTTTTGTCTTTGAGTTGTATTCGCTTAGGTATGCGTTCTGGGGTTCCTTTAATTTTGCCCTGTCATTCATCTCAGATGAATCGATGATATCTTTAAGGACATCTTCATCTACCGTGATATTTGCGGTCACTTCGATGACATTGCTGTGAAGATTTTTGTTTATCCAGCCAAGACCGTTTAAAATGTTGCCGTTATAACGCTCAAGATTGCTAAGATCGTAATCTGTTGAAGCAATGATGGCCTTTGAATCAATATCAAGGCTTACATCCCCTCTGCCGTTAAGCTGAACTATAAAGTCAGGTTTAATGTTTGGATATTCACTATATACTGAATTCTTGGATTTAAAACTGAAATCTTTTGAGCCTATATATGTGCCGTACGTATAATGAGAGGCAAAAAAAGCCATTCCGGCAACATATGCAGCGGCAAGTATCAAAAAAAATACTGCCAGAAAAGATACTACCTTCTTCCACTTCATCTTACTCTATAACCACCGGTAATCAGTCTATATGCGCAAATGGGCGCACATAGTAATAATATCATAAAACTACTGCTTTTTATACACAATCTCACGCTGAATATAAAAACTGAGAACAAACAGCAGACAGTCGACAGGGATCTTCACTGCCACCTCGATAAGTGACGGGAATAATCTGTGTCCTGCGCTTACGAGTGTTCCGCTTAGAAGCATTATCACAACCGCTAAAACAGCGTATTTGATTGCAGCTGTGGCTTTGCTTCCTTTTCCGTGGAAGACAACTTTGTAGTTGATAAGAAAATTATAAACTGCCGATATGATACGGGCAGCTATTGTCGATATCATTATGTAGTCAATCAGTTGTGCACTTTTTCTGGTGATCGCGCAAAAGATGCTGAACAGTACCATGTCCACCACGCTCGATGAAAGTGATGACATGAGGAATTTGAAGAATACCACATATATCTTAAAGGAATCCTTTATGGGATTGAAATGGCTTGATCTGTTATCTTCAAGATAGATGGTCTCAATCGGAACCTCTTTTATTTTTATACCGTTATCCCTTGCTAAGAGAAGCATGTTTGTCTCAAACTCGAATCTCTCTCCGTTTTCCGTCAAAAGCTCTTTCATGAAATCAACGGATATTCCTCTAAGTCCTGTCTGGGTATCGCTTATGGAAATACCTGTAAGAAGCTTCATCACGCGACTTGTTGTCTTGTTGCCAAACACCGATCTTGCGGGGATCCCGTCCCTGTTAAAATCGCGTACTCCGAGTATGAGTGCGTGATCATCCTCAAGCAGTGCTTCCTTGCACTTTTTGATATCCTCAACCCTGTGCTGTCCGTCAGAATCCGCCGTAACAACACCCACTATGCCTTCATATTCGTTTATACAGTGATTAAAGGCTGTCTTTAAGCCTCTGCCTTTTCCCATGTTTACGGCATGTGTCAGTACTGTTGCTCCAAGCTCTCTGACCTTTTCAAATATGCTTCCGTAGACAGCCTTGTCAGAACCGTCATCGACTACGATGATCGGCAAAAGCTCAGCCTGATTCAGTTTTTCGACCAACCCTATGAGTTTCTCATCCGGCTCATATGCCGGTATGATAACAGGTACAACTCTGTTTTCCAATTTATGATCTCCAGTTTTATTGAGCACTCAGCTTAATCTCATTACCGTCGTTTAAGATACGGTATACCGTAGCGGATCTGTATTCCTGACCCTCTGACATCAAAGGCTTAAAGAGTTCATCCGCGATCCCTTCATCATCCTCGACATATAAATACATCGCATGGCTCATATCTATCCTGTCACTTATTGTCACAGGTGTGTCATCCTCTGTAAGGAATCCGCCGTATACCATGGCAACGGGACTGGCCTCTCTGCTTATATATGCATCATGGACCCAGTGAAACTCATGTCCGTCGCGCAATATCAAAACTCTTTTTCCCCAGTAATCCTTACTTGAGACAGCGTCCAGTATTATGCGTCCGTCATCTCCTACCATGTCGTCGATAACAGCTCTGTTTTCATCAAGCTTTGCCCTGTATCCGAAAAGATATCCGTACCATCCGCTGTAATCGGCTGTAAGAAGGATGCATATAATTACTATGATCGCTGTTTTGGCTCCTGTTTTAAGATATTCTTTTGACTTTTGTCTGTCAAACAGTATTTCTATAAGAAGCATGGTGCTTCCCAGAGTAAACGGACATCCGTATCTTGCGATAGATACAGCCATCGCATATGCATCAAGGTACTGATCCTCGGTCTGAAAGATGGATATGTGGGCAAGAAATATCACTCCATAGGTCGCAAGAGCGGTCCCTATGAAGAATATGATCATCTTTCTTAACTCCTTTTTATCAAGAAGCTTACGATAACCGATGATCCCGAGTATGACAAACAGTATTATGACTGCTGCCAGGGTGGAAGGATCAAAAGTGATGTTATGATCCACATGCATCGGTATCTTTGCAAACCCGCCAAAGAAGTATCCCATCTTGTCGGATGCATTGTCAGGAACGCTGTAATCGCCTGTAGCCATCTTTATTCCGGCGCCGGTAAGCTTTGCGACTCTTCTGTTTACCAGACAGAACAAAAGCCAGCTAATATAGAATCCACCGCTTATACCGATCGAAGCAATTATTCCTTTTTCCTTTTTCGCAAATACAAAATAAAATATGAGTGCAAAAACTGCCCATTCGATCCCGACAGATTTAGTAAGGAAAAGAAGCGCCGTGTAAATTCCTATCCTTGCATAATAGAATACGGGATCATGACCATCCTGCTGCCAGATGGCCAAAAGAAGCGCTCCGTAAATGATGCCCATCGTTATATCAGAAGGTGTTCCGTAAAATATGATGCCGTTAAAGACTCCCGGAAGCATCAGGACTGCTAAGAAGAACGCTACCTTCATTGCACAGTCAAGAAGCTTTTTGTCAAACAGTTTCACTTTGTCGATGCATGCTGCCAAAGGAAGTAAAAATACTGTATTTAATATAAAATACCCTGCAAACTGAAAACTCTCATTGTAATAATTCGGACTTAACTGCAAAAGGATCCATTTGAATATGGTAGGAACCGGGGGATAATCGCCGAATTCCGGTGATACGTTTCCGTATTTGCCCGCAAACCCGTTCATAAAAAACATCTGCCTTGCATCCGATGACCAAAAGTTTATATCATCCCACCATGTGAACATCTGATTTGATGTAAGAAATGTAACTATCACACAGACTGCGATAAAAGCAAAGAATACGGGATCATTCAAAGTCTTTGCTATCTCGCCGAATGCTTTCCTTCTTATCGCATTTGCTGTTTCTATAAGAATATATACCGCACACAGGATGCTTATCAGTTTCATACCCTTAAAAAACGCCAGGATATAAAGTGTAAGGATCAGTATGGCAGTAGAAAATGCTATGGTATCCAGTAGATTCTCTTTATATCTGTTTGCTAATCTGACAGATAACAGACAGACTGCAATGAAAACAAATAAAATCAAGGCCAATACTCCTCTTAGATGTTATACTAACTAATATAACACAAATCAGCTTCCTGTTGGAGAAGGGAAAAGTATGGAACGATCAAAAGTGTATTTTACTGATTTCAGAACAGTTTTGGGCGTCAGCCTGACAGCCAAGCTTCAAAAGCTCATAAAAATGGCAGGCATAGGGTCAATCGATATGGATGGCAAGTTCGTTGCCATCAAGATGCATTTCGGGGAGCTTGGCAATCTTGCTTATCTGCGCCCGAATTATGCCAAAGCTGTCGCAGATGTCATAAAGGAAGGTAACGGACTTCCTTTCCTCACTGACTGCAATACTCTCTACCCCGGCAGCCGCAAGCATGCGCTTGAGCATTTAGACTGTGCAAATATCAACGGATTCAACACAATCACTACCGGATGTCAGATAATAATCGCCGACGGTCTTCGCGGCACGGATGATATCGCGGTTCCCGTTCCGAACGGAGTCTACTGCAAAGAAGCCTATATAGGCCGTGCTGTTATGGATGCGGATATCATTGTAAGTCTAAACCACTTCAAGGGTCATGAACAGGCCGGATTCGGCGGTGCGATCAAAAACATCGGTATGGGGTGCGGCAGCCGTGCAGGCAAGATGCAGCAGCATAACAGCGGCCACCCTCATGTGATAAAAGATCTTTGCAAAGGCTGCAGACGCTGTGCTAAGGAGTGCGGTTCCGATGCCATCATATATAGTGACAACAAGGCATTTATCGATCCCGATAGATGCAAGGGATGCGGACGCTGCATAGGAGCATGTGCATTTGATGCTATTGAAAATGACAACTGGGATGCACCTCAGATGTTAGGAAGACGTATGGCTGAATATACCGCTGCAGTCATAAGCGGCAGACCAAGCTTCCATATCAGTCTTATTACGGATGTATCACCAAACTGTGACTGTCACGGAGAAAATGATGCCCCTATTCTTCCTGATATAGGAATGCTGGCTTCCTTTGATCCCGTTGCCCTGGATCAGGCCTGTGTGGATCTTTGTCAGAAGGCTGAACCTATTCGTAACAGCCAGCTTGGCGACAATATGGCAAGTGAGCATTTCCATGATCACGGTGACGTATGGCATAACAGCAATCCCAATGTCTCGTGGGCCGAAACTCTCGAACATGCTCAAAAGATCGGCATAGGAAGCAGAGAATATGAACTTATAACAATGAAATAGCATTTGCTGGGCATGTAGAAATACATGCCTTTTTTGCGCCCAAAAATAATTGTTGACAAATTTTTAAACCGGTTTATAATTTAAACCATATAACAGTCATCAGTTTACATGAAAGGGAAAGACCATGAACACAGCAGCAAATGAAGCAATAGAAAACATCAATATCATTAAGAGCACTATGGATGAATCCAGGATAAGCTATACGGGACTTTACAAGCTCTGTATCGTTTTTGGCACATGCAACATTGTCCTGACACTTGCATCATACCTGTCAGTGCTTCTAGTATTCAACACATTTATCACCACAGGCTTTCTTACATTTACTACCGTCCTTATACGTATTTTATCCTTTGCAGTTCCGCTTATCGCTTATGTTTTGATCTGTAAAAAGGAGAAAAGCTACAATAACAGATTCTACCTGAGCATAATCGACACATGGGCAGTGATATCGATCCTGCTGCCTGTATTTCGCATGATCATAAACCTGATCCAGTATAATATGATAAGTAACGGTCTACTGCCGCAGACTGACCCCGCCCAGATGGTCCTGATAAATTCCGAAGACCTTTCTGCCGCAGTATTGTTCTTAATGATCATCATCATTTACTCAAATATATCAAGAAAACCCTATATTAAGATCATTGGTCTGATCATCCTGTTTATTCAGATGTTTCTTTCAATGATCGAACTGTCTTTTTTGCCGGGCACAGCTGACCATTCGACACTTATAAGTTTTCCCGGCTATGAAGTGTACATGACACTTTCGAGCATATTTGCTTTCCTTGTATTCGGTATAGGTTATATAATCATTGGTGTACTCATTAAGAAGAAAGTAGAAGCATCTACGGGTAAAGAATCATGAACATGAATGAGATCCCGGAGGCACTCTGCCAGAAGTTAAGGATAAAGATAATCAGTTCACTGGTCTCTTCTTCCAAGACCTTCAACGAGCTGCTTACTCTGACCCAGACAACAAAGGGCAATCTCAGCGTACAGCTGATGAAGCTGGAAGAATGGCACTATATCACCTCCGATAAAGTAATAGAGAACAAAAAATCCAAATCAACATATACCCTGACCGATCACGGCATGACACAGTTTGAGGAATATGTTGCTTTGCTCAAACAGATAATAGAAGACAGTGCAGGAATATAAAATGCTCACATATTATATGCCACTTACAACTTCATCCTTTTGTGAAAATGAACGAAACCTGATAAATTTCGTTTCCGAAGAAAGAAAAGCCGCCATAGATCGCGTCAGATTTGATGATTCAAAACTGCTCACCCTATATTCGGCACTGCTTGTCAGATATGCGATCTGCGAGATGACAGGTTATAAAAACAGTGACCTAATCTTCTCAAGGACAGAACACGGCAAACCGTTTTTGAATGGTCATGACTCTATAGATTTTAATATATCTCACACAAAAGGCATGATCCTTTGCAGTGTTACCGATACAGGAAAAGTAGGTGTGGATGTCGAACGCATCAGACCTCTTAAATACAACATAATGAAAAGATGCTTTCATCCAAATGAGATAGACTATGTTGAAAGTCTTAATGATGATAAGCATTTCTTCGAGATATGGACAAAAAAGGAAGCCTATACCAAGTATCTTGGTACAGGCTTAGCCTTTGATATCACTTCTGTTAACATGCTCGCAAAAGAGCATGATGACAAACTTGCTTGTTTTTGTGAAAACGATTATATCTTCTCAGTATATTCAGACTGCAAAGATAAGGTATTACCCGTATCTGTAAGCGCTGATAGTCTGATCAGCTATTATTTATAACCGATATCGGTAAGTATCCTGTCTATCACTTTTGCATTTCTTAGTGAGAAGTCAGCTGAAACATATGGCTTTTCACCGTTTTCTATACATCTTCCGAGCTGTTGTACTTCAAGTGCATAATTCTGTCCTGCATTAACGTTTCGTGTGATTATCTTTCCATCAGCTTCTATCGTATAGCTGAGCTCACCTTCCTGATTATACTCAACCGATGATCTTATTATGCCTTTGGTTCCATGAATGTATAGTCTGTCCATACGACCGTTTGTGCCTTTACCGAGGACCATTCCGACATTCCATGATGCTCTTGTTCCGTTTTCAAATGCCATGATACCGGAAGAGAAAGTATCGACACCGTTTTCATTAAACTCCGCGCAGGCCTTAACATATGTCGGTTCACCATCTGTAAGAGACAGTATCATTGTTGTACAGTAGCAACCCAGATCATATATGGCACCGCCGCCAAGCTCCTTATGGATCCTGATATCCTCTTCATAGCCCTGTGTGACAAATGCAGTATCGATATAGAATATGTCACCGATGATACCGCTTGATATATCGTCTTTAAGAGACTTAACATACGGACTGTGAAGATATGCAAACGCCTCCATTAAAATGACGCCGTTTTCTTCAGCAGTTTTATACATCAGTCTTAATTCATCCACACTAAGAGCCATCGGCTTCTCACACAGGACATGCTTGCCTGCCTTTAAAGCCTTTATTACCCATTCACAGTGAAGACTGTTCGGAAGCGGTATATAGACAGCCTGTACTTCATTGTCAGCAAGTAGCGCATCATATCCGACATACGCTTTTTTAAATCCAAACTCGTTCTTAAAGCTTTCTGCCTTTGCTTCATTTCTTCCTGCTATTGCATAAAGCTCACAGTTATCAGCCTGCAGCATTCCCGGGATCGTGCATCCCTTTGCGATATCCGCTGTCCCAAGTACACCCCATTTGATACTCATAGGCATTCCTCCATTAGATCTTCTTCTTTGATTCTTCGAGAGCTTCTATTACCCTGTCACACCATTCATCAAACTCTTTGTCCTCGATCTGACACTCAGGATGAGACAGAACATAGTCAAGAGCTATCCTTACACCTGTATCAAAGCTAATATTCGTCTTCATCTTTGGAACAATTCTCTTTAGCTTGCTGTTATCAAATACGACAGAAACGGATTTGTCCCCCGTAAGACTTCCTTCAAAATCAAATCCGTACTTATCACCCGCTGCACTCAGATAATCCGATGATACATGATATGCATTAAGCTTTACGTTAAGCGCCTTGGCGATCGTCTCATATATCTGATTCCATGAAAGAGTCTCATCTCCTGTTATCTGGAATGCTTCACCGATGGCATGAGAATTGCCCATAAGCCCAGTATAGCCTATCGCAAAATCACTGTTGAATGTCACGGTCCACAGAGACGTACCGTCTCCCTGTATGATCACAGGCTTGCCTTCCTGCATTCTCTTTATCACCTGATAAAATCCTTTTTTGCCATGTACACCGAGCGGAACATTTCTCTCATCATATGTATGACTGGGTCTTACTATCGTTACAGGGAAGCCTTCCTCCCTGTATTTCTTCATAAGAAATTCCTCGCAGGCGATCTTGTTTCTTGAGTATTCCCAATGCGGATTTGCAAGAGTCGTTCCTTCTGTTATGACATAGCTTGCTGCAGGCTTGTTGTAAGCGGATGCAGAACTGATATACATGTACTGATCTGTCTTATCTTTAAACAGGCGATAATCGCGTTCAACCTGATCCACGCTAAATCCTATAAACTCGCTGACTACATCAAAATACATGCCGTCGATCTTTTTTCTGACATCATCTTCATCCGATATATCCGCGGTGATCAGATTAACATTCTGAGGCACTACATCTGATCTGTTACCGCGGTTTATCAGCCACACTTCCCATAAGGGATCCTGTGAGAGTCTCTTTACTATAGCGGTACTTATTGTACCCGTACCGCCTATAAACAATGCTTTTCTTTTCTTATCCATCTTTTTCACCCGCAACCCTTAAACCATCATCTCATAGATCTTTGTGCAGTCTTCTTCGTTAAGTGTAACGAATCCGGATATGGTACCGTCTCTTCCGTCACCTCTGCACAGTACATTTACAAGCTTGGGGATATCCTCCTTCTTTGCTCCGAGTTCTTCAAAGTTTTTAGGCATTCCGATAGAAATCAAGAAGTTTCTGAAAGCTTCGATTCCTTCAAGAGCTGTCCTTTCAGGATGATCAAAATCCATCTCGCAGCCCCATACTCTTACAGCCACTTTAGCAAATCGCATGATATCGTGATTCATTACATACTTGAATACCGCGGGCATCGTTACGGCAAGACCTGCTCCGTGAGCACAGTCATAAAGAGCAGAAAGCTCGTGTTCTATGTTATGGCTGTTCCAGTCCTGAGATCTTCCGACTCCGCAAGAATGGTTATGAGCCATCATTCCCGCCCACATGATATTTGCTCTGGCTTCATAGTTATCAGGATCTTCAATCACTCTCGGTCCTTCATATTTCATTGTAAGCAGCAGAGCCTCAATGAGCCTGTCTGTTACTTCAACCTCTTTTGAATTTGTTAGATATCTCTCATAAAGATGAGCCATTATATCTGTTATTCCCGCTGCAGTCTGGTAAGGCGGAAGGGTCTGTGTGAGCGCGGGATTTAAGATGGAGAACTTCGGTCTTATCGCATTTCCGCTCGCGCCTCTCTTGAACATGCCTTCCTCTTTGGTGATAACCGAATCAGGACTTCCTTCGCTTCCTGCTGCGGAAATGGTAAGGATCGTTCCTATGGGAAGTGCTTTTTCAATATATTTTCCGCTGTAGAAATCCCAGAAATCTCCGTCATAGACCACACCTGCCGCAATAGCCTTGGAAGAATCTATGGTGCTTCCTCCTCCGACAGCGAGAATGAAATCTACACCTTCCTTCTTGCAAAGATCTATTCCTTCATATACGAGTCCGCTCCTGGGATTTGGCTTTACTCCTCCAAGCTCCACATATTCAAGCCCCTCATTTTCAAGAGACTTCTTTACCCTGTCAAGCAGTCCCGAACGCTTTGCGCTGTTTCCGCCGTAATGTATAAGTACCTTGCTTCCACCGAATCTTTTTACATACGCTCCGGCTTCATTCTCTGTATCTTTTCCAAATGCAAAAAACGTAGGTGAATAAAAAGTAAAGTTTTCCATGCAACCTCCTTAATATCATAAATCAACAACTGTAATTCTATGATAAACGTCTGAGGCGGATAAAAACAGAAGATTATTATTGTATTTTGACCATTTTTTGCTATAGTGAGATTATGAACAGAAATTCTAAAGAAGAACTGAATTTTCCATATATCAAAGATATCTCCTTTACAGAGAGCAATGCTCCTTCCTATTTCCCTCCCCACTGGCACAATGCAGCGGAATTCTCGGTAATATTGAAGGACGGATGCAGATACAGGATAGCTGACACCATTTACGATCTTAACAAGGGAGATGTTCTTTTTGTATGGCCGAGAGAACTTCATGAAGTCATTGATCTGCCCCCCAAAGGCAGTGTATTTGTCCAGTTTTCATCAAGTATTCTGGAAAATAACAGAGATCTGGTATCTGCTTCAAGGTTTTTTAGCAGTTTTCACGTTATATCCGCAAAAAAAGAGCCTGATATGGCTCGTGAATTAAAAGAACTGATATATGAATTAAAAGATATCTATGACAAAAATCCGTATTTTTCTGAGACAAAGTGCAAGCTCTGTATCTACAGGATGCTCCTGCTGATAGGAGAATATGTAATGCAGGAAAAAAAGGACAGCTTAAGTTCATCACACTATTCCGAAGCATCCTGGGAATATGTCCGAACTGCCTGCAATTACATAGCTGATCACTCGGCTGATGATATATCCCAGTCGCATGTTTCAAAAGTGATCGGTCTAAGTCCATATTATTTTTCAAAGCTGTTTAAAGAATATACACAGATGTCCTTCCCCGAATACATATCCCGTATAAGGGTCCAGAATGCCGTTACCCTTCTTTCAGACAATCATCTGTCTGTCACTGAGTGTGCCTTCATGTCTGGTTTTCAGTCAACCACGACATTTAACAAGGTATTCCGTGAACTCACAGGATGTACTCCCAGAGAATTCAGGAAGCTTCATCGATAGTATTTAAAACTCCATCACAAGTCCGACTTTAAGCTGGTTAAGTTTATCTTTGAGTATTTCTTTCATGATATTGTATGCCCTGTCCTTGGTGCAGTGACCTGTACATACGTAATCTATTCCTGTCTTTTCTATTTCCTGAGATATCTTTTTGACCTCTTCATCAGACTTATTGAACAGATGAAAACCACCGATAAGACCGTATACATGCCTGTCTGGGAATGTACTCTTTACTTCATTGATGATGTTCACGGTTCCTCCGTGAGAACAGCTGTTGATTATGACAAGACCCTTTTTAGTATCAAGAACAAGACTCTGCTCATGCGAAAAATCATCTGGCACCCATCCCTTATTTGTGCGTTTGAGCATTCGCTCCCGTTTCCCTATTTCCTCAAGTCCCGGTGTCTTATGAGGGATAAGATATACACCATCGCAAAGCTTATAATCACCCGATACCATCTCTATCCTGTCTGAATAATCTGTAAGCATGTGTTTGGGAATACCTATATATTTTTTGAAGATACGTCTCTTTCTATAACAATTCTCGCCGGTATTCTCTCTCAGATAAAACTTGGCTTTTGAATTATCCTTAAAGAATCTGGGTATGCCGTTTGCATGATCATAATGAGCATGACTGAGCACGCCGTAATCTATATCACTGATATCAAAGCCGAGCTTTTCTAGGTTTTCGGCAAAAAGATCAGTGCTTCCCGCATCAACAAGTATCTTTTTATCTTCATGTTCGACAAGAATGGATAAACCCCATTCACCGCAAAGATCCCCGTTTGAAGTATTGTCTACTATTACTGTCAGTTTTGTCATATTCATACATCTCCGATACTGTTCTGGAATGACTTGAGCTTATCAGTCATGTTCTGAGCATCTTTAAGATCAAGCCTGTAAATGATATATTCCACACCAATATAAACTATTGCTATGCTGACCGCAACCGATAATGCAATGATAGTCAGCTCTTTTGTCATCGCCTTACCGCCAAACATGAATATCTCAATGATAGCAATGATCAGAATAACATTAACTATCTGTCTAATAATAGCCTGTTTTACTGTCAGCTCCTTTTTGGAATACATGATAAAATTCGGGATCGTTGCTAAAAATCCGTAGATCAGAGGATATAAAAAGGCCTCATAGCCGAATCTCTGATCAGGCTTAAACAGCGAACCGCAGACAAAAACAGCAACATTTATCAGCACGGTGCTCACAAAAAAACTCTTTACTATATCTTGGATCCTTTCCTTCATCTGTTCAGCTTCTCCTTGAATTCAGATACATACTTGCGGGATATAATGACATCCTCACCATTTTTAAGATGACACAGATATCTTCCGTTCAGCGCTGGTCTGACAGAGTCGATCTTCATAAGATTTACGATCACCGATTTCGATATACGGAAGAATCTGCGCTCATGTAAGATCTCTTCCAGCTCATATAGCTTATGAGCCGTTTCATAACAGTCCTTGTTAAGATATATAAAAGTTCTGTCATCGACTGATTCCACATAAAAGATATCCACTATGGGAATGCTGCATTTCATTTCACCGTTCTTGACATCTACACTGCCCTGTCGCGACTTTATGAAATGAACGATCTCCTTTATATTGGAATCAACCTTGTGGCATCCGATCTTTATGTATTCTTTTTTGTCATATCCGATCTCGGTAATCTCGATTTCCATGATTTTTAAATGCCTCTTTGCTTTGGGTCAGTACTTTTCGCTTATGTTTAATTCACCTGTTTCCTTAAGGAAGCAGTCAAAGAATTCAACAACTATTTCATTGACCTGGTCTATGCAGACTTCTGGATCGATACTTCCCATGTCCAGGTTCTTTGCAAGCATCGGTGAAAACAAGGGAAGGTCCGTGAAATTCATATGCTTACTGCCTTCAAAGTATGTCGTATATCCGTACTCTGCATTATCCATTATAACATTATTGATATAGGTATATCCTGCTTTTTGCGCTTCGATCGATTCTAAATGATGTTCCTCGTTCAAAACATTGAGGATCGGAGTCCGATACGGTTCATCATTGTATATCACTTTACCGTCTTTCATATCGATCTCTTCACCAAGCATCGTACCGTCAAGATCGATTACTGCGTCTATATCATCTCTTCTTCCGACTGTCACAGCTGTGGCTCCGCCGAGAGAATGACCCATGAGTCCGATCTTTTCAGTATCTATCATATTTAGGATGTTTCTTATTTTATCAGCATCATTTTCATCATAAAACCATGTTTCGTCTGGCGACTGGCTGACAGCTTTTTTGATCGTATCGATCACGAAACTGACATCATCTATTCTTAGCTTCATCCATTTGGAAGTTTCCGGATATATCTCTTCATCAGGCAGATCGCTGTTTCCTATATACAATGCATTCTGAATGAACTGAGGATTTACCGTTATCGTCTTTCCCGAAGAATCCTTTGTAAAGAACGAGTGATAAGGATGATCTAGACTTATTACCACATATCCGTGACTGGCCAATTGCATATATGTTGAGGTATTGCTCTGATAGTAACCGAATGCCCCGTGAGAAAATATCACAAGCGGCAGGGAATTTTCTTTAATCTTATCCGTATCGGCAGGATAGTAGAAATGAACCGGAACTTCGCGATAAGATCCGTCATTTTCAAATTCTTCGATCCTTGATGAATCTATAAGTATCGCACTGCTGTATGCAACTTCATGCTCCCCGCTTATGGGGCGTCCCTCATAATCTGTGAAGATAAATGCCGGTATGAGTGAAAATACAATGATAAAAAGACTCAGCACTGCGCTTAATATAATCGTTACTCTTTTTTTGATCTTTTCATTCTTTCTGTTTATCAGCCAATTAAGCGCAGATATGAATATCCTTAAAACAAGAATGATAAAAAGACATTTAAATCTGAATCCGAAATCAATCCCGGGCAAGATTATCATTAATAGATATGTAAAGATCTCTATCCCGCATACAAAAAGACGTCTTTTTGACCATTCACTCTTAACATCCCTTCTTGTAAATTCAAATATACAGAATCCGATCTCTGTCAGTATCAAAACCAAGAGCAGTAATGTTTCCATATAAAAAACTCCTTTCATCTATTGATTAAGCAAAATGTAATAGATAAAAGGAGTATCTTCAATATCTTTGGGGGTAAGATGCATTAAACTACGGTAAGATGCACAGTTTCATAACTTTTCTGTAGCTTAATGCTGCTAAAGCAGCCTCAATCAGAATGAGTATGCAAAGGACCATGTTTTGATCCATCCTGGTTCCTAAGAATACCACCAGCACAATTAATGCCATGGTCGCAAGCATGTTGGGTAACAGATAAAGACTGACTGCCGCCCCCTGTTTTACTACTTCAATCTCATTCTCCCAGTCAAGGCGCATATGCTTTATACCGCATACACATCCCCACGCGGTTGAGAAAGCGCAAAGACATATCCCCAGGATAAACGACAGCAGAGCCGTTATAAAAGGAGTCTTCATTGAAATACAAAAACAGATCGTTGCAAACACTGTAAACGGAACCGTAAGATACATATTAAACAGCATCTTTCCCTGATACAGAGTCTTCTTAGTTATGGGAAGACTTTGAACTATCCAGTAATTCTTTCCCTCAAGTGAAGGAGTCATGGCAGTAGTAGAAGCCATACCTATACAGAAATATATGATGAACGGAACAGCAGGATAGAGCATTTCCTTCGTGACAGGCGCTCCCTGAAGCACTGTATATATAGCCTTATCTATATCCACTACAAGGACCGCGATACTCATGATCATTACAAGCAGTTCTCCCATAGCAGCATTGGTCATATAGACAGTTGAGCCTGTCATTCTCTTAAATTCCTTGTATGCAATGGCATTTACAACGCTTCTCTTCCTTAGATCGTTCATGCTGTATTTCTTTGAAGCAGCATGATTCTTAAGATTCGAATTGATCTTTCTGTAACTTTTTCCTACAGGAATGAATATCAGTACAAATACAGTAACTGTTACAATGATCAACAGTAAGAAATCAATAATCTTAAGTCTGCAGACAGAATTCTCAAACCATTTGATAGGCAGATATATACGTGCATACTTATCCACGTATAAATGAACGGATTCAAGTGCCTCTTCCACCTTGCCGTTTTTAAACACGGATTCAATGACAAACCTTGATGCGAATACTAAAAGCACAAATATAAATGTAAGTATGGTCTGAACGATATTTGTCTTTCTGAAACCCGCGCTTATCTTAGCGATCACAAATCCTATAAAAGATGCGATGAGCATTGGGATCACCGGTATAAAAAACGACAGGATGATCCAGACAGGATATGCCAAAACAGCGGGTTTTGCATATATCCCCCATCCGATCATCATGGATAGGGCGATGCTTAAATACCATCCAAGACTCTTTACATACATATACATGAACTTGCAGCCTGCAACAGTCCTTGCTTCAAAGGGCAGTGACATGAGCATATCGTATTCTTTAAAATTAAAGAGATATCCGTTTGTCTTAAAGAATGTAAAAAAGAATGAGATTATACTGATCGTGATCACGCAGATGGAAGGTATCGCATCCGTTATGCCCATCTGTCCGTAGCCTATGCATGTCGCGATACAATATGCCATTAACATCAGATAAAGGACTGACATGCCGATATAATTGCCTATGACACGGCTCTTTTTCTTTTTGTCTGTTCCGTATCTATAAATATTTAACTGGCTGGTCGATCTTAAAAGAGTCCTAAGCAGCACCAAACTACTTCTGTTCATCCGCCACCTCCAAAAAGACCTCTTCAAGCGACTGATTGCCTATCATATCCTCCATATTTCCGCTGTCTATGATCTTTCCCTGTTTGATGATAGCTACCTTGTTGCAGAGTTTTTGTGCAACATCGAGTACATGAGTCGAAAAGAATATGGCTATCCCTTTATCACACAGATCATGCATGATCTGTTTAAGTGTATATGATGCCTTCGGATCAAGTCCGACAAAAGGTTCATCCATTACTATCAGCTTAGGCTCATGAATGAATGCCGATATGATAGCCAGCTTCTGTTTCATGCCATGAGAATATGAGCTTATCAGATCTCCGAGAGAATCCGTTATCTCAAACATGTCTGCGTATTTTTTGATGACCTCTTTTCTTTTTGCTTCATCTATCTCAAATACGTCTGCAATAAAATCAAGATACTGTATGGCTGTAAGATTCTCATACAGATCAGGATTGTCCGGGATATATGCGGTTATCTTTTTGCACTCTATAGGCTCATCCTTAACAGAATGACCGTCTATATATATATCCCCCTCACTAAAGTCAAGGACTCCTACAACCGCTCTTATAGTCGTAGATTTGCCTGCTCCGTTGTGACCGATGAATCCGTATATATCTCCGCTCTCAACAGTTAAGGTAACATTATCCGCCGCCTTCTTTCCCTCTCCGTATGATTTCGTATAGCCTTTGATCTCAAGAATCGCTTTCTTTTCCATTTTTTAACCCTTTTTCTTTGATACTACCTTCTTATGGAATCCTCTCTTCTCACAGTAAGGACATTTCAGTCTTCTGGCCGTCCCTACATGGATCGCAAGGAGTACCGCTAACATAGAAGGCACATAACGCTCGCCGCAGTTTGGACATTCATAATATCCCGCATCGTGTTCTATCTTCATACCCATGATCCCGAACAGAACAATTGCAACATAGGATATAACAAGCAGTGCATAGCCAGTCAAAGCATCACCCTGATTTATAAATATTTCGCTTATCTTTGTCAGAATGATACATAAGGGAATTATAATGATTCCCATTACGATCTCCATTCTTAACAGGTTTCTGTCTGCTTTTTCTGCTTTCGCCTGCATTTCGATCAGAGACTGTTCTGCCTTTTTTGTATATTCATCCAATGCAATACGTTCTCCTGTAAGGAGTTCATTTACATTCGTACCGATCAGTTCACAAAGCTCCATCATGATCGATGCATCGGGAAGGCTCTTTCCAGTCTCCCACTTTGAGACCGCTCTGTCAGTGATTCCGAGTTTTTCTGCCAGTGTTGCCTGAGTAAACCCCTTTTCCTTTCTGCATGATGCAATGAACTTTCCTATCTTTTCCTGATCCATTTTGGACCATCCTTTCACATAATCTGATATTTTACGAAAAATTAACACGAACCGTTGGTTGAGTTGCCCATTTTACGGGCATTAGCGGTGAATATAAAGTCTTGTCATCTCAGGTTCATCATCTCCCTGGGCCATACAGTAAAACTCCCATCCGTACCGTTCATAGAATCCCGTATGATCCGTGACCAGATATATCGGAGTTATATTTTTTGACTTCATATCAGAAACGACCAGGTTAAGCAGATTGCCTGCGATACCCTGACCACGGTAATTCTCGTCTGTATATACTGCGCACACATTCGGACTCAGATCCTTCCTGTCATGAAAATCATTTTCAATGACTCCCAGTCCTGCGACGATTATGTCCCCGTCAAGGCAAAGATACCATCCGTTCTCTGTCTTTTTATCCAGATAGTCGTTTATGCATTCAAGATATGCTTCCGTGGGCACTCCCCATTTATTATGAAACCATTCAGCCGCAGTATCCCTTAACTTTGGATTTTCTCTTAATGAAATATATTTATACTCGCTCATAAAACCTCCATAATGCATTATATCAGGCAGTTAAACAGTCCGAGAATGAAGCCTATAATACCTCCAAGTCCTACTATGGTACGAAGCTCCTTCTTCATGACTAACAGTATCAGTCGTTCAAGCTCCTTTTCTTCCATAGCATTTATCTTGTCGGATATGACCGCTGCTATATCTATATGATCCAAAAGCTTTTCAATATTTGAAGATGCCATCTTTCTGTATGCCTGACATACGCTTTCCCTGAGATGACCGTCCTCCATTCCCATATACAGCATGATGTCCTCTGCAGATTTTGAATCTATTTCTCCAAGCCTTTCCTCAACAATGGGTTTGACGTATGAGTCTCCCTCCTTAACAAGGATATCCTGCAGATCGTTTGCTGTGGATCTTGCCACGCCATCGATCCAGTCCACGCTGACAAGTCTTCCCAGCTTGTTGCTGTAGATCCTGTTCTTTATATACTCGCTTCCGTAGTCATCCATCAGTTTAACCACGTCAATGGACTCGACTATCTTGTGACTGATAAAAGAACACAGTTCATCTTTCTTTTTTTCATACTCATCAGTACGAGCACCGGAAAGCACACATATCTCTTCTTTCAGGTTTATCGTAAGATGTCTTAAGACCGTATCACAGACCTCGTCTTCTATCTCTTTTGAAAGGACCATGGCCTCTATATCCGCTTTTGTCAAAAGCGATGAGGCAACCGTATTTCCTATTGTCCCTGCAAGCCTTGTTTTGCCCTTTGGTATAACTCCCGGTGTGAACGGAAGCGGATAATCAAAAAACATTATCTGTTTTCTCGGGTAAAACAGCATCTTTACCGCTATGAAATTTGTAAAGCTTCCAATGATCGCTCCGATCAAAGGCCCTGTTATATATTCCGGTATCATCATTCATTAAACTCTTTTCTGTCTGTCACTATCACTATTGAGAAATATCCGACTTCATCCGGTATCGAATCAATGCCCCTGTAGATCTTTTCATCTTCCATCCCGCAGTTTTCCACCAGATACATCTCTTTTTTTGTCTTGCTTATCTTCGCCTTAAGCTCCTTAAGTACGCTGCCGGCTTTCATGATCACCAGTGTATCAGCAACATCCGTATACTCTTTACTTGTGATCATGACAGATTCATCCTTACTAGATAGCGAAATCAACAGTTTTGCTGCAACTGCAGTAAAAGAAGTGACACCGCTTATCATCTCGACTTCATATCCGTTTCGTTTGATAAGACCCAATATATACGAGAAAGTCGAATAAATACTTGGATCTCCCAGTGTAAGAAAAGCTATATCTTTATCGCTATCAAGTACATTGATCAGCTGTCTGGCCGCATTTTCATGAGCTTGCGTCAGATCTTTTTTAGTCATCGGAAACTCAAGCGCTATAATACGTTTATCTAATATCTCGGGTACTGCCTGGGCTGCTATGTTAAATGCAATACCCGGTCCGCTTTCTTTTGACGGACACGCTATCACATCTGCATTCTTTAATATCCTTACTGCTTTAAGTGTAAGAAGCTCCGGATCTCCCGGCCCTACTCCTATAGCAAAAAATCTGCCTTTCATACTTTTTCCGTCACCTGTTTTCCTATAAGTTTAGTCAGTCATATTATAACACCTATGTATTGACAAATGCAGTATACTGCATAATCATTGAATGAAAAGGAGAGACACTATGGACATAACGATCAAAAGAGCAGATGAAATAAGCTCAGACATAGATGACTTTATAAACAGGGAATTCTCAGATTATGCCAGATTTAATAAAGTCGATCTAAACTATGAAGATTTCTGTTTTACAGCATGCAATGAAAACAACGAGATCATAGGAGTTATCACGGGAAGAGCATATTACAACGAGGTACATATCGGTGATCTTATAGTTGATAACAATTGCAGAAGGATCGGACTGGGAAGCAAACTGGTAAACACTGTCGAAAAAGAGTATTCAAATAAGGGCTATGATAAGATAACCCTTACAACATTCGGCTTCCAAGCTCCGGAGTTTTACAAAAAGCTCGGATATGAACTGGAGTTTGTAAGAAAAGATCCAGATCCCAAACTAAGCAAATACTTCTATGCAAAGCCTATGGATTAAGCAAACTGATTATATCTGCAAACTCATCCGTATGATTCGAATGAAAATCATGAAAGCTAGCTTCAACTTCTATCAGTGTTGCGTTATCTTTCATATATGAAACCGCTTTTTTGGCGTTTTCATCACTCGTGGCACACAGATATATTCCATCAGATCCGATATTTTCTTTCTCATGAATCAGTATGCACGGAACATGTATATCTGAAAGGATTTGTTTGTGAGTATATCCGTGGCTCCATGTCAGGTCATAGAAATGCTCGCCGTATGCAAGGTCATAATCAGGAAGATACTGATTGACAGACCATGCTAACGACGGCAGAAGACCGATCTTTACAACCTCATCGGGATGTTTTTCGTGATATCTCTGAGCCATATCGGAAATCTTTCCGTACTGTTTTCCGAAATACCCGTTTCTTAACAGATATGCTTCAAAGCATTCACTCTTGTCAGACTGATAATATTCATGAAGCGGCTTGTACGTATTGATATATGCAAAGCTTCTTTCCCATTCTCCCTGTTCTGTTGAAAAAACCGGGGGATCTTCAAGACATACACCTGCGACATTACTGCCGTATGCCGCTATATAAGCAGCAGTTAAAGCTCCGTTTGAATGACCGGCAACAAAAGTCTGCTCTCCTATCACGTTATCAATAAACCATATAAGATCATTTGCGTTTACATCGATGTAGTAAAGATCCTCATCATGAGTTGACTGTCCATGTCCGTATACGTCAACAGCGTATATATGCCAGTTCTTACTCAGCTTTTCAAGGCAGAGTGCATAAGACTCCCACTGTCCCATCTGACCGTGAATGAGCAAAAGTGCAGGCTTGTCATTTTTAACTTCTCCGTAGTTTATCGTATTGCCGTTTGGTAGAATAACCTGCTTTTCTATTGCGCCTACTTTTATAATCGCTTTTTCGTACTTATCGTACCAGTGCATGTTTCTGTAATAGAAAGCAGCTATCAGAATAAGAATTATCATGAATATGACAAATAGAATAATTCCCGCAATCCTTAACATATTATTCATTAAGCCCTCCATACTGTGGATTTAATAGAATTGTAAAGAATTCTTTACAGAACTTCTACCAATCAAAAAAGTCAATTTCTGATAACTTTTGTTAAATACGGTTGCAGTTTATATATTTTTGATCATTTTCCTTTTCTTAGAGCATTTCTTACCGCATCCTTAATTACTTCGCTTGAGAATGTTGCACCGGAAACGGCATCTACCTCGACATCGTCTTTTTCGATCATATCTTCAACTATCACGTTTGCGATCTTTCCTTTTCCGCATTCATGTCTAACTATCTCTATATCAGAAATATCTCCGTTTGACACTGTCACCCTGACATCGACCTTGACCATGTCTGTCTCGCTTCTGCCTTCGTAAATACCGTCTTTAACCTGACTTACATCAACCTCAGATCTGTCAAAGCTCTTTACCTGACTGTTCATCCTTATAACTGTCACTGCGCATATCGTTATAATAAAAAGAGCAAAAACAGCTGGTATTATTAACAGTATCTTCAAAACACGTTTCATTATTATTCTTTCCCCCCGTTATGTCTTTCCATCACATCAAAACACAGATAATCACCGTTATCAGTCTTTATCATGTTGTAGGCTGTTGCCTCATAACCTCTTAACAGATATATCTTTTTTGCGGGAAGAGATGCATCCAAAACGATCGAGTCATTTTCCTTAATGATCATCTGTTCCGCAAAATCCATCAGAGCCCTGCCGTATCCCCTGTGCTGATACTCAGGAAGTACAAACAGTCTGTTTATCTCATTACCTGATATCGTAACGGTCCCGGATATCTTGCCCTCATCTTCAATAAGATAAACCTTACTTGCTTTAATATCCTCAAGGATTCTCTCATCCGAATGATGATCGCAGAAAAACTGCACTGCTCCGGCCGGATAGTATTTGGGATATACGGTTTTTATCGTAGTCTGTGTAATATGCTTTACAGATTCGAAATCTTTTTTACTTGCGATTCTTATATCCATTTACTCACCCCCTAGATACTCAGCTATAGGCTCAATGAATTTTCTATCCGAAATATCATAGGACTCTGATATCATCTTAACCATGATCTTTTCATCCTCTGTAGGATCCTTCTTTTTCTTAAGCGCAGAAACAAACATCTTCATTGCAAGTCTGGAAGCCGTATTCATTTTTTCATAATTAAAACCGCCCTGGCAGTAAAATGCCCTGATATATTTTTTCTGCCCGTCGGTAAGCATGCTTTGAAGCATTTTTTCAACCTCAGGATTTTCATTGGGGCTGCCTCCTACGCAAAAGACAGCAAGACGCTTCTCTTTCCAGGAATCGGCTTTCTCCAAAAACCAGTTAACCTTGACGATTTTTCCTGCCATAGCCCATCCGCCGTATACTATAGCCTGATATTCATCAAAGAATGCATCATCCTTTTTCTGTACATCCTTTAATTCATAAATATCAGCTTTCATCCTTTCGGACAGCCACTCGGCATATTTTTTTGTAAAACCTGTCTGTGAAGTATAGATTATAAGTGTTTTCATATCTTACTCAGATTCCTTTCCATTGTCATAATAGTCTCTATTGTTGTGATCAGGGCTTTCTCGTCAATACCTTCAAAGATCCTTCCAATGATATACTGACTCTGATTTCCCTCATTATCATTTCTTTCACAAAATGCCATGCATGCATCAGTGATCATTATGCGCTGTTTTCTCTTATCTTTTTCATCAGTAAATGTGGTAATGAATCCCTTTTTTTCAAGTTTTATAAGAATCTGCTTAACATTCTGATGTGAACTGCCCATTACATCAGACAGCTCATTTAATGTCGGAGCCTCCTTAAAAAGCCTGATACATATGATCGCAAAAAACTGCTTCCAAGTGATCTCCTTAAAAAATGCATCCGCTGCGGCCTGATATCTGTTATCAAATGCGCTGAGCAGACCAAGTAAAAATGCCTGAGGCGGCATATCCCCGAATTCAATTCCGTTTATGTTCATCGCTTCGTTGTAGTTCATTTAATACCTCTCTTTTTGCAAATAAAAATAGGTAACATATTACATTTCTTAAATAATGTAACATGTTACCTATTTATTGTCAACATATATTTTTATTGTTTTGTGAAAGTCCTCGGATTACCGCCATTCATCTGTAATGTCAGTTTGTTTTCGGATAAGTCAACACTGTATGAAAAAACAAGTCCATACTCGCTTTCATTAACAGTCATTGTTCCTGAAGCCTGATCAAAACTGTATGTTCCGATCACCGAAACATCTCCCGCATCATCTTTATAGGAACCGTCCTTACCAAGTGTCAGGGTTGAGACCTCGCCCCCAGTTCCCTTCCATTTGCCTATAAGCTCATCTGCATTGATCTGTGGTCTTTGTGATGCCTGATCATTATCCTCCGCTTTACTGCCGCATGCGATAAAGCTTAAAGTCATGAGCATTAACAGAGTAATAATCAACCCTCTTTTTAACTTTTTCATTGTAATAAACCTTCCTTCTGGTATTTGTTTTAGAAATATATTATACAATCTGTTTTACTCCCGGACACTTATCAATAAGACCAATCGTCCCGTCATCATTATAAGTAAATTCAGCTACACATACGCTTCTGTGGAACAGACTTCCTCCTGGAAGTTCATCGGTATGATAGAAAAGATAAGAATGACCCCTGAAATCACAGATTCCGGGATGGTTTGTGAAACACTCTCCTTCCTCCATGATGACACCTCTGTATACCCAGGGACCTGTAGCATTTTCAGAGGTAGCATACCCGAAATGCTCATTTCTGTTCTCTCCCTGTGCAAAAGCGGCAAAGACCATGTAATATATATCGTTTCTCTTATAGAACCAGGGTCCTTCACCATATGTAGTTCCTGTCATATGACCGCCCTTTCCAAATGATTCGACAGTCATCGGAACCTTAACGATCCCCACATTCTTGTCATATGAGATCATGTCTTCATTTAAAAGCACGTATCTAAGCTCAGGATTTCCGAAGTATAAATATGCCTGACCGTCATCATCGATAAAAACAGTCGGATCTATATCATTCCAGTCGCCCTCATCGATTAGAGGATATCCAAGATCCTTAAACGGTCCTGTCGGAGTATCTGAAACTCCAACCGAAATAGCCATACCTCCGTCGATCTTATGAACCGGACAGTACAGATAGAACTTTCCGTTTCTCTCAATACACTGCGGTGCCCATGCTCTGTCATCAGCCCATTCAATATCATCAAGTGAGAATATCTTTCCATGATCGGTCCAGTTTACCATATCCTTTGTTGAATAGCATCTCCAGTCAAACATGGTATAGAAATCATTTATCAGTTCATCCTCATCATGGGTAGTATAAAGATACAGGGTATCTTCATATACCATGGGTGCCGGATCTGCCGTATAAATTGACGTGATTATAGGGTTTTTGCTCATTAACTCACTCATCTGTATTTCCCCTTAGTTATCGATAAAATGTGTCCATAGATGTTCTTCCTTGTCAGGAAGACCAAACTTTTCCTTACCAAGCGCTATGCTCTTCATAAGAAACGTCGTATTTTTTGCGAGTGTTCTCATTGTCTGAAGACCTTCTAGATCCTTAGCAGCTTCTCCCGGGGTCCTGCCATGTACACTGTTCCAGTACTGGCTTGATGCAACCGGCATTCCGCTTATCGTAAAATACTTGTTAAGCTCATCAAAGGTTGCAGAACAGCCGCCTCTCCTTGCTACCACGATACTTGCTCCCACTTTCATCGTCTTGTCAAAGTGACTGCTGTAGAACAGCCTGTCAAGACATGCGATAAGCGTGGCATTTGCAGATGCATAATACACGGGGGACGCCAGAATGAGTCCGTCGGCTTCTTCGAATTTCGGTGCTATTTCATTTACGACATCATCAAATACGCATTTTCCTTTGACACCACATGATCCGCAGGAAACACATCCTCTTATGTCTTTGTTTCCTACCTGGACGATCTCGGTCTCAACACCTTCTTTGTCAAACACCTTAACCATCTCGGAAATGGCTGTTGCCGTATTCCCGCTTGTTTTTGGACTTCCGTTAAGTATCAATACTTTCATGCTTCCCTCCACACTATTTTATTGCTACAAGGACTGCATCCTTTTCATCGAAGTAATCGTCCATGTTACTGCTTAAGCCTGCTGCCTTCCATGCCTGGTCAAAGGAGATATCTTCAATGTTGCTAAGATATATAAATGTGCTGTCCTTTGCGGCATTGTTCATACGTCCCGTGATCTCGAGTCTGTATTTATAAACGTGCTTATCGGTTTTCCAGGTACCGTCACTCATTTCATAATAAGGCATCATTGTAAGAAACTTACCATCTGCCAGATACTGTTCTGTAAGATCAGGTGGTGTCTCCTCAAATGTATTAACGACTTCCGTCTCCTTAGGAGCAAGGATCAAAAATATCCCAGTACTTCCGGAGAAGACTTCGGCAAACAGCTGAGCAGACTGTTCTTTTGTATATACCTCATATGTTTTTGATTCATCGCCGACCCTAAACTCTAAAGGTTCACTTAACGGCACAAATACGCTCGGGTCATATGTTACGCTCTCGCCATCCCATTCGTACCTTACATCATTCACATATGTATATACGTTTTTCCCTTCATAATATGAAAGCTGTCTCAGTCTGGAAGCATTAACCTCGCAGACTATAGCTCCAAAACCGGCAACAAAAATATACACGAATATCAGACATGCACCTAAAAGCCAGGCATACCTCTTTTTCAGATTTTTTGCCAATACTATTATGAACACCAGGCCGATTACAGCAAACACAAAGCACCATGTATACTTATTTGTGTATTTTAGCGGTTTGATGGTAGCACTTATACTTATAATCACTCCCAGCGCCAGTACGATTATCTCAAATATCCCCAGTATTGAAATATAGGGTTCATCAGTCTTTTTCATAATATACTATGTCCATCCTGTCGTTTATCTTATCTATCCTTCCGGTTCTGTTATAGCCCATCTTCTCATACAGATGAAGGTTTCCCTCCTCCTGCAGTATCGTATCTAGGCACCAGTGATCAGATCCGTATATGCGCTCTGCCTCAAGTATCGCCTGTTTGGCATACCCTTTGTTTCTGTACTCTTTCATGATCCATATTGGAGAGATACGTTTCCTGCTTGCGTCTTTTTTATCAACAATACGGATCGCTCCTACGCATTTTTCATCTGCCATGATGAAATAATAGTTTGTCCACGGCTGCTCAAATCTTGCCACGATCTTGTCAATGCTCTCCGCCCCCGGACTCGTGTCGTAATCCTGATATTTGTCCAAAAGATCCTTAAATGCCTCAATCTGCATCTTCCAGACTGTTTCAAGATCTTCTCTTTTAACGGGTTTTAGTTTAATATTCATATTTACCTTTCTACAACTATAAGAGGAATTATATATTCCTCGGGTGTCAGTCCTGCGTGGCCTCCGGGCATCTCTTCTGCCTCTTTATGTGTGTTGAACACTGAAACGTCAGAAACTGAAATAGCAACATAATCGCCTATCATATCCTTAAGATCAGCGTGGTCTTTTCCGATGCCAAACAGCTTTTTACTGAGCACTTCCTCCTTTTTAAGCAGAACAAACGAATCACCGAAATGCTTATTAAACACTTCAGGGAAAGAATCCATATATTCATCTTTTATAAACAGATTCAATGTTCGCGGTTCTATCGAAGGCATTCTTTCAAGACATTTCATTATATCGGGATAATCGAGTATGCAATAGTTTTTGCAGTCAATATGTCCGTGATCTGCCGTTATCAGTAAAAGCGTATCGCTTAAGCCTTTTGCAAATTCCTCTATCTTTTCTTCAAGGTCTGTTATCACATCATGTGTTTTACTGCTCTTAGTTCCCGTCCTGTGCATCGTTGAATCTGGTTCATTCCAGTATGCATAGATATATTTATTGCCTTCTTCTTTGCAAAAATCCTGTATGCGGCTCAAAATCTCATCGATATCTTTGGGAAAAGGCTCAATAAACGGCATTGAAAAATATGCCTTTTTTCCTGCCTCATTTATCTTTTCCACTATCGATTTGTACGGAGTATATGTAAATGGCACATTAAACTCTGCTGCCTGCATAGGCTCCTGCAAACTTCCGTTTTTTTCTGCAAGCTGATCTGTGTTTGTAAATACCGTAACATTCTTATCAAGTTTCGGATAATACATATCCCAGCCCAGCCATCCGTGTTCATTCGGATACAGCCCGCTAATTATTGAAATTGTTGCAGCAACGGTTGTCGGCGGATATACAGAATGAAAGGAGCCTGCAAAGTGAGACCTGAAAAATCCGTCTTTTGAAAGATGCTTTTCTATTATGGAAGTCCCCATGGCATCCAAAAGCAGTATTACGACATTCTTGCAGTCCTTTTTAAGATATTCATCTGCAAGTGGAAGTGTCTTTGCATTAACAGGCACATCAAACTTATTCAATATGGAACTTGCCAGATTTACAAGACAGTTATCGTAATCTGGCAGTTTGGGTAATTTATTCATTGATCTTCCTTAAATCGTTATCTCTATCCGGTTATCTTCAATCGCGACGATACAGCTTTCATAGTATCCGTCCCCTGTAGTCCTGGGTCCGCTTATTATCTTAAATCCATCCATGGATAACTGCTTTGTAAGTCTGTCTACCTCTTGACTGCTGCCGACAGAAAATGCTATATGAGAATATCCTGTCCTCTCAAGGTTCTTATCCATATCGCTGACCCCGGGTTTATTCATTATCTCTATCCTTGCTCCGTCATCAAACGAAAGAAAGTAGGATCTGAATCCGGTATCCTTGTTATGATATCCGTCATTTGATGTAGCTCCCAGATACTTTATGAAAAAATCCCTTGCCTTCTCAAGATCATTAACAAACATTGCTATATGCTCTATTTTCATATCTGACACTCCACCTTTCTGCAGACAATGGTATCCATGCAGTGAAAGTGAGGAACTCCGCCGCTGTTATCCTCAAAGATTATCTCATCTATGCGCTCCATCTTCCAGTCACCAAAATATGTGAACAGCTCGCCGGATCTCCACATCTTCTCTTCCTTATCCCAGTCGGGAGGAAGCTCCAAGAACGGTTTTTCAACAAATACATTGATGTATACAATGCCATTAGGATTTGTGATCTGTTTGATCTTTTCAAAAAAGGCTTTCTTGTTCTGATCAAAAAGATACTGTACCGTTCCCGTTGAATAGACTATGTCAAATCTTTCTTTAGTATCAAATGTATTTATATCATCAACATAAGCATTGATCTCAACATTTCTTTCCTTTGCAAGGGCATTCGTCTTTTTTATCCCGTTTTCTGTCAGATCAAAAGCAGTTACCTTATATCCATTCTGAGCCATGTATACGGCATCCTTGCCTTCTCCGCATCCTATATCAAGGACCTTTTTATCTGACGAAGGTGGGCAGAGTTCTATCAGTTCTTTTAAAAATCCTCCTGGTTCAAGGCCCCAGTAATAATCATCACCCTCATACCATTTTTCATAGTTTGTTCTTATACTCACTTTTATCCCTCTTTAAACATTCTGACACAGTCAAAGTTACCGCTTTTTATAACCGTATCATCCAGGACTTTATAGCCCAGCTTTTCATAGAACGGGACCGCTTCAAGCCTGCTGTCGATAATGATCCTTTTATATCCCAGTTCTCTTACCCAGTCCTGCGCTTGTTCTACAGTCTTACGCCCGAGCTGTTTTCCTCTGTACTCCGGTAAGACCACAACTCTTCCAAGTATCACTTCACTGTCATTTATCTCATAAAACCTGCAGGTCGCTACCGGATATCCGTCATCAAGGATCACTATATATTTCGTTTTATCATTGTCATGCTCATCAAATTCTTCTCTTAATGATATATGATGCTGACGATTCATGCCCTGGATGCGCACAGAATATGCTCCAGCTCTCTGCCACTCCTTTTCAGCTCTTATAACCTCATACTCCATATCACTTTCCCTTTATCTCTATCCTGTCCATTATTCCCTGAACCGATACATTTGGATGAGTCAGATACATTCTTGTCACATCCTCGATAAAAGTCGTATCAGCACCGGTCTTTTTCTGTATCTTATTTAATGTCAGGCCTTTATCAATAAGATGTGTTATCTCCTTTATCAGATAATATCTGTCATCCGCGACATCTTCTTCTTTTTTTGTATTATCAAGGATCACACTCTTTGCATGACCGTAATATATGGCCTTAGGCCCCAGTAAAAGCAGTCTGTTCCAGCTTTTCTCTATAAGCGTATCTTTATGCAGTTCAAGCTCGTATAAAGGATTAAGATCTCCGACAAACAGATATCCTTCATCAAGATACAGAGATATGCTGTCATCACTGTGACCGGGAGTATGGATAACTTCGCCTTCTATACCTATCTTATTTAAAAAGTTTCTGCTGTTCTCAACAGATACAAGTTCGATATTTTCATCATCGATCGGATGAAACTCATATTTATTCTCTCTCTTAAATATCTCATCCGAAAAGTGAATGAACTCCTTCTGCACGTCAAACACAACTATTTTTGCTCCCAGCAAAGCTATATCAGAAGCTATTCCCATATGATCCGGATGAAAATGCGAGATAAAGATATAATCGATACTCTGTACAGGGACTGCGATCTCTCCCAAGTATTTGCACAAAGCCGTGAAGCTTCCGGCCCAGCCGGTATCAAACAACAGTCTTACTTTATCATTTTCTATAAGATACGTATTCGTATTTGAATACTTAAGCTCATGTATTTTCAATAAATCTTTCTATTGCCTCGTTAACCTTTTCAGGTTCGTCATCATTAGAATTGTGTGCGGCATTCTCGATCCATGTGATCTTTACACCGATAGTCTCAGACCATTCCCTGTTATACTGCATGACCTTTCCCAGCCTGTCCTTGGTTCCGACAATGAGAAGAATGGGACATGTGATATTAAGATCACAGTTATCTTTAAGAAAGCCCGAATAGCAGACAGCCATAAGATGACAGAGTTCATTTTTTTCATAAGGCTCAAGGATGCTCAGCATGTTTTGATATGATCTTTCAGTGCAGGTAGCCTGTTTTGCTATAGCTTTCTTAAGCGACTTTAACGGATAAAGTTTAGACATCCACTCAATCTGATCAAGCCACCATCTGTCGGACTTTGAATAATACTTTTCTCCGAAAGGCGTACTGTCGATCGATATAAACATACTCACTATATCAGGATATCTCTTGATAACTGACTGAGCGATATAACCGCCCAGAGACTGTCCGATAAGTACTGCCTCTTTGATCTTATTATCGATAAGGATCTGCTTCACGGCAAGTGCAGCCTTTTCATATGAAAACTCCTTATATGGTCTGGATGCGCCGTGAGCCGGAGCATCCCAGGCTATCACATTGTATTCTTCTGAAAAATATTCGATCTGCCCTCTGAAAAGATTGTGATCGGCCGTCAGTCCGTGCAAAAAGAACAGTGTCTGATTATCTGATTCTATGTTATCTGTGATCCAGTAATGGATATTTCCGGATTCAGTTTCAAGTATTTTTTCTGTGATCATCTTATTTCCTATGCGCCGTGATTATTGTATAGCTCTTTGCGTTAACTGTGATAATGCAATCAGCGGTCTCTACATACCAGTTCTTTCCTGCTTTTTTGACTAAAGCAGACTTACTCATGATCTTTTGTCTGCAAAATTCCACAACATCTACATTCAACTCAAGATTCTTTTTTATCCTCTCTATCCCCATTTTTGTTGAATGAAGCCTGTCAATGTTATCTAAAAGATCACTGATATCCGTTTTCTCATTATCAATCTTTTCAAGCGTGTCATTTAATATTTCGTTTCTGAGATCGGAAAGCCATTTTGAAAATGCGACTTCATCAAACGCATATGTCTTATTAAGCTCATACTCGTTTTCAGACCATGTATCAATAGGAGATTCATTATGCTGTATGAGCGCTTCAAGCTTGTCCAGCGCCTTGTACAGCTTTGCCTCCTTTGTTATCTGGGCATCCATCTCCTTATACAGTTTTTCCATGTTTTTTGATACATTTTCAGGAAGATTCCTGACCCAGTCATTTAACAGTGAATCCTCGGTTTCTCTGTCAGAATCGGTTTTTATGAATACCGGGATATCTCCCGTAAAGCATTCTCCCAGATCATGTATCAGACACATATCTACCACTCTGTCTATATCAATATCAGGAAACTCATCTCTTAAGAGAAATGCCATAAGCGACACTCTCCAGCTGTGTTCCGCCACGCTTTCATGTCTTCTTTTACTGGTAGTACAGTGTCTTGTTGTATCCTTAAGTCTTTCTGCCACATGCAGTATTTCAAGATAATCCCTAGGATTCATTTTTATCTCCCGTCAGTGTGTGTTAAGCCAGCTTCTTACCAGATTTTCAAAAACAATCGGCTGCTCGATCTGAAGATTATGACCAGCCTTGTCAACTGCACAGTATGTTGAGTTCTTATAGATACTCATAAGATCAAACTGATCTTTGTATCCGACTTCACAATCCTGTTTTGCAGCTATGATAAGTGTCGGGATCTGACACGGATCTTTAAGATCATCGACATCAAACGAAAAACTTCCTTCCAGCACGTTATTTAAAAAATCCCAGTCGGCACTGTTAAGAGCAGGAATCAGATATTTCTCATATCTATCCCACACCTCTTTTGTAAGCACAACATTCATCTGGGTAAAACTGTCATACTGCTCCTTTGAAAGTGTTGCCAGAAAATCATCATCTCTTTCCACAACAGTCAGAGGTTCAACCTGTCCCTGTCTCACACCGGGGATCATGCACGGAACCAGTAAAATGATCTTTTTGATCATTTCAGGATATCTGTTCACAAAACCTCTCGTTAGCAGACCGCCGTATGACTGACCGATGATCATAAACTCATCTCTTATGACATTGACTGCAAATTCATGCAGCAGTTCCAGCATATCATCGGAATTTCTGACATCACCGCGTTTAGAATTGCCCATTCCCGGAAGATCGATATAGAATCTCTTATATCCTTCCAGCATGGTAAAGACAGGTTCGAAGGCCCCTTTCATGGTAAGGCTGCTTATCCCCCATCCATGTATTATAAGGACCGGCATTCCTTCTCCTATCACTTCGTAATTTATTATGTCGTATTTCATAACTTGTACCGTGTGGCAGGCATGGTTCTCATCGGTGTCGTGCCTGTATCAACACCGAAGGAGTCTTATTTGTTTAAGACTCACATTTCCTGTTTTATCAGATCTTCACTCTCTGCCATTGCCTTAAGAGTCATATCAAGAAGCTTATCAAGTTCCCATCCAAGCTGAAGAGCACCTCTTTCAATGACTTCTCTTGAACATCCTGCGGCAAATCCCTTGCTCTTGTACTTTTTCTTTAAAGATTTCAGTTCCATATCCTTTGTGGATTTTGAAGGTCTCATTAAAGCTGCTGCCCAGATAAGTCCCGTAAGCTCATCTGCAGCAAACAGGATCTTTTCCATTTCATGTACAGGTTCAACATCGATCGTTACTCCGTTTCCGACAGTGATCCCGTATCCGTGTGAACATACGGCATGAATGATGTCATCGCTGACTCCGCCTTCTTTTAAAAGCTCAGGAGCCTTTAAGCAGTGTTCGTCGGGATAAAGTTCAAAATCTATATCATGCAAAAGTCCCACGATACCCCAGTAATCCTTGTCATCTTCATATCCAAGTTCCTTTGCATACCATTTCATGACAGCCTCAACAGTAAGAGCATGCTGGATATGAAACGGATCCTTGTTATATTTCTTTAACAGTTCAAATGCTTCATCTCTTGTGATCATTGTATTTTCCTTTCTATTTGATCTCACCTTTGGCAAACAGATTATCTTTTCCCATTCCGCAGACATAGGGATTGCTGTCATACATATGACTAAATTCAAGAAATTCCTCTTTCTGCTTTGGATCATTCATTATCTTTATAAGGATCTCGTTTGGTATGGTCCTTGCAAATGCACCGGGGCCTGCAAGTGATATGTTCTTTACTCCATACCTAGCCAGTATCTCTTTAAGCTCATCAGGCATAAAATGATAGGAGATGCTCCATGGCACTTCTCCCCTGTCATAGGCTTTCTTTGCTTCTTCAACATCGCACATAAGACCATTTTCATAAGTCTTAAACAGACTCTCCTTATTAAATGAAAAGCTCTCAACCATCTGATCACGGCTGTTTAGACACCATTTTACCCATTCATCCTTGCTGTCTTTATCAAGAATGAACTGATTCTTCTGAATCGGATTAGACAGATATGGCAGTGCTCCGAGTCTGCTCGATACACTGATCATGATCCTTTTATCTGCGATCCTGACAAGCTCTTTTATTGTCTCTTCCTGCTTTGGATATGTATAAGAAATGGGGGAATCAAATGACATGACAAGATCAAATGATCTGTCGTTGAATGCAGACAGATCCTCCAGTGCGCCTTTTACAAAGGTGATACGATCTTGTACACCTTCTTTCTTTGCAAGCTGTCTTGCTTTATCGATCATCGGCTGGGATATATCAAAATGTGTGACATTCAGTCCCTGTTTTGCAAGCAGTATAGAAAATCGTCCGCTCCCTGCGCCGCCGTCAAAGACAGTCTTGATCCCGTCATGATTTGATAAGAGTTCCTTTTGAATATGCGCTTTTTGAACAATATCATCGATGAAAGTCTGTTCTCTTTCAGCCTCTAATTCTCCTTTATCAGGCTGATTCCACATCCTTTCCGATATCTTTGTACTGTAGTCCATGTAATCCCCCTTGTTCTTTTTATAGATTTTACCATATCCCTGTTTATTTTGACCATTAAAAAAGGAACTCCCCGGTCATGCCATCGAGGGTTCCTTTATTACCGATTTTTACTCGCTTTTATTTCTTTTCATCTTCCGTCAGAGTTTCATTCATGCTACCCGTACGATATCCCTTTACATCCAACGTCACATATGTAAAGCCTATCTCTTTTAATTTAGAGTATACATCCTCTCTAATCTTTTCTTCCATGAACTTAGAAAACTCTTTTGGCAAAAGCTCTATCCTTGCGATATTGCCGTGAATCCTGACACGCAGCTGATGAAATCCAAGATCAAGAAGATACTGCTCTGCCTTATCCACCATCTTAAGCTTCTTTTCTGTTATCTCCTCTCCGTACGGAAATCTGCTGGTAAGGCAGGCAAAAGACTGCTTATTCCAGGTTGGGAGAGAAAGATACTTTGACAGTATCCTTATCTCTTCTTTTGAAAAGCCTATTTCTCTTAACGGGCTTTTTACATTCAGTTCAGCCACTGCAATAAGTCCGGGTCTGTAGTCGCCGTTATCATCAAGATTAGATCCTTCGGCTACTTCCTTAAATCCCTCTTTATCAGCAATATCCCTTATCTTTTCAAAGAGTTCACGCTTGCATAGATAGCATCTGTTCTTCGGGTTATGAGAAAAGCCTTCTATCTTAAGCTCTTCTGACAAAACTATGACCTGACGGATATTTTGCTCTTTACAAAATGCTTTTGCCTCTTCAAGTTCCCTTATGGGAAATGAGCTCGAAGTTGCAGTTACTGCCAGGACTCTGTCGCCCAGAGCCTCCTTGGAGGCATACAGCAAAAAAGTGGAATCAACTCCGCTTGAAAAAGAAACAGCAACACTTTCCAGGGATTTAAGATAATCCTTCAGTTCTTCATATTTTTTTAATAACAGATCATTTGGTTTTTCGTTCATATGATTATTAATCCATGTTTTTGGCTTTAAGTCAATTTCAAAAAACTTATAGCTTATACTGCATGAAATTACCGTTATGTACAAACCCGTATGCAGTATAGAGCTTGACTCCCATATCTGAAGCTGTTATCTGTACAGTACCGCAGCCATAAGTTCTTGCTTCCTCAACTACTCTGTGCAGCAGCTCTTTTGCTATTCCCATTCGTCTGTAGTCAGGGTTGGTAAACATGCTCGATAACAGACCTATCCTTCCCGAAGGGCAACCAAAATACGGAGGTTTTTCAACAAATGACATGCCGCTTGTGCCTATAATCCTGTCACCGTCAAGAGCCAGCCATGAAACAAAAGTCCCGTCAGACATATGTCTGTCATAATAATCCTTTAAATAAGGAATGAGATCTATGTCTTCCGTTGCTCCTTCTTCTCTCAGCTGAGTGATACGCATATTAATAAACGTATCAAGATCATCCTTTGTAAGTTTTCTGTATATGATATTCATGAAAATCCCTCCTGTCATCTTTATTCTATATATTTTTCTAAAGATCTGTAAGCCATTTATCCGCAAAAGATCTTGTCGTAAAGATAAATACCTGCTTATCTGAATACTTTTCTATCAACGAAAGGATCCTGGGTCTGTCTTCTTTATGAAACGACCTGACCCAATTAACAAGTTCTTCACTTACGCTGTCTTCGATCCACGGAATGTCAGACCTTTGTTTACCTGCTCTTTCACTTATGCCGTTTAAGCATACTTCCTCGCTGTAATCTAAGAATATGACAGTATCACAGGCTCTGATCCTTATTTCATATGTTCTGGAGTAATTACCGTCTATTATCCAGCAGTCTTTTTCGACCAGTTCTTTCTGCTTTTTATCAAACTCGTCTCTGCTTATATGTGTTCTGTCCTCATTCCACCATATGTTATCAAGATGATATAAAGGCAGATTGGTTTTCTCTTTAAGCTTTTTGGCAAATGTGCTTTTACCGCTTCCGCTGCATCCCAGAATTATTATTCTTTTTCCAAGATCAATGCTCATAATATCCTCACATCTTTGGTTTGCATTTTCCGCTGTAATCTTTTGATATGACTTTAAATACACATACCGTATCCGCCTGAGCATCTGTAAACTCTGTTTCTATCTGCATCTGATGCTTTACAAGCTTTTTAAGGGCATACTTCTTTTCATCCATATCCTCTATGAATTCCGCTATGCCGTTTCCTATGATACTTGAATAATAATATCCCGAAGAGCATGGTGTTTCGGCATGTATGGGTTCTCCTTCGCAAAAAAGAGTAAAGCATACTTTGTTATTGTTTTTTATGATATCTATCTTTCTTCCTTCCTTTGCACTATGAAAGAATAGGATCAGATCTTCTCCTTTAAACTCATAACCGTAGTTAAGTGGTACATTGTACGGTATATCACCGTCGATCATGGCAATACAGGCCGTTTTGCATGAATCGAGGATCTTAATCAATTCCTCTTTTTGTGTTACTTCCCTGTCTTTTCTTCTCATACTTTACTGTCTTTCCTTTTTACTCAGTATCGCAACCGCACATGGCACTTTGCCGTCGATCATCACATAAGACCCCTCTGTATAGCCCAGCTCATCAAAGAATTCCTTATATGAATCAAAAGTAAACTGCCTTTTGAATCCTGCTCCGGCTTTTCCGACAATTTTGGCAAATCCGCTCGTTCTTCCCGAACCTTTTTTGTTCATATAGGTTGGTATTATTATCTTTCCACCATTCCTGCATACACGATTAAGTTCATTCATAGCCTTGTCGGGCTCATCAAGAAGATGTATCACATTTGCAGCTACCACTTTATCAAAAGAACTGTCAAGTTCATCAAGAGACATGATATTGGCCTGTCTGAAAGATGCATTTTCATACTGACTGCAGTTCTTCTTTGCTTTTTTAAGCATCCTGGCCGAAAAATCCGTCGCTAACAGCGTCTTGCTTTTCTTTGCGATCACAGTACTTAATAAGCCCGTTCCGCAGGCGCATTCAAGTACATTATCAGTGTTTTCTATCTGATCTGCCACTACTTTTTTCAACTCATTATGAACCTTTGCATTAAATATATTTACAAAAATATCATATACGCCGGCAACTCTGTCCCAGAACATACAAAAACCTCTACTTCTTTTTAAACGAATAATCACACATGCTCCCGCCTGTCCCGATCTGTTGAGTATATAAAAACTCTGCTCCGGGCAGATCGCTATAAAGGATATCATCCACCTTGCAGAATACTGCCGTCATCTCAGGCATGCCGTATTTAGTGAATATCTGCTGATATATGCATTTATGTGTAGTCATCGAAAATGTATCCTTTGGACATGTTGGAAATTCCACATCCCATCCGTATCCAAGAGTCTTTTTAAACTTTAACGGCATAGTCAGCTTTAAAAATGTAACAAACCATCCTTTGGCAGACAGTTTTTTCATCGAAGTGATCTGAGGTCTGATATATTCATACATCGCATCAGCTACTGATCTGATCGCATCATCTCTTGTCTTTCCATTTTCCTCTAAAACCATGACCATTGCAAGAGATGTTAAAAGATTGCACAGATGTCCGTAGTTGCCGTTATCGGTGTATCTTAAATTCTCCTCTATCAAACGATCGATCCTTTTGATCAACTGCTGTCTTTTATCTTCACTCCAGGTTTTGGCAAATTCACCAAACCTGCTCCTTTCTATCATCTTTTCTGGTATATACTTTTTCAACTGTTATACCTCCAACGCGTAATCATAGCTGCTTTCTTTTAAACGGGATGCATCTGTTGACCCTTTCTGTGTACTGTTCATATTCCGATTTATAAAGATCAAGAAGCCATTTTTCTTCTGTATTCTTTAGAACCACTGTCATTATCAACCAGTTTATAAAAGGTATGATTAAAAGCCATGTGTTATGCCACATCAGAATCAACCCTATCATGATTATCCACCATCCGCTGTACATCGGATTTCTTACCCAGGAATATATTCCGTCTGTTTTTAGGATGTTTTCGGTTATATTATCATCCATATCTGAACCGAAGGCTCCCATATACCAGACAAATACTCCGATTATCATAAGTATGATCCCCAAAACACGAAACACTATGATCCAGCTGCCGTACAGGATCCCGGATTCTAAAATGTTTCCTGACAAAATAATTCCTGTAAGTGTCAGTATACCCATAGCTAATACAAGATACGGTCCTATCCCGAACATCGGCAGTTTCTGTCCTTCTTTTACGTAATTCTTCATTTTGATCACCTCTTTATATGAACGTCTGCTCATTTGTTCATATAATATCAATGTTGTATCGTATTGTCAATAAAAACTGTTGACACAAATCATTTTGCATAGTATATTACATATAGTTAGATATAACTAACCCATCACTTTTATACAGGTAAAGAGGTTATCCTCCAATATTCAACGGAAATCATATAAAACCGCACTAAAATGCAATATGCCACATACTTTTCCTTAAACACCGTTGATTCTCATGTGTGAAGACTTCTTTACCAAGCAAAAAAGATTGCCGCAAAGCAATCTTTTTTCATATCTCTCTGTAATTCTCATCCCAGTCCGACATCCAGAGCCATCATTAGTACAAATCCAAGCGCAAAACAGATAGTGCCTATATTTGAATGATCTCCCTCAGACATTTCGGGGACGAGTTCCTCAACTACCACATAGATCATCGCGCCTGCCGCAAAGCTTAAGAAGTAAGGCATGACAGGGATAAATATACCTGCTGCAAGGATAACCAGTAACGCTCCTATCGGTTCAACGATTCCGGATAAGACACCCAAAAGAAATGTCCTTCCCTTTGAAGTTCCTTCCGCAAGAAGCGGCATCGAAACGATAGCTCCTTCCGGAAAGTTCTGTATCGCGATACCTATGGCAAGCGATAACGCCCCCATAAATGAAACCTTTGCATCTCCATACATCCATCCCGCACAGACTATTCCGACCGCCATTCCCTCGGGAATGTTATGAAGGGTCACAGCAAGGACAAGCTTTGTTGTTTTCTTAAGACCGCTCTTTACACCTTCTTCACTGCTGTCTAAATGCATATGAGGTATTACCATATCCAGGATAAGCAGAAACATCATTCCTATCGCAAATCCTATTGATGGAGGTAAAAATCCCATCTTTCCCATACCTTCGGTCTGTTCCAGAGCCGGAAGCAATAAACTGAAAAAAGATGCCGCAACCATGACTCCTGATGCAAATCCGGTAAATGCTTTCTGCAGTTTTTCACTTATGGCATTCTTAAAAAAGAAAACGCACGCCGCTCCGAGACTTGTTCCAATAAACGGTATTATCAATATCTGCCACATGGACTATCCTCCTAAACCTTTTTTCCTACCCACTGTATGAACGCTGTCTTGTCGCTGCTGTTATAACCCGCTTTTTCATAAAAGTTTAAAGTCTCAGGTCTTTTTGAACCGGTAAGTAACATCATCTTATAGCAGTTTTCCTGTTCTGCTATCCTTTTTGCATATTCAAGACACTCTCCGGCATAGCCTTTCTTCCTGTAATCAGCATGCGTTACGACATTTTCCACAAAAGCATATGGTCTTACGTTTCTCGTAAGATTCGGTATGATCACGCATACGCATGAAGATACTATCTTTCCGTCTACTTCATTCACGATCAGATGATGGTTTTTATCCTCAATTATCTGATCCCATGTTTCTTTAAGATGCCCATCCATTTTCGGGATGCTTTCTTCATGCAGGAAAAGATATAATTCCAGCAGCTCTTTCAGATCTTCCTTTTTTGCTTCTCTGATCATGTTGTTTTCTCCTATCGGAATTGCTTTAGTTATCCTGAATCCGTTTTTCTGATACATTCTGACTGCTTTTTTGTTCCAGTCAGCCACGTGTAGGATTATCGTATCACTGCATATGTGCTCTATGGCCCATAGCAAAATCTGTTTTCCAAACCCTTTATTCTGATATCCGATATTTACGATCAGATCATCTATCTCATTTTCCTTAAACGTTACACTTCCTATCAGAACTCTGTCATCTATCAAAAGATATACTTTATCCATTCCGGATTCAAAGAACGAATCATCCTGGATAAAATCAAATGGTTCTATGCCCAGCGCTTCTCTCATCTCATGATAGCATTCATTATAGATCCTTTTATACTCTTCCTGATAATCAGCAGAATACGGGATCATCTGAATCGTTGATCTTTCATTTACTGGAAGTAAGTATTCCATCTCAAATGCCAGCTGCATCTTTTTTTCCTTATCCGTTTATATACGACATATCACTTATATGCCTTATGCGATGTTTCCCGTCATCACCGACTATCATGTGAGAAACACCCCCTGCCGGTCCGTGGATATCAATCTGATAGTAGGATTCGACATCAAGTCCTAAATACATCGCATTCCATATACTCAAAAGATCTCCGTGAGAAACGATTATGATGTTTTCCTCATCATTTCTCATCACTTCTTCAAAGAACGGATAAAGACGGTTCCATGCATCCCGTCTGCTCTCACCATCCGAAAACAGTCTGTCGTCAACCGTATTCTCGGGGGATTCTATATTCTCACGAAGCCATTCAACGGATTTTCCGCAGCACTTTCCGAGATTGCGTTCTCTTAATTCTTTCCTTAAGATCGGCTCTACTCCCAGGTATTTGGCTATATTATCCGCTGTCTGTTTCGCTCGTTTAAGATCTGAGGAATACATAACAACAGATTTATCAGCTAATTCATCATGAAGCTTCCTTCCGATAAGATCTGCCTGGATCTTTCCGAGATCCGTCAGATCCCAGTCAGTCCAGGACCCTACCATTCCGTTTGTATGATGAACAGACTGTGTATGCTGAACCGTTATTATATGCTTCATAATGATTTATACCTCTTCTTTTTAAACCAGTATGGGAAGTATCTTGTCTTCAATGAAATCAACTCTGTCCATTACAGTAGGCTTAAAATATGCCGTCAATGCAACAACTGTGTTTTCTTTGGGGTTGATATATATAACGTTTCCGCTGTTGCCTATCGCAGCATAGACATTGCTTTCCGGATGAATGATCCACCATAAATATCCATACTGCATTCCGCGAAACATCTTTCCCTCAACTGCTCTGGGAGAAGTCATATCCTTTATCCATGACTGTGAAACGATCTGTCTTCCGTTATACTTTCCGTTATCAAGACACATCTGTCCGATCTTTGCCATGTCTTTTGCGCTCATGCACAGTCCGTATCCTGGAGTTCCCAGTCCGTCGCGGTCCGCAAACCATACATGATCTTTTGGTGTCTTTTCAAGAGTAAAAGCTCTATGCTCCTCGGCAGACTTGGCATAATAGTTTTCATGATGTCTTATTCCAAGCGGATCAAACAAGTACTTGTTTGCAAAATCAACGGTTATCATCCCGCTGGCCTTATAAAGAATACCGCTCAAAACATGGATGCAGACAGTTGAATACTTAAACTCGTCAGTTAATCCTTTCCTGCCCCCGACAAAATCAAGAGAAGTCTTTACCCAGTCTTCACTAGCACAAACCTTTGACCATGGATCTCCCTTACACTTATACGGAGCTCTCATTGTTAAAAGATGCCTGATCGTCACATCATAGATCGTCTTTTCTCCCCGTTTTACCTGATATTCGGGAAAATAATCAAGTATCTTATCATCTATACTCTTTATAAGTCCTTTGTCTATAGCAATTCCTGTAAGAAGCGACACTACACTTTTGGTCACGCTCGCTACATGAACGGCATCATCTGATCCGTATCCGTGCCAGCAATCCTCATATACTGTCTTTCCATCCTTAAGTGCGGTTATCTGACAGATATTGCTTTCATTTCGCGTACTTTTTGCAATAAACTCATGGAATTGTTCCCTGTTCAATGTAATTTCCTCCTCTTTGTTTCATTAAAGAATTGGACGTCCTAAAACAAGGCTAATCGAATTAAAAATTCTTTTCAAGTATTTTTTTATATCTTTGGTTAGTTATATCTAACCCCGGTTCTTAAAATATGCCCCGCTTTCGCGGAGCATATCATTTTACTTATTTAACAGAATCTCTGATAGCCCTAAAAGTCTTCTCACTGATAACGTGTTCAATATTGCAGGCATCTTCAGAAGCAGTTTCCTTGTCAACTCCGAGTTTTACAAGCCATTCCGTAAAAAACTCATGTCTTTCATAGACTGTTTCTGCCAGTTTTCTTCCTTCTTCGGTAAAAGTTATATATCCTTCATCGGATACCTGGATATATCCTTTTGTCTTCATATTTTTTACTGCAACACTGATGCTGGGTTTCTTAAACCCCATTTCATTGGCTATATCAACGCTTCTTACAACAGGCTTTTGTTTACTCAGTATAAGAATAGTTTCCAGATAATCTTCGATCGATTCGTTGTGATTCATAGTCAGTCCCCGTCTTAAATCAGTTTTCACCTTCCATTATCAATTATAAATTATCCGGATAATTTTTCAATCTATTTATGAAAGCACTGTCACGCTTCCTTCAGTAGCATTAACAAAAACAGTGTCCATTCCGAATCCGTATAAGTACATTTATGCGAGTTTCCAGCTTACAGCCTGTTTTCTGGCCATAATGAAGTTTTTGTATATTCCTTCTTTGTGCATGAGCTGTTCGTGACTGCCAGCCTGGACTATCTTTCCTTTATCGACAACAAAGATCTTATCTGCATTTCTTACAGTCTTTAATCTGTGTGCAATCATGAGTATCGTCTTTTCTTTTGTAAGAGCCTCTATTGCTTCCATAAGATCCTTTTCGTTTTCAGGATCTACATTTGCTGTAGCCTCATCGAGTATTATTATCGGGGCATCTTTCATAATCGCTCTTGCGATCGATATTCTCTGTCTCTCTCCTCCTGACAGACTTGCACCGTTTTCGCCTATCACAGTATCATAACCTTCGGGCAGTGCCATAATAAAGTCATGACAGCAGGCCTTCTTTGCGGCAGCAATAACTTCATCCATGGATGCTTCTGGCCGGCCAAAACGGATATTGTTGGCTATCGTATCATGGAATAAGAAGACATTCTGGAATACAAAGCTGTAATTTGACATCAGCGAATTCATCGAATAAGATTTAACATCCCTGTTATCCAGAGTTACCCTTCCTTTATTGACATCCCAGAATCTTGCTATAAGATGACAAAGCGTTGTCTTTCCTCCGCCGGAAGGACCTACAAAAGCAACTGTCGATCTTTCAGGTATTGAAAGAGTAACGTCATCTATTATCTTTCTCTTGTCATAAGCAAAATCTATTCCTTTAACTTCTATGTTATGACTCTCAGGTATTATCTCCTCGCCTGATATATCCATGGGCTTAAGATCGAGTATATCCTGTGCTCTCTTTACGCTGATATCAACTATCCTTAAAAGTGCACTGAAGCTTCCCATCAGTTCAAGTCCAGTAAATACATGGAATGACATTACTGACATGATTATCGCCGTTAAAAGATCCATACTCCCATTAATATAAAAATATACGGATGAAGAAAGAATGATGACTCCGGTAAACTTGAGCACTATATTCTGGAAAGGAACAAAGCAGTTTACGGCAAGCTCGATATCAGTATTTATCTTTGATGCCTCATCTATGGTATTGTTAAGCTTTTCTCTTGACTGACCCATAAGATTATAAGCCTTAACTTCAGAGATACCCTGAATATATTCGATAACTCCGCCTACAAGAGACGTGTCTATCCCGACCTTCTTTTGAGACATGTTCTCACCGAATTTGCGCATAGCGAAATTAATAAGAGCAAATACTGCGATACCGCACAAAGCTATGAGTCCTATTCTGTAATCGAATATGAGTATGAGCATTGTTATGATCGCTGTATCTAAAATCCCCTGTGTCGTTACCATTACAACTCTTGTTGCGACATCACCGAGTCCTTCCATAGTATTTGTTGTAACGGAAGTTATCTGTCCCAAACTGTTGTCATTAAAATATCCCATGGGAAGAAATCTTAAATGCTCAGCTATATCTATTCTCTTCTGAGCGCATTCATCATAACCGCCGCGACACTGAAGCATCGTTGTATATCCTCTTATGACAGACGCAGCCGTTACAGAGACAGCAAGTATCAAAAATCCTGTAACTATCACAGATACCGATATCCCATCTTCCAAAAATCCCTTTAAGACATATCCCATAGCAGGAAACTTCATGGCTTCAAACAAAGCAAGAAACACTCCAAGTACAAGAGTCTTGTGAAATCTTTTTCTATTCTCTTCACTGCAGAATGCAAAAAACCTTTTTAATGTTTCTACCATTATGCTGCACCTCCTTTTGCTTCTTCCTCGTTCTGATCTGTGTCTCTTGCGCTGATATGAGCCTCCCACATCCTGCTGTACAGACCATTATTTGCAAGGAGCTTGTCGTGCGTGCCCATCTCTTCTATATTTCCATCCTTTATCACTACTATGTTGTCGGCATCAATTATCGTTGAGAGTCTGTGTGCTATCACAATCAGAGTTTTTCCCTTAACAAGCTTTGCAACTGAACTCTGAATGACTGCTTCATTTTCAGGATCCGTATACGCTGTTGCCTCATCAAGTATTACGATCGGTGCATTCTTCATCATTGCCCTGGCAATAGCGATTCTCTGTCTCTCGCCACCGCTTAGATGTGCACCCGAACCTCCGACTATTGTGTCAAATCCGTTTTCAAGGCTCATAATAAAATCATAGCAGCCGCTGTCTCTTGCTATCTGTTCAACTTCTGCATCTGTTGCATCTCTTCTGCCCATCCTTATATTTTCACGTACACTTATATCAAAAAGGAAGTTATCCTGAGATACATACGCAACAATGCTGTTATAAGACTCAAGAGACAGATCCTTGATATCCACTCCTCCGATCGATATGGTTCCCTCGTCCGTATCCCAGAGCGATGCTATCAGTCTTGCAACTGTTGACTTTCCGCTTCCGGACGGACCTACAAGCGCTGTCATGCTTGCCGCGGGAATCTTCAGATCTATCCCATGCAGAACTTCTTTATCCTTATAACCGAATCTTACGTTTTTCAATTCTATGTCATATGTGGTTGGAGGAACCAGTCCCATCGCGGGTCTGTTTAATTCCTTCTGCTCCATTACATCATCTATCTCTCCGAATATGGCAGTTGCCTTTGATATATCATCGCTGTAACCCATAACTGTCATAAAAGGCGTGACCAGACCAAACGCAAGAACAAGAATACTGATGAACTGAGACAGTTCAAGAGAACCGTTCATTGTAAATACAGCTCCTATCGGAAGGACTGCTAGAAGTATTGAGGGTGTGACTGTCATTCCGATTGAATGAGGAACTATACAAGCCTTCATCCATTCTATAAAGCTGTTGGCATTTTCCTTGGCAGCGAGAACAAATCGCTCATATGAACTCTCTGCCTTCCCGAATGCTTTGATAACTTCTATACCACCGATATATTCAACCGCTGTATCATTTAATGCCTTGGTCGATTCCTGTGTTCTTCTAAACGGAGTCTCATGATCTTTCAACATAAAAGCGATAGATATGATACCGACAGGGAGCGTAGCTAAACACAGAAGAGCCATTCTCCAGTCTATTATCCAGATATAGATGAACATCACTATCGGTGCTGTCAAGTTTGAAGTGAATTCCGGAACCATGTGCGCCAGAGTTGTTTCCATTGAATCAACTCTTTCAACGATGATGTTCTTCATGGCTCCCGACGGAGTATCAAGAACTGTTCCAAGCGGCATTCTTGATAACTTATCACAGAGTGCTTTTCTAACATTTGCCAGCACCTTGAACGTTGCCATATGCGAAATATCCGTTGAGACGGTATGACAGATTATCCTGAAAACCCACATAACAGCCATCGCTATCGCAAGACTGCGGTAATATGAAAAATCTTTATTTCCGCCAACCAGATTTGATACCAGTTTACCCATGAGCATGAACGGTATCATTGAAAAGCATACGCCCAATAAGGCAAATGCTATGCTTATAAAGTATCTACCTTTATAAGCTCCTGCATATTTGAAGATATAATGCAGAATAGACTTTTGTTTCGTATTATCCATATACGACCTCCCTTAGATTAGATATATATAATATTGATTAGTTTTGTCTAACTCTTGTCGTAAAAGTAAACCTCTTTTCAGAGGTTACAGTTTTTATATTCAGAACAGTCCAAAATACTTTTTCCAACCTACCGTAAAGAATTCATCAAGAGTCTTGGCGTAATGCATGGCCTGTTCGCGTGTAAAATCATGTTCAACTGTCTGAAAGACAGCATCCACATTTACGGTAACGAGCAGGTGCAGCTCTTTTGGATCTATCGGCTTGTGCTTTAGTCCCTTCTTTTCAAGAAGCTCAGTATACCTGATAGTCGTGTTTTCTTCCATAACAGCTATATCGTGAACAAAGCTTTCATACCTTGTCCCCTTAGATCTGCATACGATCAGTTTGAACTCGTCAATATGGTCGTAGATAAATCCGATGGTTATCTGAGAGTCCTTGCCGTCATCCCACAGTTTATCAAGCTCGATATCTGCCATCTTTTCAAATTGTTCTGTTTCATTTATTTCATAAAGCTTTCTAAATTCCATGCAAACCGGCTCGACGAGTGCTGAAAACATATCCTCTTTCGACGGAAAATGCTTATAAAGAGCAGATACAGTCATGTCGACCTTGCCTGCTATCCTTCTCATTGAAGCATCCATGAAACCGTATTCAAGGAATTCCTCCATAGCTGCTTTCATTATCTTTTCATGACTGTCGGTTTTGTTTCTTGGCATTTAAAAGACTCCATCATAATACAAGAGAACAGTGTTCACTTTCGATAGTGTACACTGTTCTCTAAACATTGTCAACAGTTTATTCTCTGTTTTTTAAAACTTCCGCAGGACTGATCTTTCCAAGCTTTCTAGTAAGGATCATACTGATAAGATCGTAGCAGATTATTATTCCTGCAAAGAGCATCACATAATGATACCAGCGGTATTCAAGATGTATTGAACATGCCACATTTGCGATAAATATCGGAAATATTGTATCCATGGCTATCTTTGCGATGGGAATGCTTATGATCGCTCCGATGATCACAACTAACCTGTTCCCGTCAAGGTAAAGCTTTTTTACTTCCCCCGGATTAAATCCAAAGATCTTAAGAAGCGATATTCCAAACCCTGCTCTGTCGATCATGACCGAGGTCATAAGATACATTACTATGCAGAAAATGACAACAGATATTGAAAGAAGCATAGTTACCATGGGTCTCATAAGATCTGAAAATACGCCTGATGATCTGTCGATATCGGTTTTTGTCGTTGTCGAATACAATCTGCCTGATTCTATATCAAGCTCATGATCAGCCATTACCACATTGTAGTAATCGTCATCTTCTCCAAACAGCTCTCTCATGCTGTCTATATCCATAAAGACTGTGATCCCTACGGAATACGGTACAATTTCAGCTACAGTAAATGCGTAGTCTATATCATTGGCATTATCACAGAGCACCAGTCTGTCACCGGTCTTTAGACCGTATCTTGCCGCTGCCGCATCCGATGCGACGATCTTGTTCTTGCCCTTTACAGGTTTGACATCTATATAAGGATTATCATCATCTATTCCCATTACGGTAACATCGAGAGTATATCCGTATAATTCCTTCTTTAGAGTCTTGACAAAGCATGCCTCCCCGCCGTCTATCACCTCTTTTGTCGGATACTTGTATGTATACATGTATTCGTATCTTGTATCTTTGCTTGAAAGCCTTCCGACACTCTCACACAGAACATAGCAGTCCATGCCCATCATGAAGATCAAGAGTGCTATCAGCATGCCTGCAACTATGGTAAAAGCCGTTCTTCTTTCTCTTAGCATCTGTCTGATCTTGAACTTGCGCATAAACGGCATATCACCAAGTCTTATATCTTTGCTCTTATTTACCTTCTGCTCGTTTTTGATAAGCGAAAGAGCTGTTCTTGACAGACTCTTGTTTATGACAAGATAGTTAACGATCATAGATACGAGGGGCGGCATAACAGCCGCATAGATCAAAAGATACGGCGGTATAACTCTTTCAAACCAGGGAAGAGAATAGTATTCATATGAATCAGACATCTGCCAGCTGCTTCCCAATCCGCTCAGTCCTATCAAAGCTCCTGTCATTCCTCCCAGAAAAGATAAAACTGTCGGTATCGTTATATAATGAGCCATAAGATCCTTCTTTTTCACACCGAGAGCATAAAGTGTTCCTATGACGCTGCTCTCATTCTGTATCTGATGTATTACAAACACAGACAGAACATATGTAAAAAGAACGATAACTATTATTCCCGCAACCATTCCTATGGTCTTGTTGATCTCTATATCTCCTGCTGCTCCCCCGATCCTCAGGTTATCCTCTTTAAGCATGAATTCCATGATGTTGTCAGGTGATTCGGAAAAAATCTCATCCATCATATCATCTGACTGCTTCTTAAGATCTTCTACTCCGTCTTTTAATTCCTTTACTCCGTCAAATAATTCCTGTGCACCATCATCAATATCTACACTGGCATCATACGCTTCCTTTACACCGTCATTAAGCTCTTTTGCACCATCATTAAGCTCATCTGTTCCGTCATAAAGTTCATCGCTTCCATCATATAATTCATCAATTCCATCTGATAATTCTGTCGTTCCTTCGTTAAGCTTTCCTGCCCCCGTTTCAAGTGCATAGGCTCCGTTTACTGCTTCCATCGCTCCCGCATTGAGTTTGGATGCTCCGCTTGAGATCTCTCCGAGAGCATCAGTGTAGGCTTTGGTCCCGTCAACATACTGAGCTATCCCGTCTAGACTCACTTTTAGCTTTGCTATCTCAGAAGTATCACCGCCCACTGAACTGATCATAGCTGAAACACTATCTAGCACTTCTTTGTAGTTTTCTTTTGTCAGACTTACAGCCGGCGCACCCATGACAGTTATCTGAGCATTGATGCTGTCCTGAGCCATGCTCAAAAATCCGTCAAATATCTCCTGTGCTCCTCCTGTTATTGCACCGTTGTTTTTTTCAAGCTCGTGAAGAGCATCATCCAGTTCATTTGCTCCTCCCTTAAGTTCGGCAAGTCCGTTCCAGAGTGCATGCGCTCCGTCCTTCATATCGTTTGAGCCGTCATTAAGCTCCCTCGAACCGTCTTTTAGTTCTGCTGCACCGTCTTTCAGATCACCTGCACCGTCTTTTAACTCTTTTGTTCCATCGCATAGTTCACTGCTGCCGTCATAGAGCTCTTGTATGCCGTCTTTAAATTCTTTCGTTCCGTCCTTTAACTCATCTGCGCCGTCATAAAGCTCATCCACACCGTCTACAAGATCGTTTATCCCGTCCGTGATCTCATCCCTTTTACCGTAAGTATCACTAAGCATCTCCTGATAATACTCATCCTTGACGCATTTATAATCGAATTCAAAATCCTTGATCATCTGTTTTAGATCATCACCGGTCATGACATCATTTAAAACAAATGCATAGGTGAGTTCCTCAGTTCCTACATCATTTAAGTTCTTGATCCTGTCATATTCATCACTTGTCACAAAAGCCACACCGAATGTCTTGCTGTCCACAGCTGTATCGGAAAGCTTTTTGTAGGGAGCATCGTAATCAACAGTACTGCCAATGCCTGTTATCAGATAGTCTTCCTTTCCTATACGGATGTGATCTCCCACAGATAAATCATGTTCTTCAGCGTATCTTTTCTCCAGTACTATCTCGTTTGAAGACTGTGCAAGGTGAGGATCAGTTCCATAGCTTTCATTTTTATTGTTCACTCCGTACTTATCAAGGACTATAAGATCTACCTTTTGTCTGTTTTTAAATATCCTGAGTACAGATCCGTCCTCCATGTTTATGTCATAGCTTATATGAGGTTCGATCGTAACACCGGCTTTTTCTATCTCTTCTATCTGATCATCCAAAAGAGGCGTAAACAGCGTTACCTGCCCGTCTTCCAGATTACTGTTTTTCTGATTTAGATCTGTTCCCCTGATAACGATCTCGGCTGCATCGACCAAGGCTATCACTATATACATGCATAGGGCGATCATGAAAAACAGTGACAGGTATCTAAACAGGTTTGCTCTGATCTCTCTTGGAAATCTTTTTATTAGTACCTTTTTCATTACAGATCCTCCAGATCAGCCGCTGGTATTCTTTTTTCATTCATGTATTCTGTCCTTACAAGGCCATCCTTTAAAAATATGACCTTGTGGACCATGTTCTTTATTGAATTATTATGTGTTACTATCAGCATGGTCGTGCCGTAACGCTCATTTATCTGCTCAAGAAGGATGAGTATATCCCTGGAAGTATTGGAATCCAGAGCACCTGTTGGCTCATCACACAGCAAGAGTTTCGGATTCTTTATCAGCGCTCTTGCTATCGCGCATCTTTGCTGCTGTCCTCCCGAAAGCTGCGCCGGAAATTTGTTCTGATGCTCTGTAAGTCCCAAAACATCCAAAAGTTCATCCATATCAAGCGGATCTTTTGCCAGATATTTGCATACCTCTATGTTTTCTTTTACCGTAAGATTGGGCACAAGATTGTAAAACTGAAAGATAAAGCCAAGGTTATCCCGTCTGTAATCTGAAAGGGCATCTGACTTCATTCCAAAAACTTCAGTTTCCTCAACCTTTATCGAACCGCTGTCCATGATATCCAGACCTCCGATACAGTTTAAAAGAGTAGATTTTCCGGATCCGGATGTACCCTGTATGACACACATCTGTCCTTTTTCAACTCCCGTATTCACGCCTTTTAAAACCTGTACATAGCTGCCGCCCTGACCGTAGCTCTTCTTTACATTCTTAATCTCAAGATACATATCTGATCTCCCAACGTTTAAAAATTTTACATAACAATGTTATGTATTTGTTATTTTTTTACCGTTCCCGATATTATCGAAAACGGTATATGTTAATCCTGATCCTGTTTTACCATTACCAGTTCGACCCATCCCTGGATCAGATAATTCATGATCAATCTCATCCTTTTCTTTGCGATCTCTTTATCAGGCTCATGCTTTATCACGTGTATCATCGCATCTACAGTAATATGCGACATCCAATGTGAATAGTATTCATCATATGTATAACCCTCAAGCGAAGACAGCATAAGCGGTGTTGAACGCTGTATCATATCAACAAATTCATCAACACAGTTTTCATATGCCGTGTTTTCTGCCGAGCTAAGAAGCAGCATAAAACTGTCATAATATCTGTAAATATATTCGATCAGCATGTCACTTAGATCGCTGTGGTCCATTTCCATGTTTTCTACCGATTCGAGCTTTGCCATGTATTCACTGTCTTCTTTGAAATGCTCGGTAATCAGTTCCTTAAGTCCATTAACCGGTCTGTCTACAATGGCTGCAAAGAGCTCTGCCTTATTTTCAAAGAAGAAATACAAAGCTCCCGTAGTTACTCCTGCCTGTGCGCATATGTTTCTAAGCGATGCCTTGTTATATCCCTTTTCAAGGAATTCCTTCTTAGCTGCGTTTAAGAGCAATTCTTTTTTCTTGTATTCGACATCCTGCTTCATTATTTTCCCCATAAACAAAAGATAACGATGTTACGTAACACCGTTATCTTAGTATTCTTATTACATTTTGTCAATAACTTTTATTCTTTTTATTTCATATGTGAATAATTTATAAGAATATCTTCGCAGAACCTCAGCAGTTTCCTTATTGCCAAAAAGATGATGATGAGAGCTATCTGCTCTACATAGTACATAGGCTCCCTGTTACCGTCCGTAAACTTTCTGATCATGTCAGCGATAACAAAAAACGGCATAAAAGAAGCAATGATAACAAATAACGCCAGTATTATTCTTCCTGTGATATATCTGTATTCGTTCATAATATTGCCTCTTTCATTCATTTGTCAAACACATAAGAAATCTCCGTTTACGGTCGAGATAACACCTTCCGTGTCTTTTTCAAGTTCTGAAAGCTTTTTCATTTTTCCCTCCTGATGGTAAAATATGTCGAACCAATCAATAGGCAATTCTTTAAACTGCCTATATAGCATATTTCTGAGTTTTTCTAAGTGAGGAGATAGTTAATAATGCTTTTAATTTTTCCGTTACTTTACTATTGAACATATCCATGCAGCAAACGCACAGACTGATGGGAATATGATCAAAAGTTTGATTAACTGGCTCTTTATGTTGTATCCATATTTCCTATTGGCATATACGTGTTCCACTTCCGGAAAGTAATACTGAAAGAAATGAAACTTCATAAGCAGAAAATAATCAAAACAGATCATGTCATATATCTTGTAAATCGAGAATATCGAAACAAACCTTAAAAAGAATTGCAGAAAGGTATAATCACTTCTAAAACCATCCCAAATAGAGATTATTCCAATGCCTAGAATCATCAATAAACTGAAAATGACGAGCACCCATCCTATCGTTCTGGCTCCATAAAACAATTCTTTATCCCTTGGAAGTATTACTTCCTGCGCTTCTTTAGGTGCCGATGAAAAAAATCTCTTATCCTGAATAAAAGCTACTGCTGATAAAAGTATTAACGATATTGCTACACAAAATACAATTGCCAAAAATATAGTTAAAAGCATTCTCTTCTTTTACTCCTACGCGAACATTACCCGTGTAAACCGTTTGTCTGTCTTATCATGTCTTCAACGACTATGTCGTATATCTCGCCTATTGTGTTGCAGTATTCAAGTATCTTCCACGGTTCATTGGTATGAAAATGTATTTTTACCAGTTCTTCATCACCTGCAGCTATAAGACTGTTTCCTTCAAAGTGCCCTGTTATATAATCGGATATCTCATCCTCATCCAGATCCTTGTCTCTTCTGTCGATCAAAAGCTGAGTATCATAGCGATACGCAAACTGATCGTCTTCCGCATCTATGGATTTTATCTCCATTACATTTCTCCTTTCTGCCTATTTTTTCTTACCCTGGTTAGCTACCGCTTCCATCTTTGCCTTAAGTGCATCCTGATCTCCAAGGTAATAATGCTTTAACACATTCATGTTGTCATCAAATTCATATACGAGAGGTACGGCTGTCGGGATATTGACACCGACTATCTCCTCATCTGACATGTTGTCAAAATATTTTACCAACGCCCGTAACGAATTTCCGTGAGCTGCTATAATAACTCTTTTTCCGAGCATGATATCCTTTTTAATGGTATCCTCAAAATAGGGAACCACTCTTTGGATCGTTGTTTCAAGACTCTCGTTTGGGGGAAGAAGGCTCTTTTCAACGTCTCTGTACATAGGCTGTCTGAGAGCGCTCCTTTCATCATCATCACTAAGCTCCGGGGGCTTAACGTCAAACGAACGTCTCCATATCTTTACCTGATCTTCACCGTACTTTTCGGCTGTCTCGGATTTATTAAGTCCCTGAAGGGCACCGTAGTGTCTTTCGTTCAGTTTCCATGATTTGATAACAGGCAGCCACGCTCTGTCCATTTCGTCCAGTGTGATATTTAATGTATGTATCGCTCTTTTCAGGTAAGATGTATAACATACATCAAAATCATATCCCTCGTCTTTGAGTGTCTGTCCCGCCAGTTTGGCTTCCTCTCTTCCCTTTTCACTCAGGTCTACATCCATCCATCCCGTAAAAAGATTTAATCTGTTCCATTCGCTCTCACCATGTCTTAAAAGAACCAGTTTTTTCATTTTCGCCTCCTTGTTATTCTATTCATTGGATGTCCTTGCGCTCAGATGTGTTCTAAAAAAGTCATCCAGACATTCATAGGTTTCATCACTTATCACATGCTCAATGCTGCATGCTTCTTTTACGGCCGTAGATCTATTTACGCCTATGCCAACCAGCGCTTTTGTGAGCAGTGCATGTTTTCTATAAGCTTTTTCTGCAATCGCTTTACCAACATCAGTGAAAAAAATAAGTCCTTTGTCACTGAAATAGATCAGGTTTTCATCACGAAGTTTTTTCATGGCGTTGCATACGCTTGGTCTGGTCACGCCCATCTCATCTGCTATATCAACGGATCTTACAGCTCCGTTCCTCTTATAAAGGATCAGTATGTTTTTCATATAGTCTTCCGCCGATCTGCTCTTGTTCATGATTCGTTCCTTACTTTGCATGTGGTTAGATATGTCTAACCACACAACAAAAAAATGTTACTTTTCTGTTATGGTCACAACATCGTAGCCGTTGTTTTCAATGATTTTCTTTATTTCATCATCGCTCATGATCTTTTCAAATTTAAGGACTGCTTCACCTCTTTTACCATACACTTTGGCATTTACTCCCTCCATGGAGTTAAAAAGATTCGCAACTCTTGTATAACAGTGTTCGCAGTGCATGCCGCTTATCTTTACGATCTTTGTCGATACTACCTGCTTTAACTTTGCAGGTTTTGTTTTTACATCCCTGCTCCCGCCAGAGCAGCATGAACCCTCCCCTTTAAAATGCGAGACTGTATTTTTTATTGCAAAAGTAAGTATTATTGCCAGTGCGACTATTATGATCACGTTTGACATTTTTATTTTCCTCTTTTAAAGGCTCCGCAAAAATGCGGAGCCTATGATCATTTCCTGCTATTTTTCTGACAGCTTACTGTTTTTCTCGGACAGCTTGCCGCCATTGGACAGCCTATGCAGTGATTGCCTTTTTTCTTTTCTTTGTAGATGTAATAACATGCACCAGATACTATTAGGATAAGTATTACGCTAACTATTATATTTGCAATCAATGCACTCATTTAAGTAATCTCCTAGCTTAACTGATACTCGGCAGCAATGCTCTTTTGATTCTTCTTAATTATAGCTATTATTATTGCTGCAAAGCAAGCTACTGCGATGAGTCCGCCTACAAAACCTGCACCGAATGAACCTGTTACGATAAGTGTTCCTATCTGATATACGAGGAATCCTACCGTAAAGCCTGTTGCAAGCTGAAGTCCTATCGCACCCCACAGCCATTTCGCTGATTTCATTTCAGAGTTCATAGCACCAAGGGCGGCAAAGCATGGAGGTGTGTAAAGGTTGAACATAAGATATGCAAGAGCAGCTACTTTTGTAATACCCATAACTGCTGCTACTGCATTTCCTTCTCCGATAAGCTCAAGCTCTTCTGTATCGATGAAGTTTGTGATCGCAAAACATGTAGCTATGGTTCCGACTACATTTTCCTTAGCGATGAATCCTGTTATAGCTGCTGCTGCAAGCTGCCATGAAACAATACCTACGATTGGTACAAGAAGTACTGCGAAGGGTCCTGCGACACTTGCAAGGATCGATGTATCTTCCATGCCTTCCTCAACAGCTTCAAAGCTCCAGTTGAATGACTGCATGATCTGAACTACTGTGTTGCATACAAGGATTATTGTACCGGCTTTTATGATATAGGCTTTTCCTCTCTCAAGCATGCTCTTTAAAGCAAATCCTAAGCTAGGAACTTTATATTCCGGAAGCTCAATTATAAAGAAGCTCTTTCTGTATTTCATTCCGGTGATCGCTTTGATGAGCAGGGCTCCTAGAAGGATCAGTACTATACCAAGCATGTAGCAGATAAAGCTTACCCATTTTGACTCGGGGAAGAACGCTCCGGCAAAAAGAGCGATTACGGGAAGTTTAGCACCGCACGGCATAAATGTTGCAAGCATTGCCGTACTTCTTCTCTCTCTTTCATTCTTTATGGTTCGACATGCCATGATCGCAGGGATTCCGCATCCTGTTCCGATTATCATGGGGATAACGGATTTTCCTGAAAGTCCGACCTTCTTAAAGATAGGATCAAGAACAACTGTTGCTCTTGACATATATCCGCAATCCTCAAGCAGAGCGATCAAGAAATACATTACCATAACAAGAGGTAAGAATCCGACAACGGCTCCGACACCGCCGATTATTCCGTCTATCAAAAGTGCATAAAGCAAAGGATTTGCATCTCCTAACTTTTCTCCTGCCCACTCCTGGAATGTTTCTATCCATCCGACGAGTATATCGGCAAGCCAGGTACCTACAGTAGTCTGGCTGATATAGAAAACTAAAAACATGATGCCGGCAAAGATAAGAATTCCTAAAACGGGATTTGTAACAACCTTGTCGATAGCATCACCTTTGGTTTTGTCTTTTGTAAGAACTTTTCTGTCTTCTGTATCCTTAACGATCCCGTTTACAAAATCAAATCTCTTTCTGTCTGCTGATTCAACCTCTTCCTTGCTAGAAAGGTCAATATCTCCCTGATGATAAGGAGCTTTCTGTCCTTTTCCCTCTAGGCTTGCTGCCATTGCCACAGCTTCCTTGATTCCTGAATCCGTTGTTGAAACAGTCTTTATAACAGGACAGCCAAGTTTTTCTGACAGCTTCTTTTCATCGATCTTGTTTCCCTTTTTGTCATTTACATCACTCTTGTTAAGAGCAACAACTACAGGAATTCCAAGTTCCAAAAGCTGTGTTGTGAAGAAAAGGCTTCTGCTTAGGTTTGTTGCATCTACGATATTGATGATCGCATCCGGATGTTCATTCTTTACATAGCTGCTTGTAATGCTCTCCTCGGATGTGAACGGGGACATTGAATATGCTCCCGGAAGGTCTACCGCAATAAGCTCCTTACCGCTTTCGTTATACTTTGACTTGATAACGCTTTCCTTCCTGTCAACAGTTACACCGGCCCAGTTGCCGATCTTTTCGTTTCTTCCCGTCAGCGCATTATACATTGTGGTCTTTCCGCTGTTGGGATTTCCCGTTAGTGCGATTCTCATAATTCCCTCCTACTTTTGAGATATAAAATATCTTTTCTGACGCATTGAATTGATGCAATAACCTAGATATAGATCGAAGAAGCAAGTTCAGGATCGATATTATAACGTGCATCTTTTATTGATACGACCAGATTTTTCTTTTTATCAACCACGGTAATGTTCTCTCCGCTGTAGCAACCGAGCGAGAAAAGAAAGCTTTCCATCTCTTCATCTCCGCCGGTATCAACATCTGTTATCTTGTATTCAGTTCCGATTTCTGCATTGTTTAAATTCATACTCTTTCCTTTTCCTTATTTGATAAGTCCTGTCTATTTGTGGTTATATATGTCTAACTACGGCTGTTAGTTTAGACTAACATTTAGTATTTGTCAAGTCCCCAATTAAAAAAAGCCTTCCTTTCAAGGAAAGCTTTTTTACTTATCGGTTTCTAGTCATCTAAGAATTTATATAACAACTGGTAAAGCTTAACTGCATCTTCTTCACTCAGATGTGTATTGCTTGCAGCGATCTTTTGCGGGATATCCTTACATTTTTCTTTCAGATCCGTTCCTTTTTGGGTTATGCTTATTATCGTAACTCTCTCGTCTTCTTTTGAACGTTCTCTGGTTATATATCCATCCTTTTCAAGATGCTTAAGAAGCGGTGTAAGTGTACCGGCATCCAGATGAAGGATGCTTCCCAGCTGACCGACATTTACTGTCTCTTTATCCCACAAAACCATGAAAACTATATACTGAGTATAGGTAAGTCCTAACGGTTTTAAATAGGGCGTATACGCACTTACTATCTTTCTGCCGCACGCATAAAGCGGAAAACACAATTGATTTTTCAGTAACAGCTGTTCATATTCCTGAGCCATATTCTACATGAGTCCTTCTACACATTTATCTACTTCTTCCATCTTTGCCGTCGGCTCAAATCTTGCCACAACATTGCCGCTTCTGTCAACAACAAACTTGGTAAAATTCCATTTGATCTCGGGATTGTTCTTGTAATCCTTATCGATCTTTTTAAGCATTGCACTCATAGCTATTGCTGCGGGGCCTTTTCCAAAACCTTCAAAGCCTTTCTGCTCCTTCAGATATTTGAACAGGGGAATCGCATTTTCACCGTTTACATCAGCCTTTTTCATCTGAGGGAACTGTGTATTGTATTTAAGTGAGCAGAATTCATGTATCTCCTCATCCGTTCCGGGAGTCTGTCCGGCAAACTGGTTGCACGGAACATCTACAACTTCAAATCCTTTTTCATGATACTTCTCATACATTGCTTCGATATCCTTGTAATGAGGGGTGAAACCGCATCCTGTAGCTGTATTAACAACAAGAACTACCTTTCCCTCAAAATCTCTCATAGATATCTCTTCACCTGATGCTTTCATTACACTCTGATCATAAAATCCCATATTTTTGTCCTCCGTTTTCTTCTTACTACTTATACTGTTTTGCAAACTCTACTGCATCTTTCAGATCATTCTCATTGGGTCTTCCCTTGTGAATGCCCTTAAATTCTCCTTTACAGTGGAATTCCTTTTCATCCATTGCTATACCTGCCTTTTCGGCAACTGCCTTAACCTTCTTATATGTCGAATTTAACATCGCAGCCGATCCGAAATTCACTATCTTTCCTACTTTATCCTTATCAAGAGAAGAAACAAACTTCTTTACTTCAGGATCTATATCGAAAGCATAGTATGAATTTCCCATAAAGAGAAAGTCTACCTGCTCGTTTACAGGCTCGCTTATCGGTAATGCCTCTACTCCCAGCTCCTTTGCTATCGCCTCTGCAAGACGCTTTGTATTTCCTGTCTTTGTATAATATCTAACTGCAAATCTCATATATGAACCTCCTGAAAATTATTTATTATGTTTGGTCATATTATATTGTATCAAATATAAAATGTCAACATATATTTATAAAAAAACCACCTGCCTACAAGACAGGTGGCCATTAAACCTCTATTTCTTTCTGGCGACGATGTAATATCTGTGCGTTGTGCCATTGATCACACCGTCTTTATCGATCACTTCCTGCAGTTTGAGCAGGCGATCAAAACATTTATCTACTGAAAAATCCAAAAACTCCCATTCTATGATACGTGCAAACCATACAAATGCGCCTACATCGTAAAACTTTATCGATCCAAAGAGCTCGTCGCAAGCAACTATCTCAAAACCGGCATCCAAAAAAGCCTTCTTCGACGCAGAAAGATTCAGGTCATGAAACGGCATCTTAGCTTCTGGTAAAACCATATTTACCAGATCTGCGTCATTTTGATCTCCTACCTGCTGAGTAATGAACATTCCGCCCGGCTTTAGCAGACGGTATATCTCTGCAGGATCAAAATCTCCGTGTCTGTTGATAAAGATGTCAAATGATTCGTCATCAAATGGAATATTTGAACAGTCATCGCATTTCTTAAAATCGATCCCGAGCGGTAGCAGCGTCTTACTGCATAACTCTACATTTGGCGGATATCCTTCAGTTGCAGCCGTATTCTCATACGGGTGATTCAATGTTAAAAGGAACTCTCCCCCGCCGGTATCATAATCAAGAAGCTTCATATCATCTTTCAGATACTGTTTTATTATCTTCTCATAATCCCACGGGATATCATCATCGGATTCAAATCTTCCGTTCAGATAGGAAAAATCCCAGCCTTTGATGTGTGCGATGTCCTCTTCCTGTTTCCAGATTTTTCTTAATTCTTCATTTGTTTTTTTCATTACTGCTTTCCTTTCTTAAATCAAATAAGTTTCCCTGAAAGGTGCAGTCTCCTGACAACATATATTTCTATTTCCCTCGGTACAACCTGCTGCCAGTATTAGAACTGCACCGAGTAGTTATCTCGCATTCTCATTGGTTACCTCCTGATTTTCATATTTATGAATGTATTATAACACATTATTTCGTGATCAGAGTAACTACACCGGCAATAATAGCAGCTATTACAGGATAACCAACCAGAGTGGTGCCCCATTTAATGATAAGGGTTTTTCCATATATATAAGGTCTTAAGTCATCTGTTCCTTCTATGTTCCAGGCTTTTGTCTTTCCTACCCAGTACCAGTCGATGAACAGACGGTCAAATAATCCTTCGATAAGTAAAATTACAGTCATCTGGATAAAGCCTTCCCAAAATGACCTTGCACCGTTTATTCCATAAACTGAGAACAGAACCACAAAAAGCATTAAGGGAATACTGAATAGCTTAAATCGGTTGGCATTCTTTTTTATTTCAGTTTCAGTAATCAGCCCATTTTCTATACATCTGTCCCAGACCTCTCTTTCATATAAGGAAACCAGAGCTACGGGACCATTGGCTATTCCGACTACGCAGGCAATAAGTACAATAAAACTTAATACAATACCCTCAAATATGATCATAAGTATAAGCATAATTTAACACTCCTCCTTTAAATATCTGTAAATGGAATCAAATATCAGATCTACATTTGTCTGAAGAGATTCCTCAAATAATGTGTCTCTGTTCTGATACATGGCATAGATTGATTTGATGAAATTGACAACTACACCCGGGTCTGCATCCTGTCTTATCCCCTTAATCTTTGTAAACATGAATTCATATTTTTCAAGTTCACTCGTCTTATTAAGATAAACACTGTCTTTTAAATGAGACTTAAACCAGACCCAGTCATTTAATCCGATCTGCAAAAGAAAGTTGTTTTCGGGCTTATAATTCTCCCTGTATATACTTAAGAATTCTTTTAGAGTAATTGTACCGTCATTCAAAAAATGCTCTGACATCTGTTTCATTGCATTTTTCTCATATTCCTCCATGAGAGCGATAACAAAGCTCTCTTTTGAATCAAAGAAGTTATAAAAAGAACCGACCGCAACTTTGGCAGCATTTGCCACCATGGCTACGGTCATCTTCTTAATGCCGCACTTAACGCTCAGTTCATATCCTGATGCGATCAGTTCGGCCCTTATGATATTTCTCTGTTCTTCAGTAAAACCACCTGCCATGATAATATCCTTTCGTGAATATTTAATATCAAATCTTCACCATGAATATTATCACTTAAATATTCACGTGTCAAGCGGTTACTTTTTTAACCGGTACAAGCTCGATATATCCTCTTTCTCCGATGGGTTCAAGCTGTATTCTCGGATTCCTGTCATCCCATTCATAACCTATGAATGCAGGATCATACTTCTTTTCAGCATCCCATATCTCTGTGATAGCTCTCTCAAAGTCTTCCTGATCAAAGGGCTCGCCTCTGAATAACAAGAATTCTGCTGAAGGAAGATCTATGATCTCAAAGCCTTCTGGCACTATACCGTCATAGTCAGGCTCTACTTCCACACCCTGAACATACTCGTTTGTTACGGGCTTTCTCATATCTTTAGGCAGCCATAAGCATACAGGTTCTCCGCTTATTGACTTTATACTCTTTAAAAGCCCCCAGACATCACATCCTACTTCGTTACAGTAACTGAAGTACTCGTCTGCTTTGATCCCTCTTTTTATGATGACTTTTCTTTCAGGCTTTTTTATCACCTGGATAAATACATTTCTTATTTCACTCATATTGCTCACTTTCCTTTCTTTATCAATGATAAGATTAGGAGTAAAGAGCCAGACCGGTATGGGACTTGTTGAAAATTCCTTGGGATTGCAGCCGAATTCACGTCTGAATGCACGCTGATATCCGTCAACACTTCCAAATCCCATCTCCATGGCTATATCAAGTATCTGACAGTCTTCATCACGAAGCCTCAGGGCTGACTTTGACAGTTTCAGGCGCCTTACATACACCGCCGGTGTCATCCCCAGATGCTTGATAAACAGTTTTCTCGAATACCATGGTGAAAATGATGCAGCCTTAGCAAGATCCTCGATCGAAATATCTTCATAGATATGTTCGTTAATATAATCCTGCATCAGGCGTACCGCTTTCTTTTGTTCGTCCATCTGCTCATCTCCTTGTGAGCCTATAATAAACTAAAGCCTTTTTTATATTCTCGACTTTTTTTGCCATAATTCATTATAAACAAAAACCGCCCTTTTTTCAGGACGGTTTAAAAATATCTTTTGTCGGTGCCACGAAGAATTCACTGAATGCAGGCATGAATCCTGCTCTTATTGCTATTGTTCTGGATACGGCGTGACTTTCACTCGTTCCGTAAAACGGCAGTGTTTTCTGATCGAGGAGCTTTTGTTTTAAAAGCTTTACAAGATGAACTCCGATCCCCTGTCCCTCGTAGCCGCTTTTTACATCTATCCCTATCTGACGTACATATTTCCCGTCAAGACTTGCTCCTGCCATACCTTTTATCTTCTCACCGTCTTTTAACATAACGGCGATCACATCCGGCTGAGTAGGAGAATAGCACAGAGCCCTGTGACATTCGTTTGTTTCGCGCATATTCTCTATATCTTTTTCATCAAGCCAGATCTCGTCACCGTACGGCTCTTCCATCTCACTTCCAGATGCCGGAAGATTATATATATGCGTATTGACTATCTCTCTTCCGTACTCATGCATTATATAGTCTATGCGTCTTAAATTGTCGAAGTTAAAGAACCACTCGGGTTTGCTGTCCTTAAACAGTTCCTCGCACCCGCCGAGTATTGATTCATCTGCCATGATATAAGCTTTTCCCATCAGCACGACAACACGGAAAAAGGGATCCATCTTATCTATGATCCTTGCTCCAGGCAGTATCTTTGACGGTGCCAGGAATATACCAGGTGCGATCTCACTTGCCTCATCGCCGTTACAGTCCAGGTATATCTGTTTTCTCATTGTTTCGAGTGTTTCTTTTGATATTTTCATATTTTTAAATTAAAAGATTAAGTATCAATGTGGCAAACCATGCGATGGCACACTGCCATAAAACGGTAAGTGCCGCCCATTTTTTTCCAAGCTCCCTGCCTATAGCCGCAATAGCTGCAACACAGGGTGTATACAGAAGACTGAATACCAGTATGGCTGCTGCCGTTGTCGTAGAAAGTGCTGCCTCTACTCCGCCTTCAGAAGCAAAGAGCATCTCAAGCATTGAAACTACACTTTCCTTAGCCATGAATCCAGAGATAAGAGCTGTACATATCCTCCAGTCACCTAATCCCACAGGTCTCATAATAGGAACCATCGCACCAGCAATATGCGCCATGATGCTCTGATGCGAATCGGTCACAAAGTTAAGAGACGGATCAAAGCTCTTGAAAAACCATACTATGATGGTTGCCAGAAGGATAACGGAAAATGCTCTCTGTAAAAAATCCTTGGCTTTTTCCCAAAGGAGTTGTACTACATTCTTAGCACTCGGCAGTCTGTAGTTTGGAAGCTCCATGACAAAAGGAACGGCCTCGCCCTTAAATATGGTTCTTTTATATATCATTGCAATGATTATCGCAATTATTATTCCCAGAAAATACAGACCGGTCATTATAAGGCCGCCTCTGCCAGGGAAGAAGGCACTTACAAAAAAGGCATATATCGGTACCTTCGCGGAACAGCTCATGAAAGGTATCAGAAGTATGGTCATCTTTCTGTCTCTTTCACTGGGCAGAGTCCTAGTAGACATTACCGCAGGCACGGTACAGCCAAAACCTATTAGCATGGGAACAATGCTTCTTCCGGAAAGACCGATCTTTCTTAAAAGCTTATCCATGAAGAATGCAACTCTTGCTATATATCCGCTGTCCTCAAGTATGGACAGAAAGAAAAACAGAGTCACTATTATGGGAAGGAAGCTTAAAACACTTCCGACTCCTTCAAAGATACCGTCTATCACAAGACCTCTTAGCGTGCTGTTTATCTGCAGAGCATCAAATGCTGCCTCTGTCAGATTCTGAAGTCCGCCTATGAGGTTCTCCAAGATCGTCTGTAAAAATGCACCGATCACATTAAAGGTTAAGAAGAATACGACAGCCATGATAAGAATAAACATCGGGATAGCAGTAAATCTTCCCGAAAGAACTCTGTCTATATTCTGGCTTCTTGCATGCTCCTTGCTTTCCTTTGGTTTTGTTACCGCCTCATCACATACTTTTTTGATATAGCTGAATCTCATATCCGCTATCGCGGCGCTTCTGTCGAGTCCTCTTTCCTTTTCCATCTGAAGGACTATATGCTCAAGGGTTTCTTTTTCATTCTGATCAAGTTTAAGTCTGTCAAGGATGAGAGTATCACCTTCAATAAGCTTGCTCGCCGCAAATCTTATCGGTATATCAGCCTGATTTGCATGATCCTCTATCAGATGCATGACTGCGTGCAGGCAGCGGTGAACCGCTCCACCATAGTCGTTTTCATCACAGAAATCCTGTTTTGAAGGTCTTTCCTGATAGTGAGCCACATGGATCGCATGCTTAACAAGTTCGTCAACACCTTCATTTTTGGCGGCGCTGATAGGAACTACGGGAACTCCGAGTAACTCCTCCATCTCATTGATGTAGACTGCTCCTGAATTGGCAGTCATCTCATCCATCATATTTAGAGCTACTACCATGGGTATATTGAGTTCCAAAAGTTGCATGGTGAGATACAGATTTCTCTCGATATTTGTGGCATCGACAATATTTATGATGGCAAGAGGCTTTTCATCGAGTACAAAGTTACGCGATACAAGTTCCTCGCTGCTGTAGGGACTCATGGAATAGATACCGGGAAGATCTGTAACGCTGGTATTGTAGCGTTTTCTTATCGGACCGTCTTTTCTGTCAACGGTAACTCCCGGGAAATTTCCGACATGCTGGTTTGAACCGGTCAGCTGGTTGAAAAGAGTTGTCTTTCCGCAGTTCTGATTGCCTACTAGCGCAAATGTGAGTATCGTTTCATCCGGCAGTGGATTTTCATTTTCCTTTGAATGATATCTGCCTTCCTCACCAAGACCGGGATGCTCTTTTTTCCTTCTTGATTTTGCCTTGCTTCCTTCATAAGACTTTTCACATTCTCTGATTTCAATCTTATCGGCATCATCAAGTCTTAGAGTAAGCTCATAGCCTCTAATCCTTAACTCCATGGGATCTCCCATCGGAGCAAATCTTATGACGGTAACCTCTGTACCGGGGATAACGCCCATATCTAAAAAATGCTGTCTGAGAGCGCCTTCTCCGCCAACTGTTTTGATTATCGCACTTTTTGAAAGTCCTAATTCCTTAAGTGTCATCTTAATCTTCTTTCACAAACATCAGGTTGATATCACAATCTCCCTTGATGCCATTTACGCTTCCGGTTGCAGTATACTGCCATATATCGAATTTATAGGGATAGCGAAGCGGTGTCCTGTAATATGCAAACCACTTCGGATACTCTTCGAGCTTATAGATATCTGTCATACGCATATGACTCTTTAAGTTGCCGTAGATCATGGGTTCATAACCGGCTTGTTTAACTCTTTCACAGAATGCTATGACGATATCCGTTCTTTCATCGGGTGTAAGATTCTTAGTCCTGCTCTTGTTGGGATTAGCGGACTGTTCCACGTCTATTACTATGGGAAGCTGAAGCGTTGCTTCATATTCTTCCAAAAGATCTATGACAAATTCCGCCTCTTCCCTAGCTTCAGCAACAGACTTGGCTTCGGTAAAGAAGTACACGCCCGCATCCATTCCGATCTCGTTGCAGGCTTTGATATTATCCTCAAAGGTCTCGTCTTCTACTATCTTTCCGGTTTCATAACCTCTGTATCCGGCTCTTATGAGAGCAAACTCTATGCCGTCTTTTTTAACCTTTGCCCAATCTATCTTGCCCTGGAACTTTGAAACATCTATACCTTTTTTTACAGTGAAGTTATCATCTATATACTGAAGTTCACCTTCAGATTCACCGGTTTCCTCATTAACTACGGGGTATTCAAACTTATCAAAATCCAGACCATGCTTTGATAAAGTTTCGTCAACATCAAAGAAATAGTATCCCGAACTGTCGGGGACCACTATCTTTTCGGCATAAACATTTTCAAGAACGGTAAGCACTCCGTCGCCCTGTTCAAACATGGCGATGATCTCTTCCTTTAATTTCTGACGACCTTCATCGCTTTTTCCGTTTTCCGCTTCTATCACTGCATCTGCAACAAGTTTGCTTGCCTCCTCATTGGTGATATAATTGCTGTTCATATCTGCAATGAGTCCGTCTCTTTCAGCAGTCATCTTACTGAGTTCATCTTTTAACTGCTTTTTCTCATATGCGAGCATTGTACAAAAAGCGATCGCTACTATCAGTAAAAGCGACATCATATAAAAAGCAAGTATTCTGTTTCTTCTTCTTTTTCTTGCAATTCTTCTTTTTTCTCTTACAAGATCGTTCTCGTCATTATAATTTTCTTCTCTAGTCATCGTCACGTTCTTTCTTATACAGGAATGCAGCGTGGTCTCTGTTGTTTTCTCCGTCTTTTCCATACAATATCTTGAGTATTATAGGAGTTGAAATGGATGATACTATTATCAAAAGGATGACCGATGTAAAGTATACCGGCTCCATAAGTCCAACCGACAGTCCCTTCTGGGATACGATAAGAGCAACTTCACCTCTTGTCATCATTCCGACACCTATCTTTAATGAGTCGTTAAAGTTGAACTTGCAGCATTTGGCAACTGCACCGCATCCTATTATCTTGCACAAAAGAGCTACGATCACGAAACCTACTGAAAACAGCAGGATATCAAGATTTATGTTTTCGATATTTGTCTTAAGTCCGATACTTGCAAAGAATATCGGTCCGAAAAGCATATATGAATTGATATCCATCTTTTCTGCTATATATTCCGAATCCTGTATTGAACAGAGTATTATACCTGCAAGATATGCACCGGTGATATCTGCTATTCCGAAATACTTCTCGGCTATATATGCCATGGCAAAACAGAAAGCAAGTCCTGCGATCGGTATTCTTCTTGTATGCGGATAACGATTATCAAACCATTTGAATACTTTGTATGATGCAAAACCGACAATCACGGCAAATACAAAGAAGAGCACTGTCGAGATAACGACTGTTAAGGGTTTTGATTCTGGATTCTTGAATCCGATGACAAATGTAAGGACTATGATACCAATAACATCATCTATAATAGCCGCACTTATTATGGTCGTTCCGACTTTTCCCTTAAGCTTTCCAAGTTCCTTAAGTGACTGAACTGTAATACTAACACTCGTTGCAGTCATGATGCATCCGATAAATACAGCCTTGTAGAAATGCTCTGTTCCGAAACCGTCCCATCCGTAGTAGCATAAATAGAAGATCGCTCCTCCCGCAAGTGCTACAAAGACTCCTGCAAGTGCTACTAAAAATGCGGCAAGTCCGGTTTTTCTCATCTCTTTAAGATCTGTTTCCAGTCCAGCTGAGAACATTAAGAGTATTACGCCGATCTCAGCCATCTTTGACAGAAAATCTGACTGAACCACAAGATTCAAAAAACAGGGTCCTATCAGAAGTCCCGCGATTATCTCGCCTACAACCTGCGGTGCCTTGCATTTGCGCGCAACAATACCGAAGAACTTGGCGGCAATGACGATTATCGCCAGATCCCTCAATATAAGATATGATTCCATGATATTTTCACCTCTTTTTAACTGATACCGTTAAGTTCCTGATACAGATCCTTGGCAAATGAATCAGTCATCCCGCAGATATAATCAGTTGCAAGCAACAGTCTTAAATACAATTTTTCTTCTTCACTTTTGTCTTTTGAGAATATCTCATATATTCTTCTGTAATCATCCGATATGAGCGCGACTATTCGCTTTCCGACAACGCTTTGCTTTTCATCGGTATCATAATTGATAACGGCTTTTACAAATCGGTCTAAAAGGAAATTGAAAATCGTATCGGCTGCCACCTCAAGTTTATAGATAGGCATTGATGTAAATGAATATCTGAATTCTATATCACCGAGTCTTTCCATGATCTCTTCTTCCGGTGTACCGTGAAAAAGATCATACTGGTAAGTCCCGTTCATTATCTCATCATAATGCTCTATAAAACTGTCACTGGCACAAAAGAGCATCTGTCCCTGAATACTTACTACCCAGTTCTGAACAGCATAGACATCAGGTTTTTCTATACCCTTATCTATTGCCTTTTCATATTTATGCTCAAGTACGTCCACCAGTTTTCTGTATACGCCTGTTTCGTTTCTGTAGCTGTCAGATGCTTTAAGCTCGTCTAAAAGCTGAGAATAGGTAATACAGTTTTTCTTGATGGAATCCTCCATATCTGCTGTTTTGTAAGCAATATCATCTGCAGCTTCCAGCAGATATGTGAGCGGATGTCTGGCTTTGTTTGTTCCTGTGCTCTGCTCGATATCTTCAAATAAATCCTTTTCAGCATAAAGATATCCCATTTTTTTCGTCTTAATATTACCACTTTTTTTATCGATTTCAAGAGATGATCCGGGATATTTTATTATTGTTGCAAGAAGAGCTTTTGTCAGGTTCATTCCATGCTCATCAACCAGAAAATGCAGCTTGCTGACAACACGCAAAGCCTGCGTGTTTCCCTCAAAATTATAGAAATCCTGTTTCATCTGTTCATTTAACAGATCTTCTATAGGTTTTCCTTTAAATGTAAGCTTTTTAAGGTTTGATTTAAACCAGTCCTGTATTGCAGTTTCTCCGAAATGTCCGAAAGGAGGATTGCCGATATCATGGATAAGTCCCGCACACTGCAGTATTGCGCAGATATCCTCTTTTTGTCTTAATCCGAAATTAGGATCAAGATTGCCTGATATGATCTTTTCTCCTACATTCTGACCAAGTGACTTTGCAAATGAGCTCACTTCAAGCGAATGTGTAAGCCTGGTCCTTATAAAATCACTCTTATCAAGAGGAAAGACCTGAGTCTTATCCTGAAGTCTGCGAAATGCAGCACTTCCGATTATCCTGTGATAATCCTTTTCAAACTCTGTACGTAAATCTCTGTTTGTTGTGCTCTTTGTTATAGATCTTATCCTTTCAGGACATAATAGCTGATTCCAGTTCATACTTATATACCCTAAATTTTAAGCCGGCTTATAAAACCGGCTTAAGAATTGTTTTTATTCTGTGTCTTCCTCGGTTGTCTCGTAATCTATCGCTTCAACCTCACCGCT
>JAEEUS010000104.1 GCA_016290615.1 Lachnospiraceae bacterium | reverse complement strand
TCCGGATCATTAGGATATACTCCCACGAAGATATGATACATTGATTTGGGATAATCAGTCGTATTCAGAAAGTTTTCTAGGACATCACCTATAACATTTGATTCATGCCATGCAGCTATTGAAACTGCCAGCATTTTTGGAGGACACATCCTAAGCTTCACAAAATCCAGAACTTCATCTTCATCTTTCTTTTTGAAAAATTTCGATATCGTGGAATACAAGTACCATATTACGTCATCTATTCCAAAAAACAGATATATGGATATCAGAATTGCCCCTGCAACCTTTACTATCTCGCTCCAGTTCATTATTGTTCTATCCTTTCTTCAATCCTTTCGACTTTCATCAATATCCGTATACCTCATATATCTCGTCCGTATATACTCCCTGCTCCTTGTATACAATGAGCGGTTTTTCAACGGTAAGCCTTGATCTTCCTCCTCTGTTGGCTTCGATCAGTACCATGTTTGGCTCCTTGTCAACAAATGGATAAACAAGTCTCATCCGTTTGGGTTCCAGCTTATAGTTGCTTAAGCATGTCATTATCTCAGCCAGCCTGAAGGGTCTGTGTACCATAAAGAAGTTGCCTCCTGGCTTTAGCAGAGCTGCTGCTGCTTTTACCACATCCTCAAGCGTGCATAAAACCTCATGTCTGGCTATTGCCTTCTCACTGTCTGGATTCTTTAAACCATGCTGTCCTATCATGTACGGCGGATTGGATGTTACCACATCCATTGTACTCTTTCCAAACAGCTCTACCGCCTGCTTGATATCGCCGGTCACAATTTCGATCTTTGATTCAAGATTATTTAGTGCGACGCTTCTTCTTGCCATGTCGGCACTCTCCTCTTGTATCTCAAGTCCGATCAGGTGAGAAGCCTCTGTCTTTGCCTCCATAAGTATCGGGATTATTCCTGTCCCGGTCCCTAGATCAATAACATGATCTCCCTTGTCTGCCCTGGCAAAGCCTGACAGCAAAACAGCATCCATACCAAAACAGAACCTGCAAGGGTCCTGGATTATCTTGTATCCATTACGCTGCAGGTCGTCTATTCTTTCATGTTCTTTTAATAAATCCTTAGTCATCTACACCCTGAGTCTTATCCTGTCTCTCAAGTTTCTCAAGCTCCTTCATCTCTTCTTTCGTCAGCTGGAGCTTTTCCTTATCCTTTTTGAATCTCTTCTTGAATCTTAAGTCTGATGCCTTGTACTCGTGGATCTCCTTTTCGTCATTTTCTTCAACTATGACCTTTACAAGCTCTCTGAGTACGTTTACGCTGTGAACCTCACCCTTAAGTCCGTCGGGAGTCGTTACATAATCTCCTACATTCGGAAGTCTCTTGTTGATCTCTTCGTATGTATCCTCCTCATGCTTCAAACAGCACATCAGTCGTCCGCATACACCGGATATCTTAGTAGGATTCAGGCTCAGATTCTGTTCCTTTGCCATCTTTATAGAGACCGGGATAAAATCAGACTGATGTGTATGACAGCATAGAGGTCTTCCGCATATTCCTATGCCGCCTCTTATCTTTGTCTCGTCTCTTACACCTATCTGTCTTAACTCTATTCGAGTCTTGAATACGCTTGCCAGATCCTTTACAAGCTCTCTGAAATCCACTCTTCCGTCAGCCGTGAAATAGAATAATACCTTGTTGTTGTCAAAGGTATACTCGGCATCTATCAGCTTCATCTCGAGTCCGTGCTTCTTTATCTTCTCGAGACATATCTTGAATGCATCCTTTTCCTTTTCCTTGTTCTTCTTTTCCTGCTCGTCATCCTTCTCAGTAGCTATACGAAGAACTGATTTAAGCGGTGCGACTACCTTTTCGTCCTCTACCTCCTTGACGTCTCCGACAACCGTTCCGTACTCGATCCCTCTGGCTGTTTCAACAATGACATGACTGCCCTTTTTTATGTCCAGATCAAGCGGATCGAAATAATAAACCTTACCGGCTGTCCTGAATCTTACACCTATTACTTTTTTCATCTATAAACCTCACAATTTCTTTATATTACAGATTTGAATTCTCTTTTATGGTCAGAAGCAAAAGCTCCATTGTCAGATCAAAGCTGACATTTGCGGAAAGCCTTGCCTTTGCCTTATCAAGCGCCTTGAGTATTATCTCAAGACCCTCATAAGTACTTCTTGATGCCGTCTGTTTGATGAACTTTATCTCATCTCTGAAGATAAGATTGTTTGCATCCGCCGTTGCCTTGAACATTAAAGCATCCCTGTACCATATGGCCAGAATATCAAGATAGTCGTTGATCTCTAACTTGTATTCATTCATCTGCTTTATGGCAATGCTTATCTCATTGACATTCATTTCATCTATATGCTTTAGCAGAGCGATGGCTTCAGTCTTTATCTTGTCGAATTCCTCGCTGCTTGCAAGTATCTTGGCCTTGCCCAGATTACCTCTTGCAAATGCGGCGCATACTTCAGCCTTGTAGTCCGGAACCTGAACATACTCCATCAGGAATTCCTTGACCTTTTCATCGTCAACCGGCTTCATGTTAAGAACTACGCATCTGCTGAGGATCGTCGGAAGCAGTGCATCGACATTTGTTGTAAGTATGATGATGACTGCATACTCTGGCGGCTCCTCAAGAGTCTTAAGCAAAGCGTTCTGTGCCTGAACGTTCATCTTTTCCGCTTCGTTGATTATATATATCTTTCTGTCACAGGCATATGGCTTTATAACGATATCACTGTTTATCTGCTCTCTTATGTCATCAACAGTTATAACGTTTGGCTTCTCATGCGTAAGATGTATTATGTCTGGCTGATTGCCGCTTAATGCCTGCTTGCAGGCATGACACTCATTGCACGGATCTATATCGCCGTTTTCACACTGGATCGCCATCGCAAATATCTTTGCAATGAACTCCTTGCCGCTGTAGCGTTCACCGTTGATGATGTAAGCGTGTGAAATATTGCCTGTTTTCAGAGCATTCATAAGATGCTCTTTTATCATATCCTGTCCGATGATATCCGAAAATTTAGGCATACTCTTCTTCCTTCTCTTTTCTTGAATCTATGAACCACTGATCTGTTACGTAAGTATATCCAGAAGCAGACCTCTTATCTCTCCGATCTTGCCAAGGATCGCCAGATTGTCTTTCTCATCCTTCATGAGTTCCTTTGCCAACTCATCGAGATTTTCATCCACTAATCTTATTATACCATATACTCTGTGTCTTCCGCGTCTGTCTAAAAAATTCTCTCTGGAAAACTCATGTGAACGGCTGACTATCTCGTTCATGAAATCCTTTATCAGGCTGCGGTATCTTTTCATGTCCTTGATGTCTCTGTGCTTTGCCAGCTTGTCACCCTGCATGGTGATCTCTTCCATCATGGAGGTAAGTCTCTCCTGAAGCCCGGCTTCCTCGATATGACTTGCAAGTGTGAACTTAAAATCTCCGTTAACCTGGGTTTGCGCTGCAGGCTGTTCGATCTGCTGCGTTGGCATCACGGAACTGACTTTAATATCCATACGATCCCTCCTTTTCTAGAATCGCTCAAGAATGTTACAGGTTTTTCTTGATGTAGGAAATGATGTTCTTTAAACACTCATCAAGATTCTCATTTGAAAATCTTGCATCTATGCCGCTTTCTTTCAGTCTCTCTTCACTGAAATCCTCTGCATCGGCAAGAAATCTTCTGCACATCTCCTCGTATTTGGGCGTTTCCTGCTTGCGCTCCCTGTTAAGAGCTCTCTGCAGTCTTACTCCATCATCTACATCTATTAATATCGGATAAACCTTTGACTCTCCGAAGTATTTCTTTGTAGCTGTATATGATTCTGGTGTTCCTATGATGAGATAATCATTCCTGCTTAGATCGATATTCTCATCAGCTACGGTAAAGTACTTCCATTCACCGTAAAACGTATCATATGTCCTGTGCTCTATTACCTTGCCTTCACCGAGCAGTTTTTCAAATCCGTTATTATCCGTGAAATGATACTGAACCCCTTCTTTCTCACCCTCTCTTATCGGTCTGGTGGTGTAAGGTACTATCTTGCAAAGATGAATGCCCGGATCCTTCATCAGCTTCTTGTAAACTGTATCTTTTCCGGAAGAACTCTTCCCCATTAAATAAAAAATCTTTCCCATAAAAACTGATCTATAAACCTCTTATCCTTAATCCTGCCGCCTCGTACTTATTAAGTGTATCTATCATGCTCTCATCTATTACTTCACCCGTGACGGCTATCGGGATCCCAGGCGGATATATATATATATTATTCTGCGCCTTTGTGTGTAACAGACCCGCAAATCTTTCTGAACTTACGCTTGCTTTATCTTTGTCGAAAAGATCTGAATCTATCTTAAGCAGTGCATCGCCAAATCTTTCAAATCCTTCTTTGGTGTCATTGCATGTTACTATGGCAACTATATACGTAGCCGACTCCATCTCTATCTGAATGTGATATTCGTTTAGGAGCCTGTCGGCCAGCTTAGTTCCATAAATACTGCTTTTATCTGTTGATATGACTATCTTGCACGGATCGTCCGTTTCAATATACTTAAGATGCTTTAACTCTTCCATTCGTTTTGAAAATGCATCTCTGTATATAAAAAAGTCTTTCCAGATATCTTCTCCCATATCTTTTATCTGACTTAGGCATGAATCGATACTGCTCATAAACAGATACGATGGCGAGCTTGTCTGAAACATCTGAAGATATTTTATCGCCTCTGTAAAATACTCATCCTTCACATGCAAAAGGCCGGTCTGAGTCAGTGTCGGAAGAGTCTTATGCGTACTCATTATAACTATATCAGCCGCACTCACAGCACTCTTTGGAAATCTCTCATGAAATCCGAAATGCGCTCCGTGAGCCTCATCAACTATGAGAGCTGCTTTGTTTTTGTGACAGATATCCGCTATCTTTTCAATATCACTTACCCTTCCTTCATAGGTTGGAGAAGTAATGATGACAGCATCGAAAATCTCGCTTTTAAGTCTGTCTTCAACCTCTTTGGGATTAACAGCATCAAACATCCCGTCTGTCTGCGAGGGAAATATGTATTCCGCATGTAACTCTCTT
>JAEEUS010000037.1 GCA_016290615.1 Lachnospiraceae bacterium | reverse complement strand
GCATGAAGGTATCGCTATCAGCATTGTCGCCCTGATAGCGCTGGCCATCTTCTCTCTTGTCTGCTCATATTCCTTCCGTTCATATGCTGACGATATGACAGGAATGAGAGCCGACGACATCGCAGTCGATAGTGCGACCGGGATATTTATTATCTGCATGGCCTTTCCTGAAAAGAGGCCGTAAAGAGTTGTTGATGTTGCCTCATCCATACCCTGATACTTCTGTGTGATAGTCTGATATATCTTAAGATTGGAAGCAGTAGACAGGTTATAGATACAGGTGCTTAGTACGATGGGAGTTACCATGCTCACCAGTATGAATGCTGTCTGCCCCGGTGAAAGCACCTTTTCATTTTCATCAGACTGTATGCGTTCCCTGATACCCTTCCTTACGTGAAGATAAACGGCAAACATGAACAGCAGTGCTACAACGACTCCGCTTCCCGTTCCCAGTGCGCTTCCGATAGCTCCGTATATAGCTCTGGTCGTCTCGCTGCCGTCTATTACAGACTGAGTAAGTATATATGCTGCCGTTATACTTACTATCGCATTTAATATCTGTTCGATTATCTGGGATACAGAGGTTTCGATCATGCTTCTGTGAGCCTGAAAGTATCCTCTCAGACATCCTAGAAGTCCCGAAAAGAATATGGTCGGCGAAAAGACTCTTAGGACCATTGCAGAATTATGGCCTACGAGTCTGTCTGCGCATGTGTAGCAGAAAAGTGATGCAATACTTCCGACGATAAGTACATATATGATAGAACCCGTAAATAGTCTGTGGGCATTTCTGTACTGACCTGTTCCGAGTCTTGCAGCAATGACCTTTGAGATAGCAGAAGGTATGCTGTATGACGAAACAAGAAGGATTATCGTATATATGTTATAGGCGGTATTGTAATAGCCATTGCCTTCATCTCCGATGATAATAACTATCGGACTCCTGTAGAGTATGCCGATGAGTCTGACGATTATTCCGGCAGCCGCAAGGATACCAGCCTGCATGATGAAATTGTTCTTTGCCTCTTTTTTGTTATCCTGTATCATCGAAAAATATTATAGATTATCTTCCTAAATAAAAAAACCCCTTAGAGTTTATACGCTCTCTGATAATCAGACTGTCATCTTCCTTAAAACTGGTCTTTATTCTTCCTTATGCACTCATTCATAGCCTTATCGGCTTCCTCGTCCCAGACCATCCTTTCCGGTCCGAGAGTACCGTACATCGTGTTCTCAAAAGAATATGTCATGTTCGCTGTCTTTATCAGTCTTTCATTTTCTATATCATCACCAAATGAACCGAGCCTCTCATATATTTCACGGCTTATCTCATAATCATACTGCTCGCGTCCTTCTCTGCTTGTATACATGATCTCTGCGAAATACCGATCATTATCTTTATCATGGTAAGCCGTCCAGTTGTTGCCCTTCTTCTTTGTCATCATGCTCTTATCTCCGTTTCGAGTTTATCCAATGATCAAACTCAGTATGATCGGCACAAAAATGATCACGCCACCAATTATCAGGCTGGCAATAGCCTCTCCGATACCCGTTTCCCATCTATATTCATATTCCGTACAGTTCTTTGCAGGATCCTTCGGATCATATCTTACCTTTATATTGCGGCTAAAGCCCAAAGATGAAACTTCTCCGTATCCGGTGTATTCTTTTGTGTCTGCCTTAAAGACATATTTTGAATACTTAGTCTCGTCCATCTTTTGAGACGGTGTATCAAATCTTTTCCAGTTGGGATCATATTCCTTTATGGTTTCACCTGTCAGCTCTCTTGCAACTGTTTTTGCACTCATGCACTTTAATTCTTTTCTCTTTTTCTTATTGATATCAACAAAAAGAAAACCAAGTGCTAACAGAATAGTGATGATACCTATCACAATATCCAGTACGATCATTCCCTGACTTAACATTTCTACACCCTTTCCGGATAATAATTTGCTTTCATCCCTTCTTAATATATCATTACCGGTAAAATATTTATACATTCAGCGTTCGGCAAAATAAAAAACTCCTTCCCGTTTCAGGGCAAGGAGCTGTCTGGATCATACGTAAAATCAATAAAAACCCCCATAAATGGGAGGATGCCTAGTACACTCTGTGTACTAGGCATTTTATTATGAAAAAGTTATTTATTTAACTGTTAACGTCTGCTTCTATGGTTTTATTGTAAAGCAGACATTTGTCCATATTATGTTATGTAAATTAACTTACGGTTAACTATTTGTTAACAAAATATGAACAACGTGCTCCCACACATGCCTTACATGTGCTCAGGTTCAGGGTATTCCACTCCGAATGTATCTACTGTCATTGATGCGATCTTCTGCTCCTCGAGAGGTCTGTCACTCCAGTCTGTTGCAGTTTCAGCTATCCTGTTTACTACATCCATTCCCTCAGTAACCTTTCCGAAAGCCGCATAGCTGCCGTCAAGATGAGGTGAAGTCTTGTGCATTATAAAGAACTGAGAACCAGCTGAGTCCGGATGCATAGCCCTTGCCATTGAAAGAACACCTTCCGTGTGCTTAAGATCGTTCTTAAAGCCGTTTTGTGTAAATTCTCCCTTAATGTTGTAGCCGGGACCTCCCATTCCCGTTCCTTCGGGACATCCGCCCTGTATCATAAAGCCTTTGATCACTCTGTGGAAAATGAGTCCGTCATAGTACTTCTTGTTTATGAGGCTTATGAAATTGTTAACAGACTGAGGAGCGATATCGGGATAAAGCTCTGCCTTTATAACATCGCCGTTTGTCATAGTGATCGTTACTATAGGATTCTGTGCCATAGATTTTTATTTCCTTTCGTCTTTAATTGATTTATTATAATAATAGATTTTAACCTATAAAAAATGAAATTGAAAGACAAACCATGCGAACCAAGCTATTAAGAGCAATATATTATGTCACGGTAGATCACTTTGTGACCATTCCAAACGAACTGACTGCGGATCTTTCCTATCACGGGATTAAGATATATCAGGTTCCGTATCATTCCATAGACAGATTTCTTCCTCCGAAAAACCTTCCCCCGCAGAGCTGTCTGATACTCTGTGACGTGCCTGAACTGGCACACGCATTTCTTAATGCGGATTATCCTGTCGTTGCAGTATATCATCGTGACAACAAGGATGCTCATTTCAATGTAAGATACGCTCTGGAGGATTTCGAGGAAGTCGACTGGCATTATTTTGTGAAATACTGGCAGAGATATGCCGGGATACCCTGGCATGTGATGGATACGGAAAGATGCAAGATTAGGGAGATGTGTCCCGAGGATCTTAATGATCTTTATGATATGTACAAAGACAAACGTATATGTCAGTATACCGAGGATCTTTACGAAAACCGCATGCATGAACTTGACTATATCAAGGACTATGTAAAGAACATGTATCATTTTTACGGTTTCGGCACATGGCTTATTGTTGACAGATTCACGAATAATCTCATAGGAAGAGTCGGATTCAATTACAGACCCGGATTTGATGATCCGGAACTTGGATTTGTCATAGATCCGAAATACTGGAGACACGGATATGCGATGGAATGCTGCACAAAGGTCATTGACTACGGGAAGAATACTCTGGGATTCAAACGCATCCACGCATTTGTAAGACTTGAAAATACTCCTTCGATCGCTCTTTTAAACAAGCTGGGCTTCAGAGAATGCGGCAGATATACGATCAATGATAATTTACATGAGCGATGGGTTCTTGAAATATAAAAAAGCAAGCATTATGCTTGCTTTTTTTATATCTTATCTTATTTGCCGCTGAGGTAATTCTCAATACCGGTTAAAGCGTCGTTTTCGTCAACTCCGTCAACCACTACATTAACCTTTTCACCCAGATCAAGTCCGAGGCTCATCATGCCCATTATGCTTTTTGCATTGACTCTCTTATCACCTGTCTCAAGATAAACGGAACTGTCATACTGGCTTGCCACCTGAACAAGCAGAGCTACGGGTCTGGCTTCAAGACCATTCTCCAACCTGATGGTAATTTCCTTATTGATCATAATATCTCCTCTCGCCAATAAAAAAACTTAATCTTCTCTAAGATCTGCTGCAATCTCACTCAGCTTTCTCAATCTGTGGTTCACGCCGCTCTTACCCACCGGCGGATCCAGTAACTCACCCAATTCCTGAAGCGTCGCATCCGGATACTCCAGTCTTACCTCTGCCATCTGACGTAAACTGTCTGCCAGTTTACTAAACCCATATACCTTCTGTATGAGGAGTATATCCTCAACCTGTCTGTTTGCCGCACGGACCGTCTTGGCTATATTTGCCGTCTCACAGTTTACCTTTCGGTTTATCGAGTTGCTCATCTCTTTAAGTATCCTGAGATTCTCAAACTCCATAAGTGAAACATGCGCTTCGCATATGCCCAGAAAATCTACTATAGCGCTGCCTTCTTTTATATATACAACAAAATATTTCTTTCGGCAAATGGTTTTTGCTTCAATATCAAATGTTGCAAGTATCTGCGCTATCTGTTCTGCGACTTCTTCATTCTCGCAGACCATCTCAAGATGATATCCCTTGCTCGGATCACTCATGGATCCCACGCACAAGAATACACCTCTAAGATATGCTCTTCTGCAGCATGAATTCTTTATCAGAGTCGGATCGACAGTCTTTCCAAACCCTGCAAATCCATGATCCCTGTCTGCAAGCTTAAGACCTTTAAATATGTTCCAGACAGTATCATTATCAGTGATGACTATCTCATACTTGGCGTTTTTGCCGCCTTCCTTAACAGACACTTCATCTATATTATATGTTTTTTTCAACAAAGTAAAGCATTTTCTAAAAAGTGACTCTCTGTCAAACGTCACTACCAGTGCATCTTTTGAATCCTCTTCTCTTCTTAAGGATCCGCACAGACTTAAGATAGCTGCAAGCTCAGCTATCTGACAGTGTCTGGCACTGTTTAAATGCCTGGCCATCTCTTCTTTTACATCATATGAAAATGACATATTTAAAACTCTCCGAGGAATATCACTTCCGGTTCGAGCACAACTGAGTATGCTTCCTTTACCTTTGTTCTTACCTGGTTGATGAGTTCATACATATCCGCCGCCGTAGCCGAACCTGTATTGATCAGAAATCCCGCATGCTTCTCACTGACCTGAGCTCCTCCGACACTTAATCCCTTAAGTCCCGCATCGGCTATCAGCTTTCCCGCATAATATCCCTGAGGTCTCTTAAAAGTAGAACCGGCCGAAGGATATTCAAGAGGCTGCTTGTCCCTGCGCTTTCCTGCAAGATCTCGCATGATCCCCTCTATGACGCTCTTTTCACCGTGATGAAGTCTGAATTCCGCCTGAAGGATGATATAACCTTCGCGCTTAGCCTTGGAATTTCTGTATTCAAACTCCATATCCGCATTGGACAGATATACTACTTCTCCCGAAGGAGTAACAGCCTTTACCCTGTATGTGATCTGGCGCATCTCTCCGCCGTATGCACCCGCATTCATTATGATGCCGCCGCCTACCGTACCGGGTATGCCTGATGCAAACTCCAGTCCTGTCAGATTGTTCTCCATTGCAAAATGCGACAGCTTGGCCATTGTCGTGCCTGCTTTAGCCACAACAATATCATCTAACATTCTTACACCGCTGTAGGCAGAACCGATCTCTATTATGACACCGCGGTATCCCGAATCCGAAACAAGGATATTGCTGCCGTTGCCAAGAATGAAAAACGGGATCTGTCTGCTCTTAAGCAGGTCCAGAAGGCGCAGTATCTCATGTTCATTTATGATACTGACGAAAACGTCCGCCTTGCCTCCGATCCTGAATGTCGTATGATCGCACATCGGCTCGTCGGTCAGAACATTCTGCTCAGTCACTATGCTTTTGATCTCTTCAATAATCGCGGGATCTATCATTAATCCAATACCAGTTTTGCTGCTCCGTATATTCCTGCATCATTTCCCAAAACCGCAAGAGCAAATTTTACGTTCTTTGCTCCGGGGAATACGTATTTCTCAAAATATGGCTTCATGTAGTCTATCAGGACTTCTCCGGCCTTGGAAACTCCTCCGCCGATAACAAATATGTCAGGATTTACCACATTTGCAACCGCTGCCAGACCTTTTCCGAGATATTCTCCGTAAACCTTTGCAACTTCTATTGCAAGCTCATCGCCTTCCTTAACGGCATCCCAGATATCCTTGGCTGTTATCTCCTTGTCTCTGAGAACGCTTGCTTTATCAGAAAAAGCGAGCTTCTTTTTAGCGATACGCACAACACCTGTTGCAGAAGCATACTGTTCAAGGCATCCGTGTCCGCCACATCCGCATGCTGCGGGTTCTTCATCCTCAAGATGGATATGGCCTATCTCACCGCCTGCACCGGTCGAACCGCTTACTATCTTTCCGCCGATAATTATACCGCCGCCGACACCTGTTCCGAGTGTTACGGCTACCATGTTCTTATAGCCTCTTCCGCCGCCTCTCCACATTTCTCCGAGGGCTGCGACATTGGCATCATTTCCTGCCATAACGGGAACTCTTAAGAGTTCACCCAGCTCCATTGTTATGTTTTTCTTTCCCCATCCGAGATTTGCTGCAAGAAGGACCGTACCGTCCTCTTTTACCGGTCCGGGAACACCTATGCCGACACCGACAACATCCATCCTGTCAATTGAATTTGCTGACATCTTTTCTTTAATACTCTCGGCAATATCAGCAATGATATGATCTCCGTTATCTTCCTTGCGGGTCGGTATCTCCCACTTTTCCTTCACCTCTCCCTCGGGATCAAAAAGTCCGAGCTTAACGGTAGTACCCCCCACATCAACTCCGAAAACATATTTTTTCATCAATCTTCTTCCTCTCGTCTCTTGGCCAGTGATTCCTGTACACGCTCATAAAGAACCTGAGCCGCATTGTAGCCCATCTTCTTCTGTCTGTGGTTGACCGCAGCGGCCTCGCATATGATAGCCAGGTTACGACCGGGTCTTACAGGCAGGCTGTGGCAGACAACCTTGTTGCCAAGATATTCTATATATTCCTCTTCAAGTCCGAGACGGTCATATTCCTTGTCCTTATCCCAGTCCTCAAGCTTGATAACGAGGTCTATATTCTGAGTTTCCTTGACACTGGATACACCGAACAGTGTCTTTACATCGACAATACCGATACCTCTGAGTTCGATAAAGTGCTTTGTGACAGGAGGTGCTGTCCCGATAAGAGTCTCATCTGATACCTTTCTTATCTCGACAACATCATCCGTTACGAGACGGTGTCCTCTCTTTATTAATTCAAGCGCAGCTTCGGATTTACCGATACCGCTCTCACCTGTGATAAGCAGTCCTTCACCGTAAACATCGACCAAAACGCCGTGTACTGTGATGCAGGGAGCAAGCTTTACATTGAGCCATCTGATGATCTCTGCGGTAAATGCACTGGTCGCCTTTTTTGTCATAAGAAGCGGAACGCCCTTTTTGATCGCAACCTGCTTGAATTTCTCATCAGGAATGAGCTCTCTGCAGAAAATGATCGCAGGGATCGGATATGACAGAAGCTTGTCATAAATGTCATCCTGTGTCTTTTCCTCCATGCTCTGCATGTATGAATATTCTACAAATCCTATGATCTGAAGTCGTGTAGCTTCATAGTGTTCAAAGTATCCTGCCATCTGAAGCGCAGGTCTGTTGATATCTGGCTGAGTAATCTTGGTCTTGCTGATATCGATCTCAGGCGTAAGATTCTCAAGCTTCATTCTTTCAATGATCTCACTTAGTTTTACACTTGCCATTCCAAATCTCCTACGTGATATTGTTTTTAAGATTCACGTTTATAATTCTATCATATTACCATGGAAAAAAGAATATATATCTTGAGCCACGTTTCGCGGTATCTCGGGCACCTGAGCAAGTTTTTCGACATCCGCTGTCCTGATCTCATCGATGTCTTCAAAATACTTCATAAGTGCCTTTCTTCTCTTTTCTCCGATTCCCGGTATGTTATCAAGAACAGATCTTACCTGATCCTTGCTTCTTAGCGACCTGTGGAATTCTATGGCGAAACGATGTGCTTCATCCTGCACTCTGGTTATCAGCTTGAAGCCCTCGCTGTGAGTGTCTATGGGTACTTCTTTGTTGTTATAGTAAAGACCTCTTGTCCTGTGATTATCATCCTTTACCATGCCGCAGACCGGTATATCAAGATTGAGTTCCTTAAGTACATCAAGTGCAATATTGACCTGTCCTCTTCCGCCGTCCATAAGCAAAAGATCCGGAAATCTTGTGAAGCTTCCGTACTCGCTGTCTTCGACGCTTCTTGCTTCCTCCAGGCCATGTGTGAATCTTCTTGTCAGGACTTCACGCATGCATGCATAGTCATCGGGACCGCTGACCGTCTTTATCTTAAACTTTCTGTAATCGCTCTTTTTAGGCTTTCCCTTTTCGAATACGACCATTGAACCGACATTTTCAAATCCGCTGATATTGGATATATCAAATGCCTCCATTCTTTTTATTCCGCTTATGCCTATGAGCTCTTCTATCTCCTTTACGGCACCGATCGTCCTGCCTTCTTCTCTCTTTATGCGTTCTCTGTCCTGTTCAAGAACAAGACTCGCGTTCTTTGCGGCAAGTTCTACCAGCTTTTCCTTGCTGCCGATCTTTGGGATCCTTATGTATGTCCTGCTGCCTCTTCTGTCACTGAGCCAGTTTTCCAAAAGCTCCGTATCCTCGATCTCATACTGCAGCATTATCTCTCTGGGGATATAAGGGGTTCCCGCATAGAACTGCTTGACGAAATCTCCCAGGATATCAGTATTTTCCTTTTCCTCCACACCTTTCATGTAGAAGTGTTCCCGTCCTATCAGCTTGCCCGCCCTGATAAAGAAGACCTGAACAACCGCATCCGTTTCGGATTTTGCAAGTGCTATCACATCCTTGTCATCCATATCGGAATCCGTTATCTTCTGCTTCTGGGAAACGTGCTTTATACTGGCTATCAGATCTCTCGTAGCCGCGGCTTCTTCAAACTGCATATCAGCTGCCTGTTTAGACATCTTGTTTTCAAGTTCGGACAGGATCGTTTTGACATTGCCGCTCAAAAAATCAAGGGCGCTCTCAACTTTTTCTGCATAATCCTTAGCACTTATGCAGCCTCTGCAGGGAGCCATGCACTGATCCATGTGATAGTTAAGGCACGGCCTGTCGATCGCCTCTCCTTCTTTGATATGCTTATTGCACGTTCTTAACTTGTAAAGCTTGTTGACAAGCTCTATCGTATCCTTTACCGCAAGCGCGCTTGTATAAGGCCCGAAGTATCTGGCCTTATCCTTCTTCACTTTTCTGGTCATTGTTATCCTGGGATACTGTTCATCAACAGATACCTTGATATAAGGATATGTCTTGTCATCAACAAGCAGTGTATTGTATTTGGGTCTGTGTTCCTTGATAAGATTATTCTCAAGAACAAGGGATTCAAGTTCGGAATCGGTAACTATGTATTCAAAGTAAGCTATCAGACTCACCATCCTGTCTATCCAGGGTCCTCTTCCGATATTTGCACGAAAATAAGAGCGCACTCGATTATGCAGGTCTTTTGCCTTACCCACATATATTATCGCATCGCTCTTATCATGCATTATATACACCCCCGGTTCATGGGGGAGCTTATGAAGTTCTTCCTGAAAATCAAACACCTTCGGTTTCTTCCTCTGTCGCCTTGATATTTTCAGTTTCCTTTATATCTTTATCTTCGGCTTCGTTTTTCTCCTCAGACTTTTCCTCTTTAGACTCAGCCTTTTCTTCCTTGGCCTCTTCAGTTTCTTCTTCAGGCTCAGGTATGCCCTTTAATTCTCTGAATATCTTCATGAATTCCTTGCCGGTAATGGTTTCCTTTTCGATAAGGAATTCGGCAAGTTTATCCATGACTTCCCTGTTTTCAAGAAGAAGGCTTCTTGCTGTTTCATAGCTCTCGGCAAGCATCTTCTTGACTTCTTCATCGATCTGTGCAGCCGTAACATCCGAGCATTCCAGTCTTGCATTACCCGAAAGATACTGATTCTCGATGGTAGCAAGTCCCATGGGACCGAATTTCTCACTCATTCCGTAACGTGTGATCATGTTCTTTGCAAGATTTGTTGCCTGCTCGATATCATTTGAAGCACCGCTTGTGATACTTCCGAATACGATGGATTCGGCGGCACGTCCGCCCATGTATATGACAAGCTTCTGTTTGAGCTCTACATTGCTCTCAAGGTACTTTTCTTCCTCGGGAACCTGAAGGACATAGCCTAATGCTCCCATTGTTCTCGGGATGATCGTTATCTTCTGAACAGGCTCGGTATTCTTCTGAAGAGCCGTGACAAGAGCATGACCTATCTCATGGTAGGATACGATCTTTCTCTCTTCCTTGCTCATGATGCGGTCCTTCTTCTCCTTGCCGGCAATAACCTGCTCTATAGACTCCATCAGATCCTTCTGGCTTACATATTCACGTTTATTCTTAACAGCGTTTATAGCTGCTTCATTGATCATGTTGGCAAGATCCGAACCTACGCTTCCCGCAGTCGCAAGAGCGATCTCCTTCAGATCTACCGTTTCATCCATCTTGACATCCTTTGCGTGAACTCTAAGGATGGCCTCTCTTCCCTTTACATCAGGACGCTCCACTATGATACGTCTGTCGAAACGGCCTGGACGAAGGAGAGCCTTATCGAGTATCTCTGGTCTGTTAGTCGCTCCAAGGACCAGAACACCCTTTGAAGGATCGAAACCGTCCATCTCGCTCAAAAGCTGATTGAGTGTCTGTTCTCTTTCCTCGTTTCCTCCGCCGTACTTAGAATCACGGCTTCTTCCTATCGCATCTATCTCATCAATAAATATGATACAGGGTGCGTTCTTGTTCGCTTCCCTGAAAAGGTCTCTTACACGGCTTGCACCGACACCGACATAAAGTTCAATGAAATCCGAACCAGTCAGTGAGAAGAAAGGTACATGCGCTTCGCCTGCAACGGCTTTTGCGAGCAGTGTCTTACCGGTTCCGGGAGGGCCTACAAGCAGTGCGCCCTTCGGAAGCTTAGCACCGATCTTTGTATATTTTGAAGGATCATGCAGAAAGTCTACGACTTCAACAAGTGATTCCTTTGCTTCATCAACACCCGCCACATCATCAAATGTGACACCTGTCTCCTTCTGTACATACACCTTGGCGTTCGACTTGCCCACTCCCATGGGACCGCCTCCTCCTGCCATCTTCTTGTATGCAAACGAAAGCAAGAACCAGATAAGAAGTATCGGAAGCACGTATGTCAGAAGTATTGAGAGTATCCAACCCGAATTGTCAGGGATATATGTCTTTATCTCAACACCCGCTTTTGTCAGCCTCTCAACGAGCTTGTCTCCTGTCTCGGTGATACCTGTATAGTATGTGAGCTGAGGTGTTGTCTGCCCGAACATATTCAGAGCCGGTGTATACAGATCCTGGAATGCATCAGACTGAGTCTGAGCTTCACTCATCTCGCTCTTTGGTATGATAAGAAGCTGATCCGACTGTATCTCGACCTTTCCGATCTCACCTGCTTCCAGCTTTTGGATGAACTCATCATAAGTGATCTCCTGTGAAGCATCACTTGAGAAGAAGTTCATAAATAGGCTCATGCTGATGAGCGTGAGCAGTACTGCGATAACAAGAAACATAAGGCTCTGTTTTTTGGGTGGCATTCCGTTATTGTTATTTCCTCCCTGACCATTGTTTCCTGAATTGTTATCATTGCCTGAATTATTACTATTATTGTTGTTATTACGTCCGCTGTATCCTCCCTGTTCGGGATCGCCGGAATCGTAACTGTTCTGTCCGTCAAATTCTACCATTAGGTTTCCCTCATTTAACAAAAAAGTATCGTGCCTGCAATACGGCACGATACAATTATAGAAGTTAAAAGTATTAAAAGCAATTAAATTTCTGTGAAATGACTGTGAATTAAGTCGAAAAATCAGGCATCGGCAAGTTCTGCGATACCGGGATTAAATCCAGGCATCATCTGAAGCTTGAACAGATTCATCCTATGCTTTCTGTCAATGAGAGCCTTATGATCCAGATCATCTATAACGCCCTCTCTGATATATCTGTCAAGTTCGGCATAGGTAAATCCGAGATTATCCTCATCTGTTTTTCCGCAGAGTCCGTCTGAAGGAACCTTTTCTATCAGTTCTTCTGGGAGTCCGAGCTCTCTTCCGATAGCCTTTACTTCCTGCACGGTAAGATGGGCGAGTGGGCTGAAATCTCCGGCGGCATCTCCGTATCTTGTCGAATAACCCACCCAGTCCTCGGAAAGGTTACATGTATTTGCAACTCGTCCGTTACAGCTCTGTGATACTGCATATACCGTAGCCATACGTATTCTGGGTGAAAGGTTTATTATCGTCTGACTTGTCAGTTCAAGGTCTGATGGGATAGCGCCTTTAAGACCTTCAACCGCATCTTTTATATTTACCACATAGTATTTGATCCCAAGATGATTTACCAACAGATATGACATATCTATATCAGGCTGGTCTCCGCACGGCATCAGAACTCCTACTACTCTGTCTTTACCTAAAGCTTCAACGCAGAGTGCTGCCACAACTGAACTGTCCTTTCCTCCGCTTATACCCAAAACAGCATTACAGCCGGGACCGTTTTCTTCAAAAAACTTCCTTATCCATGCAACACATTCATCTTTAACTTTTTTAGCATCAAACATAGACTTCTCCTTTATCTTAAACCAATCTGGCACATCTTCATCGCTGAAAGCGCATTGTTATGACTCTCTGGTGTGACACCGGCACAGCAGGCGGGATCAACAAATACCGGCACCTCCGGAAGAAATGCCTTTATAAGCAGTGCATTGGATATAACACAGATATCCGTGCAGAGTCCTATCAGTTCTATCTCATCTATGGTTTCATTCTTTGAGAGTTCCTCAAGATACAGGCCAAGCTCTTTTGAACCGAAAGTAGGCTTGTTAATTATCTTTGCATCTTTATCAACAGGAAGCTTTTCAGATATCTTCCATCCGTCACTGTCTTCAATGCAGTGCTCTACGGGAAGATTCTTTCCCTCCTGGGTACTCAGATATTCGGGCTTATGTGTATCTCTGGTATATATGACCGTACCGTCATATCCTTTTATCTTTTCAGCTACATTTGAAACAATGGCTTCAGCTTCCTTTGTACCAAGTGCTCCGTCGATGAAATCATTCTGCATATCTACTACTACAAGTATCTTCATATCAATCCCTCCTCTTTTGTCTATTATATTCTGAAGAAGCCGTTTATGCTATAATGAATCATAACTTTTTAGGAGAAGCAAATGAATATACTGGTGATCGGCGGAACACGTTTTTTCGGAATTCCCATGGTTAAGGCTCTTATTAAAAAAGGCCATGACATAACTATAGCCACAAGAGGCAACTTACAACTGGATTTTTATGATAATACAAGTCATGTGACACTCGACAGAACAGATGAAACGAGCATTAAAAACGCAATCGGCGGACAGCATTTTGATGTGATAATCGACAAGATCGCATACAGTTCAAATGATGTGAAAAATCTCCTTGAACATGTGACCTGCGATAAATACATACAGATGTCTACCTGTTCGGTTTATCCAAAGTGTCATAAAAATATCACGGAAGATGAGTTTGATACGCCATCCTATCCTTTAAGATGGATAGACAGGATAAGTGATTATCAGGAAACAAAGCGTCAGGCAGAACGGGCGGTACTTGAATATCTGGACAGCGACAGTTACTCATTTGTCAGATATCCTGTAGTAATGGGTGAAAATGATTATACGGGCAGGCTTAAGTTCTACGTTGATCACATCAAGGAACAAACGCCTATGTTCATAGATGACATTGACAAAAATTTAAGCTTCATAAATGAAGATGAAGCAGGCTTATTTATCGCTCATCTTGCCGATCATTTCATAAGCGGTCCCGTAAACGGATGCAGCAGAGGTTCTGTAACGATAAAAGATATCATAAGCTATGTAGAAAAAAAGACCGGGCAAAAAGCTATTCTAACAGATGACGGTGAGCGCGCTCCCTACAACGGCTACTGTGATACAAACACATTCAATACCGATAAGGCTTGCTCTACAGGTTTTGAATTCAGTCGTATAGATGACTGGATCTATCCGCTGCTTGATAAATGTATGGAAGAATGATATGGGAATACCGGTAAAAAGATTTATAGATCACCTTGATCTATGCTTTCAGAAAAATGATATGAAAGCCGCAGGGGAATGCATATCCTACTGGGAAAACGAAGCAAGGCGTCTGTCTGATGACAGAGGCCTTTTAACGGTATTAAACGAAGCTTTGGGATATTTCAGAAGGACAAACGGGAAGGATAGGACCCTGTCCGTAGTAAATGAATGCATGAATCTTGTTGAAAGATTAAATCTTAGTGATCAGCTAACAGGGGCGACCATCCTGATAAATGCGGCAACAACCCTGTCTGCTTTTAAGGAAACCCAAAAGGCTCTTCCTGTATATGAAAATGCGGCTGACATATTTAAAATCAGGAATGCAACCATTACCTATGAGTACGCTTCGCTTTTAAATAACATGGCCAGCGCATTATATGAACTCAAAAGATATGATGAGGCAAAAGCTGCCTGGAATGAAGCTATAGATATTCTTAAAAAGATCGGATCCCATGCGGGCGAGATAGCTGTTTCTCTTATCATGCTGGCTCATCTGACATATGACATGGATGATACAGCCTACGATACAGTGGAAGAACTTCTTGATCTGGCATGGGAATACATAAACTCTGACGACCAGCCAAAGGATCACAGATATGCGTTTATACTAAGCAAATGTGTTCCCTCATTTGAGTATTTTAAAAGACCTCTCGAAGCAAAAGCGCTTAAAGAGGTCATAGACGAGATCTATTCCGGTCTCTGATATCTGTCATCAGTGACCATGTGCTTTACTGTCTGTTCAGGATGCTTAAGCTCCTCTCTGAAAAACTGCGGATAAATGGTCTTCTCTTCATCAAAAGATACCCATTTAAGAAATTCTTCACAACCGTCATCGGTAAAGCTCTCACTTACCGGCTCAAACTCATCCGGCACCTTCATGTAAAAGAAAAACGATATCTCATATATCGGTTTCCCCATATTTGAAGGAGCATCTCCATAGAAACAGTTCTCATGCACAAATCCGAGTCTGTCGACTTCCATCTTCACTCCGGTCTCTTCAAACACTTCTCTTATGACAGCCTCTTTTGCCGTTTCCCCAAACTTGATCCTTCCTCCGACAGAATACAGATAATCCTCTCTAGTATTTCCTGTCATCAGAAATCTACCATCCTTCATGATGATGGCGCCCACACGGATATTTATAAAGCCGTCATCACATTTCAGTGTAATATCACTTCCCATAGCCACCTCTTGTATCACCTGACCTCAAATGCTAGCACCGTTTCATCCTCGTTCAGACGGATCATTTCAGGTTCATAACATCCTGCAATAGTATTCCACAGCTTCTTTGCCTTTTCGTTTTTCTCATTGTACTTTATCTCCCACTGTCCCTTATGTTCAGACAGTATGAGCTTTGCCGCATCGGATGCAAGATGCTTTCTTCTGAATGAGGGAAATATCGTAAACTCAGCCATGGTATAATCAGGTTTTCTTCCCGTCATTGTATACGGACAGATCATGGCAAAGCCCGCCAAAAAATCGTCACTGTATATAAAATATGCCTCTCTTAGCGGATCGGTAAAATACTCGTCAAAATGTCCGTAACTGTAATTGCCGTTCTCATCCATCTCATCATCATAGAAATTTGTCATCTCATACAGATATTTCTGATTGATGCTAAAGAGAAGATCTCTGTCTTCTTTTCTTACTTTTTGTAGTCTTATCATTTTTTAATCCTGCAGCAGAGCCAAAATCACTTTCTCATAGTCATCTTCTATGAGAGTTATCGTCTCTCCAGATTTCTTAAAGCCTTCTATGTATGTCCTGTTTGTTTCCTTGATCATATCTATGGTACAGTATGAATCATCGATCCTTGATTCTATATCCGATGCATGATCTTTTATATCATCAAAATGAGTATCTATATATGCATCGCTTAAAGCCAGACAGATAAAGCGTATCGATAAAAGATACTCATCATCAAAATCCTTTCTCCAGTCATAAGGGATATAGCATCCCTCAACAATAAGATTCTGATCATTCTCGATAGCAGTCTTTATCATCTCCCGGACTATCGGCCAAAGATAATCCGTAAGCTTATCATCATCCTCGGGAGTAAGATCTGTATTGCCGCTTCTTATTAGTCCCATCTTGATGTGATCAATCGAAATATATGAATATTTGTATTTTTCGAGCATGCGCTGTGCCAATAAAGTCTTTCCTGTGTGCGATGCTCCTGTTATAAGTATGATCATGGCTTTTTCCCCAAAATTAATCACAGGTATATTCAGGTTTTTTGTACAGATACTTTTCATCGGGAATAATGTTCTTATCCCAGACTTCCTTTTTCCAGTCAGTCGGTGCATAATCCTTTATAGCTACTGAAACACTCGAAAGGTTTACACCCAGTGTTTTGGCAACGGCCTCTGCAACCCTGTCTGCACACTCCTTCTTTACTTCATCTGTCCTTCCTTCATAACACTTGATCTCAACGTGCGGCATAATCTCCTCCTTAATAAGTTTAAAGATCCTTTATATATCTTACATCGCATTCAAAATGCTCTGTTTTTATCAGCGCCTCATCGATCCTTACAAAGCCGTACTTTTCATAGAACTTCTGTGCCGCGATCATGTTAGGAAGTGTTTCCAGATAGCAGCGATCATAGTATCTTTTTGCATAGTTAAGGGCGGTTTTGATAAGCTCGTGTGATATTCCCTCTCCTCTGACTTTTTTGATGCTGTACATTTTCTGAAGCTCACAGACTCTTTCTAAACCGGGTAATTTTCCTATTCCAACTCCTGCAACTACTACGTCGTTTTCATCTGTCGCAACCCAGTATCTGTTTCCTTCACTGTTATATATATGAGAAAATCTGCCAAGATCCGGGTCTGCCCAGGCAGTTCCTTCATGATCGCCCCCAAACTCTATGAGACAGTCCCTTATGATCTTTTCGACTGCTTTGTTATCTTTTTCCTCTATTTCTCTTATTGTATATGTCATACATTATTCCTGTATCTACAGTTCAAGTCTTTTTATCGCAACGGTTCCAATAACTGTATCATTATTTAGTCCGACATAGAAAGCCATCTTCATTTAACCTGTCCTTTTAATTCATGGCCTGATCTATAAGTTCTCTGATATGGATCTGTACACTGTCTAGGCAGTCAAGAGGACAGTTGCTGTCATTTAAGATCAGCGGAAGCTCGGTACAGCCTAAGATAAGCGCCTCTATGTTGTATCTTTCCTGCATCTTTTTTATGATCTTTTGAAATTCCTTAAGCGTTGAATCTTTTACTATTCCTGCTTCGAGTTCTTCCAGTATACGTTTTGCTATCAGTTCTCTGTCGTCCTTATCGGGAATGCAGACTTCAATACCTGCTTTTTTAAGATCCGTTTTCATGTAATCCTGCTCCATCGTAAAGATGGTACCGAAAAGCCCTACCTTCTTATATCCTCTGGACACAGCTTCCCTGCATACTGCCTGAGGGATGCTTATCAGTGATGTATCTGTTTTCTTTACCAGTTCATCATAAACGATATGCATGGTTGCCGCCGTAAGGGAGATAACCTCCGCACCCGATGTCTTTAAACAGTTTATCTTTTCCGCAAGATAATCCGCAAGAAGATCATACTGCTTATTTGTAACATATTCCCAGGCTCTTCTAAAATCCACACTCTCTATAGCTATATCGGGCATGTGCTTACCGCCTGTGGCTTCATCTATTCCGGTATTTAGCTCCCTGTAATACATCAGTGTGGATTCTGGTCCTGTACCGCCTACCAGTCCTATCTTTTTCATAATACTTCCCCCTTTATGATCATCTGTCTTTTTCAAAGAATTCTATTGTCTGTCTGCATATATCATCCATTGTTTCCTGCCCGGGCAGATGCTTGCTGTCAATCTCAATGAATGTGATCTTGCCTTTGAATATCTCTTTTGATCTGTTAAATACCCTGTCTGCGGGAAAGAAGATATCATTGCATGATGCTGCTATAAGAAGCGGTGCATCAAGACTAGCCAACTCCTCTTTCTGATACTCCTTTGGAGCCTTCATCTCCATCTTATATGAGCTCATCATAAGATCAAAGAATTCTCTCCATGTATCATCACTCTCTCCGCCAAGAGTCTCTATCACTGCATCGAGTGTATCATTTGACGGCTTGAAATAATACTTCACAAAAGGGATTATCATCTTTGATATCATTGGCAGGTAAGGACCGTGAGCTATTCCTGAGGGAACCAGCAGCAGAGATCTGTCCACCATTTCGGGATGATACTTTGCAAATGACAGCATCATCGAAGCGCTGTATGAAGATACAACAAATGATATCTTATCAACATCATAGTGATCCAGAACCTCTTTGATCCACAATCCGTATTCATCTTTTTTACTGCTTATATTTCTGTATGGGTCACTTTTACCGGGCATTCCTATAACATCCGGTGCAATGATGCAGTACCTTGAAAGAAGAGGCATAAACAACTTTAAGTTTAGTGTCGTGATACCATTTCCGCCGTGTATTGAACATATCTTAGGCTTGTTCTCGTCTCCGATCAGAAGACAGTGAGTCTGTCCAAACGATGTATCAAAATAGCTTTCGCTGTAGCTTACATTTAATGATGCAAGAGTCCTGTCATAGAAATCATGCATCTTTTTCATTGCATCTTCGCTTTTATATACATACTTTCCTGTTTTCATATATGTCTTATTCCATGTAGTCTTTTACATTCAGTTCTTCATCTGTTTTTTCCTCTTCGGATGTTATACCGGGGACAAACTCAGTAACATACGTATCTCCTGAAACAGGATCTATATAGTATCTTATCTGTGCTCCCGTATATGATCTGAAGAGTACTACTATCTCATTTTCATCACTTGACTGTACTTCCCAGTAAACCGGATATTCTCCTTCTTTTTCAATATTTTCAAGATCCGGATTGCTTATATGGCAGTAGTTCTTTATGGCAGTGATCGCCTGATCATCACTTATCAGATCATTTTCTGTATCAGCTGTCGGTGTTTCATAAATAACCTCTGTCTGAACCGCAGGCTCCTTATTTACCTCTGTCTTTACCGCTTCATCGGTTTTTTCTGTGCATCCTGCCAATACTGTGCACAGCATAAGTAAAATACAAATCTTCTTTTTCATCTTCTCCTCTTTTCAGTTTCCGATAGTGCAGAGCTTTCCTTTCAGCACGTATCCTATCTTCTCATAACATGCATTCGATGCAACATAATCGGCATCTGTGTATAACATAGGCATATATCCCTCGTTTTTGGCGAGCATTGTAACCTGATATACTAGGTTTTCACCATAATGCTTTCTGCGATATTCTTTCCTTGTGAATACAAGATTTATCGATGCCGTATCACCGTTTGCTGCATACTTGCAGCTTGCCACATTGTTTCCGCTCTCATCCTTCCACATAAACATTTTTCCTGTATCAATGAACGCTTTTGCATCTTTTCTGTAGCCTTCAATGTCCTTTTGATCTATACCTATCTCTTTATGGAATTCATCAAGAAACCATACAAGCTCGTCAACATCCTTTTCTTCGCATCTGTATAACTTTCCGTCACATTTATCTGACGGAGCTATGGGATCAGGATTGTCATATGCAAACATATTGATCAGTATCCTAAGATTTATCCCGTCTTTTGATGCTCTTTTAATAAAATACTGAGCCAGATCATATTTGAGATTGAAATGATGCTTACCGTCAAGAAGTCCGTTATCAAAAGCTGTCATATATGCTTTTTCCATCTCATCTTCTGTTGCATCATCCCTTGTCCATATCCATACCGGAAACGGCTCTGATGAAAAGCATATGATAAGCTTCTCATGATCGGTTATCAAAAGCTTGCAATCACCGCCTATGATTCTTCGCAGCACAAAAAACGTATATTTATCATTATCCAGTAATTTAAGATCTCTTTCATCTGCACCATTCATATATGACTCCAAACCATTCCCTGACAAGATATGTAGGATAAAACCACCAGTGAGTATGTGCAGGGATCGCATATGTCACAAGTCCGAGTTTCTTTGCTATCATCGATGCCCTGCATATATGGAATTCATTTGTAACGATTGCGATAGTTTCATTCAGTCCGTTTTCCCTGATCACTTTATAGGAATAATCAAGATTCTCTATTGTAGATGTCGAACGATCCTCCATATAAAGTCTCTCGGGAGATATTCCGTTACTCGTCAAGTAGTTAAACATACACTGTGATTCGCTTATATCTTCATCAGAACCTCTACCGCCTGACAAAACTGCTACCGAGTCCTCATGTTCGTTCATGTATTTAAGCGCTGCCCTAAGTCTCTCAGAAAGCATAAGACTTGGCTGTGTTCCTCTGACATGGCATCCGAGTACAAGAAGAGTCGCATCCTGTTTCGGCCTGTTTGCGGCTGCCCTGTGTATATTTATATCTATGATCATAAAAAGCATCAGTACAGCAATAGCAAGGATCATGATAACTGAAAGGACGATCCTTCCGCGTCTGTATGATCGGATCTTTTTTACAAGTTCATGCACCCTGTCCATGAATATACTGTAAAGCATGAGCATAACGCCAAACATTATCCCTACGCCGTTTCCCAGATTAAGTATAAGACTCAAAAGCGGGATGCTAAACCATAATGTCAGTATCATGCCTGTGATAAAACAAAATCTTTTAAATATTTTCATACTATTTTTCTATGATGATAGTCACAGGTCCGTCATTAACCGATGAAACCTTCATATCCGCACCGAACTCGCCTGTTTCCACTTTAAATCCGCGCTTTTTGCATTCACTGATCACAAGCTCATATAGCGGTATGGCTGTATCTGGTCTTGCCGCGTCGGTAAATCCGGGGCGTCTTGAAGACACATCCGCATACAGCGTAAACTGACTCACTATCAACAGCTGTGCATCCGCATCCTTTGGACTCACATTCATCTTGCCGTTTTCATCCTCGAATACTCTCAGACCGCAAATCCTGTCTGCCATCCACAGCGCTTTTTCTTCAGTATCATCCACATGCACGCCAAGAAGGACCAGAAATCCCTTATTGATCTGTCCCTTTATCTGACCGTCTATGGAAACCGAAGCCTCAGTAACTCTTGTAACAACTGCTCTCATAATGACCTCTTTTTAAACTTACTCCTACCTGCATATTATAACATCCGAAAACAATCTGTTTCTTAACATTTTCATAATAATACATTGCGAATATTCTTATATCTTTGATAAGATATTTTTAATAAATCTTAGGAGGAGCATATGATAACTCAGATACTCGACAAAATCGACAGCGTGATGTATTATCCCATTCTGATAATAGTAATGGCTCTTGCGGGCATATACTTCACGATACTTACAAAAGGAGTGCAGATAAGGCTCTTTCCCGAGTCGGTAAGGCTGCTTAAGGAGCCTCCGGAGGATAAAAAGAACGTTTCATCCCTTCAGGCTATGCTCGTATCAACCGCTTCACGTGTAGGAACCGGAAATATAATCGGAGTATCCACAGCTATATGTCTCGGAGGACCCGGAGCATGTTTCTGGATGTGGATCATGTGTATAATAGGCGCCTCATCGGCATTTATCGAAAGTACTCTTGCCCAGATATACAAAAGAAAGGATTCAAACGGCGAAAGTTACGGCGGACCCGCTTATTACATAGAGCGTGCTCTTCATGCACCGAAAATGGCTACCGTTTTCTGCCTGTTTCTTATAGCAACCTATGCTGTCGGATTCAATCTTTTATGTTCATACAATCTGCAGTCGACCTTTGAAGCTTATTCTTTTTATGACAAGAGCATTACACCTCTTGTGATCGGTGCTGTATTTGCTGTTCTCACGGGTTACTGCCTTTTAGGCGGAGGAAAGAGGATCGTCAAACTCACCAGTCTTATCGTTCCTGTCATGGGTGTTGCATATGTACTGATATCTCTCATAGTCATAATCTGCAACATAAAGAGTGTTCCTCATATGTTCGCACTCATCTTTGAGGATGCGTTCAACTTCAAGGCAATATTCGGTTCCGTTGCCGGCTCATGCATGGTCTACGGAATAAAGAGAGGTCTTTATTCAAACGAAGCCGGTGTTGGTTCTGCTCCCAATGCATCCGCTTCGGCAAAGGTTTCGCATCCGGCAAAGCAGGGTCTCGTACAGACACTGTCCGTGTACATAGATACTTTGCTGCTGTGTACTGCAACGGCTCTCATGTGTTTATCAAGCGGTGTTGAAAGAAGCGAATCCGTTTCAGGTGCCGCATATGTACAGAATTCAATATCAACGGTATTCGGCAGTATCGGACCGACGTTCATAACTATCGCCATGGTACTTTTTGCGTTTACCACTCTGATAGGAAATCTCTACTACGTTGACAATGCACTGATATTTTTAAATCACAAAAAAAGACCTTCCAAAAACTTTATGCGTATCTTTCATATAGTATGTGCACTCGTCGTTCTTATCGGAGCAATAATTCCGATGAATGCGGCATGGGCAATGGCGGATATAACAATGGGAGGCATGACATTAATAAACCTGCCGTCATGCATGATCCTCGGAAAAGTCGCCATTGATGCATTAAAGGATTATGAAAAGCAAAAGTCGGAAGGGAAAAATCCGGTATTTACTGGAAAGGATATCGGACTTAACGAAGAAGAACTTGATTACTGGAAATAGATAATAAGGGTTGAGCTTACTGCTCAACCCCTTGTTTTTTTAATCTGCCGAAAGTCGGTGCAAATATGAACAGAGCAAAGACAAGACCCTGAACGATCATTATCGGGATGCTCTTTGCCTTTATCACCTGATTCTGAATAACAGAAACATCTCCTCCCATGAGGACTACTACCAGGTTGTTGTTCAGGAAATGCATAATAACAGGAACCCAGATGTTCTGAGTCTTCATATATGCATACGCGAAGAATATACCCATCGTCAGACAAGTTATTATCTGTGAGACAAACATTAACGGTCCTGTTTCAACCGAATAGAACATGAAGTCTATATTTATGTGCCACACTGCCCATACAAGACCCAAGAGAATGACACCTTTTCTTAAACCGACCTTCTTTTGCATTATCGGCAAACGATAAGATCCCCATCCGTATTCCTCTCCACAAA
>JAEEUS010000036.1 GCA_016290615.1 Lachnospiraceae bacterium | reverse complement strand
AATACCGAGTCCATACAGAATGCGCTGTCCAGAGAGAACGGATACTTTGCGATATTCAGCAATGCAAGACAGAAACAGGATAACCAGATAAAGGCTATAAGAAGCTTTATATCACAGCGGGTTGATTATATTGTTTTTTCTCCCTGTACGGAGGACGGATTTGAAAATGTTTTAACCGAGGCCAGAGATGCAGGGATCCCGGTCATATTAATGGACAGAACCGTAAATGTCGAAGATGACTCTCTTTATGTGGCTCATGTAGGCTCCGATATGAAGGAAGAGGGTATCAAGGCCGGTATCTGGCTGGAACAGGAGCTGTGGAAGAGAGGCCGAAACGAGGAGGACATCAATATAGTCATCCTCAAGGGAACGGAAGGATCTTCCGCTGAGATCGGAAGAAGCCAGGGCTTTCATGAAATAGCAAAAAATCATCCTAACTGGAACATTTTAGCCGAGGTCGATGCAGACTTTACCAATACAAAAGCTAAGGAAGAGATGGGAAAGCTGCTTAGGGAGTTTAGTGACATCGATGTTGTCATATCCCAGAACGATGATATGACTTTCGGAGCAGTCGCTGCCATGAGAAGCAGAGGTATCTCGACAGGAATAGACGGTCAGGTTTTAGTCGTTTCGTTTGATGCATGTCACGAGGCTCTTACCATGGTCTATAACGGGACCATCAATGTTGACATTGAATGCAATCCCATGCAGGGAGAGTACGTGTCTGAGATAATAAAGAAGCTTGAAAACGGAGAGAGCGTGGAAAAAGAAAACTCGGTTGATGAGGTAGTCTTTACAAAGGACAATGTACTCGAAGCACTCGACAGCAGAGCATACTAAGGGGTAAATATGTTAAAGGTATTTTTGGTTGAAGATGAGAGAATAATGAGAGAGGGCCTGCGTGACAGCATACCCTGGGAAAAGTACGGTTATGTTTTTGTCGGAGAGGCATCTGACGGAGAGATGGCTCTGCCGCTTATCAGAAAGACAAGACCGGACGTTCTCATAACAGATATAAAAATGCCTTTTATGGACGGCCTTGCACTAAGCCAGATAGTCACAAACGAGTTTCCCGGAACAAAGATCATAATCATCAGCGGATATGATGATTTTGAATATGCAAGACAGGCGATAGACATAGGTGTAGAGCAGTATCTTTTAAAGCCTGTCACAAGAGCCGCTCTGCAGAAGGTTCTGACTCAGATATCGGAAAAGATAGAATCCGAAAAGGAACAGAATGACTATCTTGCAAAGTTTAAAGAGGAATACAGGGAATATGAACAGCTTGCTATAAGACATTTCTTTGAGAAGGTCTTTGACAGAAAGCTTTCCGTCAAGGAAATGTATGACGAGGCAAATAAGCTTTCCATAGATCTCAATGCTCCGGCATATGATATAGTCATGGCATATATAAATGAAAATCCTGATGAACTCATCAGATATTTCATGAGATTCAAGGAGTATCTGATCTTTAGGTGGAATATCAGCACATACTGCATACTGATCATGGGTGATACTTCAAACATCGATATGCTAAGAGAAAGATGTGTGGGAAATATCACAAGGATATGCGAATCCTACAGCGAGGATTTTGACTGGTATGTCGCCTACGGAGATCATGTTGAAAGACTGAGCTTATTGCCGGACTGCTTTGAAGAGGTAAACAGGATATTCTCATACCGCTTCCTAAAACCTTCCAAGCATGTGTTCAATAAGAGTGATATAGAGAATAATCATCCGGAGAGTACGGGAGGATACAAGGAGCCCGAACTGTCCCAGATAGATCCGAATATAATAAAGGGCTTCCTTATAAACGGACAGGAAGAAGAGACAGAGGTCTTTGCCAAGGGCTTTACGGACAGTCTTTCTGATGCGCTCGAATCCAAGATGTTCAGGGATTATCTGATACTGAACATAAGATTCACAGTTCTTGCCTATGTTGAAGAGCTTGGTGAGAACAAGGATCAATTCCTGGAAAACACCGATATAAGCATGCTCGATGATATGAGTGTTGATAAAGGCAAGATAACTGCCTATATAAGAAACATGCTCGTATCTGCCATAAGAGTCAGGGAGAAGGCAAGTTCAAGCCAGTACAAGAGGATAATCAACAAGGCCATTGCATATATAGATGAGAATTTTGCCGATGAATCGCTGTCATTAAATGATGTCGCAAGCTACAGTAATGTATCTCCGAACTATTTCAGCGGTATATTCTCAAACGAGATGGATATGACATTTGTCGAATATGTGACAAAGAAGAGAATGGAACTGGCAAAGAAACTTTTAAAGACAACTAACCTGCATACGGGTGAGATAGCAAACGAGGTCGGATACAAGGATCAGCATTATTTCAGCGTGGTATTTAAAAAGACCCAGGGCATGTCACCGAGGGATTACAGAAATCAGTAATTTAACTGCTGTCACTTTTGTGGCAGCAGTGTTGTTTTTACAGATTTTTTTTCTGTTATCATCATAACCGCCTGTTTGGCGATGGTGTCTGTCAGCTCCTTTACAGGGACAGAAAGAGATACCATGCTGTATTCATCGAGTCTGCATAAGTAGCTATTGTCAAAGGAATAGATCGCAGGAAGAGTCTCTTCACGGGAAAACATATCGGTAAAAGCTGCAGCTATCTCATCGTTATGACAGATAAGAGCCGTGTTTATATGTCTGCTCTGGCTAAATCTTTTTATGAACTTATTCATCGCATCTATCCTGCCGCTTTTTCTGTATTCCTTTAAATGATCGCAATTAAGCCACAAGATATGTTCATCCTCTGGATTTATACCGCTTTCAAGCATGGCCTGAACATATCCGTTGTAACGCTCGAGTGAACAGCATGTGTCAGACAAGAATATCCCGTATATTTCATCCGAATCTGAAAGGATCTCACCTGTCAGACGGTAGACTGCATAAAAATCATCGTACTTTACATATGAAGATTCAGCGGCATCCTGATACACATCTGTAATGAACAGAGTAGGGATATGTTTTGATGAAAGCTGGTCGTACAGACGTATATTTGGGTTTGGTATTGAACTTCTTACGGGAACAGAGATTATTGCGCGTATGAAGGAATCTTCCATGGAAAGTAGGATCTCTCTTTCCGTTTTTCTGCTGTCACTACTGCCAAATACATCTAGTGAATATCCAAAAGAAGCGAGTGACTGCTTAAGCTCACTGATAAAGAAAGGCCAGATATAGTCTTCTTTTGCGGGTACTATGAGCGCTATCCTGTTTCGGGCGCTGAAATAAGCATCCGAAATATAAATACCGCTGCCCCTTCTTTTATATATGTATTTTTCCTTAAGCAGGATGTTGAGTGCTTCCCTCACAGTCTGTCTGCTGACATCATACATCTGAGCCAACTGTCTCTCTGTCGGAAGCTTTCTTGAAGCGGTTGGATCATTATTGATATATTCTATTATCTTGTCTGCTAATAACTTGTATTTAGGCGTCATATCTTTTTACTAAAAAGTTTAATATTTCCAAAACGAAGAAAAAAACGGAAATAATTCTTTAAAAAAATTTTAAATCCTTAGTAATTAATTCAATCCGGTAAAACTTTTTTATTGAAAATGCACAATGAAAACACGGGCCTGATATGTAGAAAAATGTCTGACAAAGAAGTCATCTGGTCATGAAAACATGAAAAAACTTTACAAAATGATAAAAAAACAAAACCTGCCACCGGATTTGTAGTAATTATATCATTGCAAAGACAAAATTGGTATTGATATTTTGACGAAACTCAAAAAATGGGTATTGAAATCGTTGAACGGGTCAGAATTTATCCATAAACTGAAACCAGAAGGACAAAAGAACCTTCATCAAATGCAGATTCATTTTTGAATAGGGAGGAAATGAAATGAAGAAAAAATTAATGAGCGCAGTTTTAAGCGTAGCAATGACAGCAACTCTTCTTGTTGGTTGTGGCGGATCAGCTCCTGCAGCTGACACAAGCGCACCTGCAGCTGAGCCTGCAGCAGAAACAAAGACAGAAGAGACAGCAGCTCCTGCAGCTGATACAGCTGACAAGCTTATCTCAGTTGGTATCATCAACAACGATCCTAACGAGTCTGGTTACAGAACAGCTAACGATGCAGACCTTAAGAAGACATTCTCTAAGGAAAACGGATATGATGCACAGTTCGCATACAGCTTAAAGAATGACGAGCAGATCGCAGCAGCTCAGAAGTTCGTACAGGACGGCGTTGACTACTTACTTTTATCAGCAGCTGATACAGCAGGCTGGGATTCAGTTCTTAAAGATGCTCAGGACGCTGGCATAAAGGTTATCCTTTTCGACCGTACAATCGATGCAGATCCTTCATTATATGAAGCTTCAATCGTATCTGATATGGCTAAGGAAGGCGAGACAGCAGTTACATGGCTTGCAGGCCAGAACCTTTCAGAGTACAACGTAATCCATATCCAGGGTGTTATGGGTTCTGCAGCACAGAAGGGTCGTTCAGGCGCTCTTGACAGCAAGGTAGCAGCAGAAGCTAACTGGAACATCGTTACACAGCAGACAGCTGAGTGGAACGCAGACAACGCACAGCAGATCGTTCAGTCAGTTATCGATGCAGGCACACCTTTCAACGTAATCTATGCAGAGAACGACGATATGGCTAAGGGTGCTGTAGCAGCTCTTGACAAGGCTAACATCTCTCACGGCGTAGGCAAGGATGTCATCGTTATGGGCTTTGACTGCAACAAGTGGGCACTTGAAGAGCTCCTTAAGCAGAACTGGAACTATGACGGACAGTGCAATCCTTTCCAGTCATCTTACATCGATGAGATAATCAAGAAGCTTGAAGCAGGCGAATCTATCCCTGAGAAGACAATCATCATGGATGAGAAGGGCTTTGACGCTTCAACAATCACACAGGAAGATGTTGACAACTACGGTATCTAATAAACAGTAGGTAATAAATATCTAAAATGCGCGGCGCAGCGCAACTAACGTTGCGCCGCGTTTTTCTTAAGGAAGTGGGGTATCAGGTGAAAAAGATACTAGAACTAAAAAACATTCATAAGAGCTTTCCCGGCGTACTTGCTCTGCAGGGCGTTGATTTTTCGCTTAATGAAGGCGAGATACATGCTCTGATGGGAGAAAACGGCGCAGGTAAATCCACTCTTATAAAAGTTCTGACCGGTGTATACACAAAGGACGAAGGTCAGATAATTCTGGACGACAAAGAGGTTAATATAAAATCTCCTCAGGACGCTCAGCACTTGGGTATAAGTACCGTGTATCAGGAGATCACACTATGCCCGAATCTTTCGGTTGCAGAAAACATGTATATCGGAAGAAGCGATAATATAATTCAGAACTGGAAGCAGATGAACGAGGGAGCGGAAAAGATACTTACATCTCTCGATATACCTGCCAAGGCGACTCAGCAGCTTGCAAGCTGTTCAATTGCGGTACAGCAGATGGTAGCCATTGCACGTGCCGTTGACATGGAATGTAAAGTGCTGATACTCGATGAGCCTACATCTTCTCTTGATGAGCAGGAAGTTGAAAAACTCTTCAAGCTCATGAGAGATCTTAAGCAAAGAGGCGTAGGTATCATATTTGTAACGCATTTCTTAGATCAGGTTTATGAAGTGTGCGATAAGATCACCGTTTTGCGTGACGGAAAACTTGTCGGAGAATATGCGATAGAAAATCTTCCCAGAGTTCAGCTTGTATCAAAGATGCTCGGTAAGGAGCTCGATGATCTTTCTGATATCAAGGGAGAAAGTGGTGAGAGCAAAGTCGATGAAAAGGCTAAGCCTTTGTTTGAGACTAGCGGTCTTGCTTCTGATCAGGGTATCAAGCCGTTTGATTTTTATATACAGAAGGGCGAGGTAAACGGATTCACCGGACTTTTGGGTTCAGGTCGTTCCGAGTGCGTAAGAGCCATCTTCGGTGCGGATAAGGTTATAAGCGGAACTGTCAGGAAGAACGGACAGGAGATAAAGATAAACAAGCCTATCGATGCAATGAAGAACGGTATCGCATATCTGCCCGAGGACAGAAAGATAGACGGTATTATCGGAGATCTTTCTGTAAGAGAGAACATTATACTGGCGCTCCAGGTTATGAAAGGCTTCTTTAAGCCGTTTACCAAGGCCGAGGCCAATAAATTCGCAGATGAATACATCAAACTGTTAAGTATCAAGACTGCATCGTCAGATACTCCGATCAAGTCTCTTTCAGGAGGAAATCAGCAGAAATGCATCATAGCAAGATGGCTGCTCACCCATCCTGAATATCTGATACTTGACGAGCCTACAAGAGGTATTGATGTAGGAACAAAGATTGATATTCAGAAACTCGTACTCAAGCTAGCAAGTGAAGGTATGAGCATAACATTCATATCATCAGAAACAGACGAGATGTTGCGTACATGTTCAAGACTCGTTGTAATGCGTGACAGAAAAGTTGTTGGAGAACTCAGAGGAGACGAGCTTAACCAGACGATGATCATGAATACTATTGCCGGAGGTGACAGTGATGCAGAAGAATAAATTTCAGATAAGCAATATATTCAGAAACCAGATCTTTATTCCGTTAGCAGCGCTGATATTACTGGCACTGTTTAATCTGATCATGGATCCTTCGTTCTTTAAGATCACGATGGGACAGAATTCAGCCGGCGATCCCGTGCTTTCAGGATATCTTATAACGATCCTTGACTACGGCTCAGAGCTTGCCATTCTGGCAATAGGCATGACTCTTGTAACCGCAGCATCAGGCGGACAGGATATTTCGGTAGGTGCAGGCATAGCCATAACAGGAAGTGTTATCTTAAGGATGTTATGCGGCAGGAATTCAAGACCCGACGAACTCCAGATGCCTATCATCTGTGCATTCCTTATAGCAGTACTTGCCGGAATGATAGCAGGTGCATTCAACGGAATGCTCGTATCATGGTTTAAGATACAGCCGATGGTAGCCACGCTGATACTGTTTACGGCAGGCCGTTCCATCGCTGCGTGGATCAATAACAACGAGCTTCCTATCGTAAGCGAGCCTTCGTTCGGATACTTCGGAAACTTCATACCGGGAATACCGGTACCCACACCGTTTTTCATAGCACTTGCAGTGATGATCGTAACAGCGCTTTTGCTTAAGTTTACAAATCTGGGACTCTATGTACAGGCAGTAGGTATCAATGCTCAGTCATCAAGACTGAACGGACTGAATCCCACTTTTATAAAGTTTATGACATTTGTACTTCTTGGCATCTGCGTGGCAGTTGCAGGTCTTATAAAAGTCAGCAGACTTTCGACCATCAACTATTCGGTTGTTGCCAAGGATATAGAAATGGATGCGATCCTTGCAGTCGCTCTAGGTGGCAACTCATTAAGCGGTGGTAAGTTCAATATGACGGCATCAATAATCGGTGCATATGTTATACAGTTTCTGACCACAACACTTTATAAATTCAACGTTAAATCAACAGCGCTTCCGGCATACAAGGCCGTAGTCGTTATACTGCTTGTTGTGTTCTCAGCACCCGTGGTAAGAGAATTCATGAGTGCAAAATGGAAACAGCTTACAGGCAGCAAAGTAAAGAAGGGGGTGGCTTAATATGGAAACAAAGACCAGGGAAAGCAAAGGCCTCTTTTCAAAACTGTCAAACATGACAGACAGCAATCTGCTTCTTACCATCACGATAGTGGTATTCGTACTGATGTACATAGGAGCAATGGTATTCTTGGGCAAGGGCTTCTTAAAGCCACAGGCATTTTTCAATATCCTCAATGAAAATGCAGCCCTGATAATCCTTTCATGCGGACTTTCGCTTGTTATGATCACAGGCGGTATCGATATCTCGGTCGGCGGTGTTACAGCACTCGTTACCATGAGCTGTGCAGTATATCTTGATCATAAGAACGGAACAGTCGGCGGAGCGATGCTTCTTGCTCTTGGAATCGGACTTGCATTTGGTCTGGTTCAGGGATATCTGGTAGCTTATCTTGATATCCAGCCTTTCATTGTTACACTTGCAGGTATGTTCTTTGCAAAGGGTATGACGACCATTATCAATGCGGATCCGTTTAATGTAGCAAACGAACAGTTTGTAGCACTCAAGAACACTAGAGTGAATGTTCCCGGAATGGGAAGCTACAACAAGAAAGGCGTCTATATAAACGCATATGTTGAGATAGGCGTTATAATAGCTATCCTTATCGTTATTCTTATGTTCATGATGCTCAGATGGACAAAACTGGGCAGATCATTTTATGCGGTAGGTGGCAACAGACAGTCAGCACTAATGCTTGGTATCAATGTTAAGCGTACCAGATTTTTATCACAGCTTTTGTGCGGAGTCTTGGCGGGTATCGGCGGATTTGTTTACTTCCTTCATGTAGGTTCCGGAGCCGCGACAAACGGCGCGGGAGCAGAAATGAATGCTATTGCATCTTCCATAATTGGTGGTACAATGTTAACAGGAGGAGTGGGAAATATCATAGGAACGTTGTTTGGCGTATTATCACTCAGTACCATTAAGAACATCGTTGCATCCGCAGGTCTTGATCAGGCCTGGTGGACAGGTATAACCGTAGCGGCCATGCTGTGCATATTCCTCGTTGTACAATCTATAGTGGTGGCCCGCAAAAAATAACAGATGGGGATTATCAGCCTTATAAACAAAGACGTTAAGGCCGAAAATGAAACAAAGAAGGTAATAGTAGCACTGCGAGTAATGTATATCACAGTGCTTATTGCCTTTGCTATAGATATACTTCTTGCAGGATCAGATACATTAAGATCATGCGCAATGACCGTATTTATCTATGCATCTGCAATGGTCATTCTTTTTATATTCACATATTTTTGCAAGACAAGAACAGCATCGGTTTTATTCATGCTGTTCTTATATTTTTGGATAATAAAATTTATTCCCATATTCGGATGGAGTGCCGGATTGCAGAATTACTTTATCATCATACTGATGATATGTTTTTTTGGAACATATGGAAAACCGGTATATAAGTTTATAACTTCAGGGTTTGTTCTTGTGATCAGGATAATAATCATAATGCTGTTCGGTAAGGTTGAATCGCTAGTTGCTCACAGTCTGCTCACGGATAAACTCATACAGATAACGAACATTTCTGCGGTATTTTTGGCTATTATTTATATCTCATATGTTTTCAGCAAAACAGAAAAAGAAGGCGAAGAGAAACTGATGAAGTATAATGATCAGCTTAAAAGAGAGGCCAATACCGACAGACTGACGGGGCTGTTCAACAGAAGAAGAGCTGTAGAATACCTTCAGGAGATGATAGACGAACAAAACGGTAATCCGATCAGTGTGGCAATGGGAGACATAGATTTCTTTAAAAAGGTCAATGATTCCTATGGACACGATATAGGAGATGTTGTACTTAAAGAAGTTGCTGCGATGATGACCAGAATGTGTGCACATGATGCATTTGTCGCAAGATGGGGCGGAGAGGAATTCCTGATCATCTATAAGGATCATAATGGAGACCAGGCATATATCAAGTTGGAAGAACTACGCAGAGCCATCCAGCATATGGTGATCAATACGTGCGGACATGAGATAAAGATAACCATGACATTCGGATTGTCGGAATATGATTTCGAAAAAGATGGAGAGACAGCGATAAAAGAAGCTGATGAGAGGCTATACCAGGGCAAGGCTAACGGAAGGAATCAGGTGGTTTACTGATGTATGTAAAGAATCAACTGCTTGAAGTTGAGATAACGGATATCACAAATGACGGTGAAGGTGTAGGTAAGTTAGATGGCTACACCTTTTTTATTAAGGATGCACTTATTGGTGACCATGTTCAGTTTATAGTGACCAAGTTAAAGAAGACATACGGCTACGGAAAAGTAAAGACTGTGATCACACCGTCTAAGTACAGGGTAAAGGCAAAGTGCCCCGATGCGAGAAGATGCGGCGGCTGTCAGATTCAGGAATTATCTTATGAGAGGCAGCTTGAGTTTAAGAGAGACAAAGTCATAAATAATCTCATCAGGCTTGGAGGCTTTGAAAGAGAATTCCTGGAGTCTGCTGAAGAACCGATCATGGGCATGAAAGATGACTGCTTCAGATACAGAAACAAGGCTCAGTTCCCGATCGGCTATGACAGGCAGGGAAACCTCGTCGCTGGATTCTATGCCGGAAGAACACATGACATCATGCCGATAGATGACTGCATGATAGGAGTTAAAGAGAATAAAGACATATTGCAGGCCGTGCTTGAATGGATGAAAAGCTGTGGGATATCTGCATACGATGAAGTATGTCATAAAGGAACTGTAAGACATGTCCTTATAAAGAAGGGCTTTGCAAGCGGCGAACTGATGGTATGTCTTGTCATAAATGCGGACAGACTTATTAAGGAAAAGGAACTGATCGACAGCCTTTTGTCTGTCGCGGATATTAAGAGTATATCCTACAGCGTAAACAGGGAAAAAACCAATGTCATAATGGGAGACAGCTATAAAACGATATACGGATCCGATACCATAACCGACAGCATAGGGAATCTGAAGTTTAAGATATCTCCTCTGTCATTTTATCAGGTAAATCCCGTTCAGACCCGTAAGCTGTATGAAAAGGCTCTTGAATACGCGGATCTTACTGGTAATGAAACAGTATGGGATCTTTATTGTGGAATAGGTACAATATCACTTTTTCTTGCTCAAAAAGCCGGTCACGTTTACGGCGTTGAGATTGTTTCGCAGGCAATTGAAGATGCAAGAGAGAATGCAAAGTTAAATAAACTTGATAATACAGACTTCTTTGTGGGTAAAGCAGAAGAGGTAATAGATAAGCTGTGTGAGAAAAACAAAGACAGCAGAGAGGATACAGATGAATATCGAATGACTCATCCGGATGTTATCGTAGTCGATCCGCCACGAAAAGGATGTGATGAGCTGTGTTTAAATACCATGCTTAAAATGTCTCCTGACAGAATAGTATATGTAAGCTGTGACAGTGCTACCCTTGCACGTGATCTTCGCATACTCTGTGACGGAGGATATGTAATGCAGTCATTTGCACCCTGCGATATGTTCGCTCACACAGTTCATTGCGAGACAGTGGTCCGTTTAAGCAGAAAAAACAATGAACAGTCTGAATGATTAGTGGTAATTAAGGATATGGGATACGGAAAGGAAAAACATGAAAAAGTGGTATGACGAAGAATATGAATTCAGTATAGAAGTTGTCGGCTTTTTGCACGGGGATCATACGGAGAGATACTGTCGCAACGGTGAAGAGATAGGTGATAAGTATACATGTACATACGGGTGTCCCGTCAATAAGGACGGATACGGGATCTGCTCAAAAACTATGATGATGCTTTATCCTTTGATGGAAGCAGTAAGAAGCGGTGGGGATCTTATGAACCTGGGCGGGGATACAAAGTATTCTAAAACTATTGTCTGTCCTGACGGGTGTGTGATATTCAAGCTGACGGCAACACCGCTTGGAAATGAAAACTTCCATAAGGGCGGATTCTGGGATTACCCGGACGAAACATAAAAATGTTGTGATTAATTTAAAAGGGGTTCTTATGAACAAGGAATGGTCAAGCCTGAATAAGGATATGCAGGCTCAGATAAAAAAGAAAGATACTTTAGAGCCCAGCAAGGGTACTCTGTTTAAGCTTCGTGATGAGCTTATGGATACGATTCTTTCTTTTAAGGATGATCTTGACAGAAAAGACTTTGATGCCATGCCGTTTATCAATGCTGACGGATATCACAGCAAGAACATCGCATATTCAATATGGCACATTTTCAGGATAGAAGATATAGTCGCTCATACACTTATAGCAGGCAACGAGCAGGTCTTTTTTAGAGGGGATTATCAAAAAAGAACAAATTCACCGATCATAACTACAGGAAATGAGCTTGTTAAAGAGCAGATCGCTCAGTTTACAGGTAAACTTGATCTGGATGAGCTGTACTCCTATATAAAAGATGTAAAGGAAAGCACTGAAAAGATAGTAAAAGATCTGTCATATGATGATCTTAAGCAGAAAATATCAGATATAAGACGAAACAATCTTGAATCACTAAATGTGGTGAGCACAGATAAAGAGGCATACTGGCTGATAGATTACTGGTGCAACAAGGATATCAGAGGACTGATCCAGATGCCGTTTTCCAGACACTGGATCATGCATATAGAGGCATGCCTGCGCATAAAGGAAAAGCTTTTAAGGACACGGAAATAAACCGTGTTCTTTTTGTTTATAAGAGAAATACTTGACTGGCAAAAATATCACAGATATAATGTATCAAACAGATATATCAAAATGATATAAAAGGAAAAAGATCAATGGCAAGAGAAAAAAGAATAAATGTGGTGATCCTCGGGCTGTTAAGTCATGAGGATCTGACAGGTTATGATATAAAAAAGCATATCGATAACTCGATCAGCTTTTTCTGGAACGGAAGTTTTGGAAATATATATCCTGCATTGAAGGAACTTGAAGAAGATAATCTCATCTCAAGCAGCAACGCTCCTGTCGGAGGCAGAGAAAGGATTGTCTATCATATCACGCAGAAAGGCAAAAAGCATCTTAGGGAATGGATAAAAGATGAACAGGCTGTAAATGAGTTAAGATACGAAACCCTTTTGAAACTCTTCTTTGCGGGAGGAGCGGATAAAAAAGATGCTCTTCATAACATTGAACTGTTTGAAGATAAGATAAAAAAGGATCTGAGTATTCTCAAGATACATTGCAAAACGCTTAAAGATGATCTTAACAGCGAAGATCACATGTATTTTTATCTTACCGCTCTGTTTGGCGTTGAAACATACGAGGCATATATCAAATGGTGCGGCAAGGCAAAAAAGTTGATAAATGATAAAGATCAGTTTGGAGGTAGATGAGAATGAAAAGACTGGTGGTTTATTATTCCCTTTCGGGTAATACTGAAGAAGCAGCAAAAAAGATAGCAGAAGCACTGGATGCGGACCTGATGAGACTTGAAACCGTTAAGGAAATGCCAAAGAGCTTTGCTGCGCAGATAATAGTAGGCGGAGGTCAGGTCATGATGAAGTATGTACCGAAACTGAAAGACTATGATAAAGACATTAACAGCTATGACGAGATAATTCTGGGTTCACCCATATGGAACAGCAAGGGAGTTCCTGCAATAAACGCCTTTCTTGAGGATAAGGTTGCAGCAGGAAGAGTAACCTCTCTTTTCTTTCTAAGCGGCGGTGGAGAGGTTAAGAAAGGTCTTGATGCTATTACCAAAATGCTGCCAAACCTTAAAAACACTGTTTCCCTGCTAGACAAAAAACATGAGGATTCCAAAGACAATGACAAAAAGATACAGCAGTTCATTGAAAAGATAAAAAGCTAATGGAAACGAAAAGAGTAAAGACGGCATAAATGATAATTGGGAACATGTTGAAAAAAATTTTAAAATGACTGTTGACTCTTCCCTTAGGGAACCCCTTAAGGTGGATTTATAAAGTAAAAGGAGGTTTCCATTATGGATAAGAAAATGACATCCGGCGAGATCGCAAAAAAAGCCGGAGTATCGCAGAAGGCGGTAAGACTTTACGATGAAAAAGGACTGCTAAAACCCTCAGATTATTCTGAAGGCAACTATCGACTGTATGATGAGGCTTCTTTAAAGATACTCGAAAAGATTGTTGCACTAAAGCAGATAGGATTTTCTCTTGAGGAGATAAGAGACAATCTGACATCGGGAAAAGCAGGAAACGTAGCGGAGGCTCTTAAGATCCAGCTTGAACTGATGGAAGAAAAACGTTATCAGACAGAAAAGGTCATCTCGGCGATAAAAAGAACTCTTGAAAGAAAGAATGAGGAGCTTGACTGGGATGATGTTGCCGATATCGTACAGAATGTAAGCCGGGATATGAAAGCCGACGAGCGTCACTGGGATGCGCTTAAGCATACCGGCAAGGAACAGGACTGGTATGTAAAGATCTTTGAATCACTTGATATACGCGAGAATGAAAAGGTTCTGGATCTTGGCTGCGGATTTGCAAAGCTTTGGAGAAACAACTGGGAAGATATTCCAAAAGGGACTAAGATCGTCGGATATGACATGCACGGAAGCTGGGCGGATGATTTTGAAAGCTATGTAAGGGAAAACAAAGACACATTGGCGGGGGGCGTAGATATAGATTTAGTATTTGAGGATCTCGAGGATGAAAAGACATGGGATCTGATCAATAAAGAAAAAGGTTTCAGTCTTATCGTTGCTCACTACATAAACTATGAACTAAAGGATCCTGAAGTATTTGTCGAAAGAGCAAGCGGTGTGCTTTCAAAAGACGGAATGTTTTCATTTAACGGCGCCGGTATAAGTGCATGGCATGTATTCTTTAAGAAGGCTTTTGATGAAATGGAGATTGAAGCTGACTTTATCGAGGATGGCTTAAAGAAGCAGGAGAAAGCTCAGAATGAATGCATGGACATGCTTAAAAGACATTTTCAAAGGGTTGAAAAGATAACTCTGTCAAACATGTGGCATTACACTGAAGCGGATGAACTGCTTGCAAAGATAAAGGAGATCTTTCCTGATCAGGAAAAGTTCATATGCAGATATCAGGACAGGATAGAATCATTCTTTTCTAACAGAATAAAAGAAGAAGGAGAGATACTCATAGAGATTGGATCATCTTTCTGGCATTGCTGTAAAAATTAGAAAAATGCAACTGATTTTAACAGAAAACGTATAAACATGTAAGCTTCGCTTGATAGACAAGCGGAGCTTTGTTTTTTATAATTAGGATGTTAAGATTAATAGCAAAGGTGGTACAAATATGAGAAAGACTTACCTCGACAATATCCGCTGGATAACCGTGGTACTGGTTGTCATCTACCATGTCATATACATATTCAACGGAATAACGGTCCATGGAATAATCGGACCTTTTAGTAAATCACAGCCTCAGGATGCATATCAGTACATAGTATATCCATGGTTCATGCTTCTTCTGTTTGTTGTATCCGGAATGTCAGCCAGGTTTGAACTTGGAAAGAAAACCGAAAAGGAGTTTATAAAATCAAGGACGCATAAGCTGCTCGTGCCTTCAACGATAGGACTTTTTGTCTTTGGCTGGATACTTGGTTACTACAACATGCTGATCTCCGGTGCATTTGATTCTATGGGCAATGTACCCAAGCCTGTACTTTTTCTTATCATGGCTGTCAGCGGAAGCGGACCTCTTTGGTACATACAGATGCTATGGCTTTTCAGTATCCTGCTCATATTTATAAGAAGGATCGAAAAGGACAGATTCTATAACATATGCAAAAATGCAAACGTTGTGATTTTGCTGTGTATGACAGTCCTTATATATGCATCGGCTCAGATACTTAATACACCGATGATAGTGGTTTACAGGTTCGGTATATACGGTGTCGGATTCTTTACAGGATACTTTGTTATGTCGCATGATGAGGTGATGGACAGGCTCGAAAGAAGCTGGATCATCCTTTCTGTGCTTGCCTTCATTGCCTGCATAGCATTTGTTGTCATTTACTGGGGCGAATCATATCCCGATCATGTGGTGCTTGATACCGTTCTTTGCAATGTATATGCATGGTTTGGAGTTCTTGGCATACTGGCATTCATGAAAAAATGGGGAAGCTTTGAAAACGCATTCAGCAAATGGATGTGCAAGAGGTCGTGGGGACTGTATGTCTTCCATTATCTGATGATAGCGGTAAGCGCATATTATCTTAGGAATATGTGTCCGTCACTTGCACCCCTTATCGTATATCTGCTCGTTGCGATATCAGCATTTGCAGGATCGTATCTACTCAATGAGATAATGAGTCGCATTCCGTTTATCAGATGGTGTGTACTAGGTATAAAAAAGGAGAAGAAAGAATGAGTTTTGCGGATAACCTTATAGAATTAAGGAAGCTTAATAATCTCTCGCAGGAGGATCTTGCGGAAAAGATAGGAGTATCGAGACAGACACTGTCAAAATATGAGACGGGTGAATCACTGCCCGATATAGAAAAATGCAGACTGATCGCGGATATTTTCAAAGTCTCCGTGGATGGTCTTATTTCCTATGACAAGAATGATTCGGAAAACATGGGATTTATTGTCCCTCCGAAAGGAAAGCATATTTTCGGAATGGTCAAGGTCGGAGACAAGGGTCAGATAGTGATCCCTGCAAAGGCAAGAAAGATATTTAATATAAATCCCGGTGACAACCTGATCGTTTTGGGGGACGAAGGTCAGGGGATAGCTCTTATAAAGGAAAAAGGACTTCTTGGCCTGTTAAACAGAGCAAGGGAGATACTTTAGGAATTGCCCGGTTTCAAACCGGGCTCTTTCTTTGTAAAAATCAATCAAAATGTGATAAACTGATAATAGCTGCTTATCAGGGAGACTTAACATGATAAAAAGAAAAACAATAACTGTACTTATCATTCTTACGATGATATCTTTCACATTCTCAGGATGCGGAAAAAAAGAAGATGAGTTTGATGACTATGCTCTGTTTCAAGATGAGGTGGAAACGGTCGTTTCGGGTGATCCGGCCAAGGAAGAAACAGACAGTCAGGTATTTAGCGAGAATGAACAGACAACCTCAAACAATAACAAGACTACACAGTCTGCAGAACCGGTAACAAATGTAAGTGAGCTGTTTACGGATGCCGATCTTGATCAGTTTACTCCGTTTCAGGATGAAGAGAAAAGCTACTGTCTTATAAATGACGGACATGCGACACCTGTTTATGACAGGGGCGAGGGATGTTATTTCCCCTACAGCGAGGTCACATCGCTTCAGTCAAATTTTAAATTAAAGAAGGATAAGATCGCACAGGTAGAACCGCTCGATATTGTATACAGCCAGTACCATAAGACCGAAAAAGAAGAAGAGGCGATAGACGGTATCAATGTTACGTCTCCTCCGGAGGAGTACGGCGGGTATGCGGAAATGATCGTTGGAGCCTTTTCACAGGGTGCAATGAACGGATATTATCTTACGGATTACACGCTGTATTCGGACGGAACGGACTTTTCGGATGTTAAACATACTAAGCTTGAAAGAGACGAGATAAAGAGACTTATAAAGGAAAGAGGAGCTCTTGTTGCAGAGACAGTTTCAACGATAGACAAGTCGGTAGAAAAAAGCGGATATACGACGTTAAACGTAGCCGATCTCCAGAGCAGAAATCTTACGGATGAAGCTGTCATTGTAGGATGGGATGATGAGTTTCCCGCACAGTTCTTTGAGCCGCAGGCTTCCGAAAAGGGCGCATGGCTCATGCAGTCATCGAATTCAGGCGAATGGGGAAACAGAGGGTACTTCTGGGTCTCTTATGAGATGCCTCTTCCCTATATCATTTCATATGAGGTAAGCGATGCATTTTCCGATGTCATCACATATAATACACTGCCTGTATTTGAATTAAAGACTTCGGATGAGACATCTGTTGCCAGTGTATACAAGCATCCGGGAAAGCTGGCTGCCATCGGTGTTGTGTCAGATGATCCAAACGTGTCTTTCACTGTAGAGATACTTGACGGACAATTCGGAGATATTATCGCCTCGAAGCAGAAAACCTTTGACAGCATAGGATATCACATCATTGAGCTTGACACCCCCGTTGATGTAAATGAATTCACGGTGGTTGTAAGAAGCACGGGAGTCATCCTGACAGAAGGAGAATCTTCACCGTTTTATCTTTTGAAGGTATCATCCGTAAAAGGAGTGCCTTCGGGAGGCATGGTCGACTATGTTATAAACTCCGTAAAGGGCCGTTCATTTGTAGAAGTGGACGGAGAATGGGTCGACATGACAGAGGAAAGCGTAAAACAGTATGTTGATGGAAAGAGGATCCCGAACGATCCCTGCATAACGGTAATGTACAAGTAATAAAGCTATGGAAATGACACAGAATCTTTTTGACAACATAATAAACACTGCCCAGGACTGTGTGTTCTGGAAGGACAAGGAAAGAAGATTCATAGGCGTGAATCAGGCATTCCTCGATTTCTACGGATTTGATTCGCCGGATGTCCTCATAGGAAAAACAGATGAGGACATGGGATGGCATAACGATCCGGAACCTTTCAAGCAGGACGAGCTCAGAGTCCTTGAAGGACACAGCACATACAAGGTTCAGGGTAAATGCATCATACGCGGCGAGGACAGAGATATCATCGCATCAAAGAGACCCATATATGAGGGTGATGAGATAGTCGGCCTTGTGGGAAGCTTTGTGGATGTCACCGATGTTTTGCGCAGAAATGGACTTCGTGACAAGAAGCAGGTTGTATATAACAGGGAGAAACTGATCAGGTATTCTTTCTTTGACAAGCTTTTGGATGAAGTAGCGATCGATGATGTACTGGATCCGCTCACAGGTGTGATAAACAGAGGATATGCGCTTAACTTTGCCAGATCTCTCATAATGAGTGCCATACCGTTTACTTTTGTGATACTGGATCTGGATAACTTTAAATATATCAACGATACATTCGGACATCATTCGGGAGATGTCGTACTTGAAGATATAAGTGCGGCTTTATCCGAGTACATGTATGATACGGGAATTGTCGGAAGGTTCGGAGGAGACGAACTGCTTTTGATCAATCTTACGGATACATCAAAAGAAGCATGTGAGATATTCATGGAAAACATGTATCTTGCAGGCAACATCTTAAGAAGGACCATCTTAGTTGATGATCATGAACTGTTCATAACCGCAACTGCGGGTGTCGCAACATTTCCGAAGGATGCGGATTCATATGATGAGTTATTCTCTTTAGCTGACAAGATGCTTTATCTTGGAAAGAGCAGGGGAAGAAACTGCTACAACATATATTCAAAGGAAAAGCACAGCGATCTGGATATAAAGAAGATAGCAAAGCAGGGAGTATATACAAACATGAGCTCTCTCATGGCTCTGCTTGAACAGGTCAGCGGCTTTGAGAACAGGCTGCGTGCGATCATGAATCTTTTGCAGGAGGAATTGCACATAACGGATCTGTATTACTGCGGAAAGAACAGGAGAGTTCATTCCGTTATAGACAAATCCATAGATGAAGATGTAAGCGATATCGATCTTGTGATGGATGAAGATCTGTACTCCTGCAGCAACTTAGACGGGATTAAGGAGAAATGTCCCGTTACATATAAGACCATGAACGATCATGATATAGAGGCAATACTCATAGCAAGGATAGGTCTTAACAAGGAGACAGACGGATATCTGATCTGCGCCGAATCAAACAGCCAGCGTATATGGCAGGAAGATGAGTGCGGCATCATATATTTCATAGCAAAAGGACTTGCGGCATATATACGACTGACAATGGACAGAATACCCGAGTAGTGATAAGAAAAAAAGACTATTCAAGAAGTCGTTAAGGCATTATAATGAATCAGAAAGTCACTTAAATCGTTGAGTTTTGTTGTATATTACGAAAGAGGTAACAGATGGGAAAGTATTATCAAGAGGAGATTGAGACCGCTTCGAGAGAAGAGATTCTTAAGATCCAGAATGAAAAGATTGTTAAGCAGGTAAAGCACGTTTATGAAAATGTGCCTTATTACCGCGATCTGATGGATGAAAAAGGTGTAAAGCCAGAGGATATCAAGAGCGTTGACGATATCAAAAAGCTTCCTTTCTTGTCAAAAGCGGATCTTAGGGATGCATATCCTTACGGACTTTTGGGAACAGATTTAAAGGACTGTGTAAGGATACATTCTACAAGCGGAACCACTGGAAGAAGAGTTGTCGCATTCTATACTCAGCATGATGTCGATCTCTGGGAGGAATGCTGTGCAAGAGCGATAGTTGCGGCAGGCGGAAGTGATGAGGATGTTGTTCAGGTCGCTTACGGATACGGACTGTTTACCGGAGGATTCGGACTTCACGGAGGCTCACAGAAGGTTGGATGTCTTACACTTCCCATGTCATCCGGCAATACCGAAAGACAGATCCAGTTTATGATGGATCTTGAGTCAACGATCCTTTGCTGTACTCCATCGTATGCTGCTTTTATCGGTGAGAGTCTTGCAGAGAAGGGATACAAGCCAAGTGACAATAAATTAAAAGCAGGTATCTTCGGTGCAGAGCCATGGACCGAGGAGATGAGAAGAGAGATAGAAAAGAGTCTGGGCATAAAGGCTTATGATATATATGGGCTTACAGAATCAAGCGGCCCCGGAGTTGCTTATGAATGCGAAGCACAAAGCGGCATGCATATAAATGAAGACCATTTCTATGCTGAGATAATAGATCCCGATACAGGAGAGGTACTTCCCGAGGGATCAAAGGGCGAGCTGGTATTTACCTCTCTGGATAAGGAAGCATTTCCTCTGTTAAGATACAGGACAAAGGATATCTGCATGCTCACAAGAGAAAAGTGCTCATGCGGAAGAACACATGTAAAGATGTGCAAGCCTATGGGAAGAAGCGATGACATGATGATAATCAGAGGTGTCAATGTATTCCCGAGCCAGATCGAGACTGTACTTATAAAGGAAGGATATACGCCCAATTATCTCATTGAGGTTGACAGAGTTAAGAATACGGATACTCTTGATATCAGCGTAGAACTCCAGCCCGGTCAGTTCTCTGATAAGGTTTCAGACATACAGGCCAAGGAGAAAGCACTTGAGGGAGCAATGCGTACGATGCTGGGAATCGGTCCCAAGATCCATCTTGTACCGCCCAAATCAATTGCAAGAAGCGAGGGTAAAGCAGTCAGGGTTATAGATAAGAGAAAACTACACGATTAAGGAGGGTTACGGTATGGCAATAAGACAGCTTTCAGTTTTCATCGAGAATAAGAAGGGCAAATTGTCAGATGCGGTAAAGACCATATCTGAGGCAGGCATCAATATGAGAGCCATGAGTATCGGTGACTCGGATGATTTCGGAATACTCAGACTCATAGTTTCGGATACCGCCAAGGCATACAGCCTTTTGAGCGAGGATACGATAGTTAAGGTAACTGACGTTATAGCCGTAAAGATGAATGACAAGGAAGGTGCTCTCTATACTGTGTTAAGAGTATTGGAGAAAGCCGATATCAACGTTGAATACACATATGCATTTACTGCAAGAGAGCTTGGAGCATACGTTGTATTTCGTGTAAATGATGTAGAGGCTGCTGAAAAGGCGCTTTCTGATAAGGGAATTGTTCTGATGACCGAGGATGAGATCAAATCCATCTAGTAAAAAAGGAGGTTACTGTTTATGAAAGTTGAGCTCAATAACAATTTTGATGAGATCATTAACAGCAATGCGAAGGTACTGGTTGATTTCTATGCAGACTGGTGCGGCCCCTGCAAGATGGTAGGCCCGCTCATCTCTCAGATAGCTGACGAACATGAGGATATTGCGGTCGTAAAGGTAAACGTGGATGATGAGATGGATCTGGCTGAAAAGTTTGGAGTTGCCAGCATACCGACGATCATACTGTTTAAGGACGGCAAAGAAGCAAAGAAGAATATAGGTGCCATGAGCAAGGCACAGCTTGAAGAATTTATTTCTGAATAAGACTCACCGCTGCCTGAGTGGCAGCGGTATTTTTGTCAATTATCGTGCCCCGACACGAAAAGTATACAGATTAATCATATATTAGTACCCGACAAACACTAGAACTAGCATTATGCACATTGATTTTTAAGGTTTTGGTCTGATATATTATCTCTTGATGTAGAGTAGTTTTTTTATTTTTTAGAGAGGATTAAACAGATGACGAAAAGAATCTTATCTATTGTGATGATAGCTTTTCTTGTCCTTAATACCGCTTTGGCACTCTTCCCTTTTGGAAGCAAGGCAGCTACAGAGGATAAGACATACACATTCTCGGAACTTGATTCTCCCATGGAGTACGGACTTACTTCGGAGATAACAGGTGACGGAGTATTAAACATTACGTTTAATGATCAGTATAAATCCAAATTCTTTAAGATACCGGATGATATTGAACCCGCAGCTATAACAAAGGTAACGTTCAAGCTTTCAAAGGGTGCGGAGAGCGCACTCGGCTTCAAGCTTCACGACCAGGCGGATTATGATTCTGATAATAAGGAAGGAACTCCGGTTTCATACGGCAAGGCCGAGATAATCCCGACCAAGGGCAAGGACGTGAAATACTTCTCGATCATGTCATTAAACGGCGGAACCACAGAGATAAGTGTTGACAGCGTGACATTCACAGTTGACGATTCTGTGGCAGCTGAATCTGATGATGCACCTGCTGTTGAGGGTGAGAACATCATTCCGAACGGTAACTTTGACAGTGAAGATGTTTCTATGTGGCAGGCAGAAGCCGGTGAGGCAAAGATCTCTACAGCCACAGCTGATGAACCTATCTTTGATGATGTCAAGACATACGGTGTAATCAATTCAAGAACAAGATCGTATGACTGTATAGCAATGGATATCACAGATCTTGTTACAAACGGAAGCACATATGCATTTACATTCTATGCAAAGCTTTCCGATGATTATGAGGGAGCACCCGCAGATCAGAGACAGGTTGATTTTGCTCCTTATATAACATCTGGCGGAGACACATCATATCTGGGTTCTTATTCGGCAGAGCTTTCAGGTGATGTTTCCCAGCAGCTCACACCCGGTAAATGGACAAAGTTTTCAGGTACATTCAAGGTTGCTTCAGCAGGAAATATAGATAAGGTAGTAATACGTCTTCTTGAGCAGGGAACAAACTATGGTGAAGGAGATTGTGTAAAGGGTGAATACTACGTTACAGGTGTTTCACTTATAGATATGAATATTGCAACGGGTTCCATAGAAGAAGGTATACCCGCACTCAGAGATACAATGGAAGCTGATTTTGGCAAGGATTTCATTGCAGGAACATCGCTTTCAGGTTCTGAGATAAACGATACTGTTTTAATGTCACTTGTTGAAAAGCACTTCAATGCGATAACTCTTGGAAACGAACTTAAGCCCGATGCTATCTTCGGATACAGCAACGACAAGGTTCCCATGACAGAGACCGTTCATCTGGGCGGAGAAAAACTCGTTGTTCCGAAACTGGACTTCTCAAGAGCAGAGAGATATCTTGATTTCATCTTGGAGTGGAACGAGGCAAATCCCGACAAGCAGATAAAGGTAAGAGGCCATGTACTCGTATGGCACTCACAGACTCCTGAATGGTTCTTCCATGAAAACTATGATGCAGCAAAGCCTTATGCATCTGTTGAACTCATGAACCTTCGTCAGGAATGGTACATTAAGAGTGTTCTTGAACATTTCGTAGGAAGCGACAGTCCTTACAAGGATCTGTTCTACGGATGGGATGTTGTAAACGAAGCAGTAAGCGACTCAACAGGAACCTACAGGAGTGATAAGGAGAATTCAAGCTGGTGGGCTGT
>JAEEUS010000035.1 GCA_016290615.1 Lachnospiraceae bacterium | reverse complement strand
GCATCCTTTTATTTATAATCCTTATTTTCAGCATATATCACATGGAAGGAATAGATAAGTTAGAGTTGTTTAAGGGACTCAGAGGTGGAGCGTTGATAGCTTTGCTCACTCTCTTGCCCCATGAATTTTTACATGCCACCTGCTTTAAGGAGGATGTCTATCTTTACCTTAACCCGGCCAAGTGTCTTTTGTTTGTTCACGGTACGGAGAGCATGACAAAGAAAAGATTTGTTTTCATGAGCATGCTGCCAAACATCGTCTTTGGACTGATACCCTTTATCGTCTTTTTGATAGATCATGACTTTTATCTTATAGGGATCGCATCATGCTACTGCATAGCGATGGGTTTTGGCGATTATATTAATGTATTTAATGCACTGACACAGATGCCGAAGGGCGCAAAGACTTTCTTAAGCGGATTTCATTCTTACTGGTATCTGGATAAGGATGAAAAGTAAAGGTTATGGAAATATTAAAAGCTGTCTCTGATTTCATATTTTTATCGGATGAGCTTACTAAGGCAGATGTGATCATCATACCCGGCAGCAGCAGGACTGAGCTGGCTCAAAGAGCGGCAGAGCTTTTAGAGCAGGGATATGCTGAGTATGTTATCGTATCCGGAGCAGACAACAAAAAGCTAAAGGAAAGCGAAGCTGAGTTTTTGTATGATCAGCTTGTAAAGAAGGGGATCGATCCGGCAAGGATAATCAAAGAAAACAGAGCGACAAATACTTATGAAAATGCGGTTTTGTGTCTCTCAAAATGCAAAGAGCTTAAAATAGATACAGATAAGATAATAATTGTATGCAAGAACTATCACTCACGCAGGGTAAAGCTCACTTTTGAGAGTGTCTTTAAAGGTTCCAAGATCATGATCGCACCGGTATGCGACAGTACAGGTATCACATCTTTTAACTGGTACAGATCTGATCAAAAGAGAAGGATAGTATTTGGTGAAGTAGAAAAGATAGGAAGATATATGCCGGATATCATACAAGCAGACAAAGAAACAAAATAGGACGTCCTAATTTGTTTTTTTTACGGTTTAAGAAATAAATGCATGGGTGTATGTTAGATATATCCTGAAAGGAAGATATGAGCAGTTTGATAATAAGAGCAGTTTTGATGCTCGCACTGACAGCACTACTGATAAAGTACGGCGATAAGGAAAAAGGAAATATCACAGGCAGCATACTTGTGGCAGTCGTATCTGTGATATTTACTGCAGCGATCGATGTCTCGGTGCTCTTTATAAGTATTGATGTGTCTGACGGAGTATACCTTGTCATTTCAATGATTATAAATGTACTCGATGCGCTGATACCGTTTATCGCTCTATCTGTGATATTAAAGCTTCTATACTACAGAGCAGGCAAAAGGATACCTGTTTTCATCCTGAGTCTGTCGATCCTTGTCATTGTGACACTTTCATATATGCAGATAATGGGCATGATCGTAGCTATGAAGGCAGCTGAAGCGGGTAACTTCCTTGATGCGTTTACGAGCGGATATGATCAGAGAAAGATGGGAATCATCATGATCATAGCAAAGATACTGCCGATCATCGTCCTTTCAGCTCTAAAAGTAAGGAGCAGTGAACAGTGGAAAAGAAAAGATACATTGTAGGGATATATTTTCTGATATTCATACTGATAAGCACAGCATATCTTGCAGGCTTTATATATTCGTCCTACAGATACGCTACGGGTGTAAAGACCAAAGCCAGTGTAACGGATGTAAATATAAAGACTATAAAAAACCACCATACAAAAGGCGGAAGCTCAAAGAGCAATGAAACAGACATAACATATGAATATACAGACGGCAAAGATCGGTATGAGAATACTGTAAAGATAAGCGGAAAGAAGCATATTGAAAAAGGCGATGAGATAAAGATAGCATATGATGAAAATGACCATAACAAGTCCTATCTTTTTAATGAGATCATCTGGCATATCATGCCGACGCTGTTTTTCATATTTATAACAATTGCACAGATCTTTCTTTATAAGAAGTTTTGCAGACCCAAGCCTGACGGCCCGAAAGAAACTGACGAGGTGATATGATGAGTGAACATGACAAGAAAAAGATAGCACCGATAGTAATAACGATACTCATAGTACTGTACTATACCCTTTACTTCACACTTATCATATTTGCAGTTCCGGGTGTATTAAAGATCATATTTGGTATCATTCCCCTTTTATTTGCGGGATTGATGATATATGTATGTGTACAGAGAATGAAAGAGATCGATGGAGGAGAAGAAGATGATCTTAGTAAATACTGATTACATAAGCGGTAAGGAACTTGAGATGTTAGGGCTTGTAAAAGGAAGCACTATCCAGTCAAAGAATGTCGGAAAGGACATCACACAGGGATTAAAGACTCTTGTCGGAGGAGAGCTTACCGCATACAATGACATGATGAATGAGGCAAGAGCCCTTGCAACAAAGAGAATGGTAATGGAAGCTGAAAACCTTGGCGCAGATGCTATCGTAAACATCCGCTATTCATCATCAGCCATCATGCAGGGTGCTGCGGAAGTAATAGCATACGGAACCGCAGTTAAATTTACCAACTAAAAACGACGGAACCAAGTCTGGTAATCAGTCCCGCCGCCTTTAATGAAATTTATGCATTTACATGACCTCCTGTCATTGTTGTTATTATATATATCGGCAGGAATATATTAAACTTAATACATACGCAAAAGTACCGGAAAAACCGGTACTTTTTTTATGAGACAATAAATGTCGCATCTGTAAATCAAGCGTTTTGCGCATTCTGTGTCCTTTAAAGAAAACGTTTATACAGCTACCATGAGATCAGAAACAAAAACAAGTCACAGAAAGGACAGGAAAAAATGAAAGATAAAAAAATGATAGCTTATACGATCTTAAGGATGTCACTTGCATTCTGCGGAATGGCATTTGTCATCGCAGACATGGTAACAGAGAACGGAGAAAACAGATATCTGCCTATAGGAATGTTATTTATCGCCCTTGCAAATATCCTAAGCAAAAAGGGATACTGCCTGATAGGAAAGAAAGACGGGATGTGCAGATAGCGGTTTTGACAAATTAGAGGGTGCTATTTTGTCCTTTATGTCCTTTATGATATTTAAGTAATGCGATATCATTAAGTCATGAATGATATAAAGGAAAAAAACATGAACTCAAAAATAAGCAAAGTATGGCTTGGCTTTGCGATATATCTTATTGGATATTTTGCGATAATGATCCTGTTTAAAGATCAGAGCCTTGCCTGGCTTGAACTGGAAGCATTTTCACTTATCATATCGATAGCTATGCTCATAAGGCATCGCCTGCCTTCAAAAAGGGGGATCATCTTATCGCTCAGCGTTACGATGCTTTACGGCTTGGCAAGGATATACAGCTTTAACTTCTTTGTAATAATACAGATGTTTATTATGCTTATGGCCGCGCTGGCTTGCTGCAGTGTATTTGAAAAGTACAAGGATAATGCTCTTATCTTTATAAGAAATGATAAGAGATCGGATATAGTAATAAGCATACTTATAGGCGTGGCAGCAGGCATAGTGATGGCTTTTATCAACTATCTGTTAATGAAAGGCTCAAACACACGTACAGAGCCCGATTATCTAAAAGCCTTTATAAACGCATTAAGCCCAGCAACAATGGAAGAGATCGCATTAAGGAGTACTTTCTATGCATTCTGCCTTGATGCTGCAAAGGGAAGCTTTACAAACAAAGCAGAGAAGTTCACTTCCTGGTTCATGATGATAGTGCCTCATATAATTCCGCATATCCTGTTTGACATCTCGCTGGGGATAGAAGGGATAATTCAGTGGATCATCATCATGATACTCTACATCCTTGTCTTCGGACTTTTGTTTGCCATACTTCAGAGAAAGAGAGATATAGCATCCGCGATGATCGTTCACGGCATCGTAGACTTCATAAGATTCGTACTCTTCGGTGTACCGGGACTGTAAGACAAGAGCCTTCCTATGGAGGGCTCATATTTTTTGCCTTATATGCAGTTTACATAACATGCAAAATCATGAAATGACCGGACGAGTCAAAAGAACTAAAAAAGGGACTTTTGACAATCGCCTGAGCAATGCGGTTATTTCGCAGATACACAAAACCAGCGAATTTCAGGGCTTTTACGGGTGACACAAACGTCATAAAAATATATGATCATCATCCTGTATGTGATCAGACATATGTGATATAGTTATATATATGAAAAAGACTGTTTACTACTCGATAATACATATGTTAGTCGACGGCATGTGCGCATATGCGCTTGCCTGGACCTCACCTGATCTAAGATATGCTCTTAGGCTGTATCTCATATACAATTTCTGTGCATTCGTTCTGCAGATGCCGATCGGTGCTGTCCTGGACGGATATATGCAAAGAAACAGGACGCAGGGACTGCCCTTTATCTATGCCCTGACAGGATCTGCAATAACTCTTACCGGAGCGATATGCATCATGTTTTTGCCCGCAACGAGTATTTTTGAACCTATGGGTGTCATCATCCTGGGAATAGGAAATGCACTGTTTCATATAGGAGGCGGAGTAGGATCCATTTATGAAGATCATGAGAATGATAAGAAAGGATCAAACTTGGGTCTATTCGTAGCACCCGGTGCACTGGGACTGTTTCTTGGATCAAGCTTTGCCTACGTGTCACCGCCCCTAAGTCTTGGATTTTATCTGATCATATCTGTCATAGTATACAGTCTGCTTACAAAGACATATTCAAAGGAAGCAGACAATGATATCTTCATTATAGATAATGAAAAGGAAGATACATTCAACAAAAACGACTTAAAGCTCATCATATGCTGCTTTATCGTAGTAATACTAAGATCATATATGGGACTTGGCATAACAATGAGCTGGAAGATCGGACTGACACTTCCATTCATTGCAGTCTTATGCGTGGTATTTGGAAAGATAGGCGGAGGTATACTGGCTTCAAGATTTGATATGGGAAAGGTGATACTTGTGACTCTTGTCATTTCTTCCATATGCTATGCATTAATAGATCATCCCCTGTTTGGCCTTATCGCTCTTTTGACGTTTAACACAACAATGCCGATAACGCTTTATATGCTGGTAAACAGATTCAAGGACATGCCGGGCTTTTTCTTCGGTCTTCTTACACTGGCTCTGTTTACAGGATATATACCGGTATATTTTAAAGTAACACTTCCATTCAGTGCGAATATAATAGGAGTGGCAGGATGCACTCTATCACTGCTCATCCTTTTGTATGCATACTGGATATATACAGACAAACAATGAATTATACGATAGAACTGATAAAAACATTTGCCATAGCCTTGATCCTTACAGTGATCGTTGAAGAGATATTAGCTCTTATCATGGGATTCAGAGCAAAGCTTGAGCTTGTCATCATACTGCTTGTCAATACGTTGACAAATCCTCTGATGATGCTCTACTATACTTTTATAAGAAGCAAATACCCTGATATTAACGGAGTTTTGCTTCAGCTGCCGGGTGAGTTGCTTGTAGTGATCATCGAGGCATATGTATTTATAAAAATGGGAAAAACAAAGGATTACTGCTTTGATCATCCGATACTTCTATCGATAGCGTTAAATGTAACATCCTGGATGATCGGGATCCTTTTAGAGACAGGAGGGATAATCTGATGAAAAAAAGCTTGCAAAAGATCGTTACTGTTTTAGGAGCACTTGCACTTGCTCTTATCGCATTTCCTTCGGGAGTGTATGCCGATATAGCACCCGAACCTCCGATCCCTGTGCCGTCTGACGGACCGGGAGGAGCAGCAGGTATAGTCATAGTCGTTTTGGTCATCGCTGTAGCAGCAGCCTCAGTGATCATACTTAAAAAGATAAAAAAGAAATAATATCCAGATAAGAAACAAGCAGCGGGCTGCTTGTTTTTTTTGTCCAATAAAAGGGAACGACCACCCCGTCTTACAACAAAAAGGGTGGCCACAAAGGGAAAATATATAAATCTGATTCATACAAAAACACGTATGATTCATCTTGCAAGTATATATTACAACACGAAGTGTAACAGATCTTGATATTTAATTTACAAGTTTACATAACAACAAAAAGGGCATCAGACCGGTTTAATGATCTGATGCCCGTTTTATGTATAAACAGTTATAAAAAATCACTGAGCATCCTTTGATGCGTTTTTCAGATTATCGATGATGCGATGCAGGTATGAACTTAGCTCTTCCGCCTCTTTATCCGAAAAGCCTTTAAGTGCAATATCAGATGTGGCAAGAAGAAACTCTGTAGCCTTATCAGACAGTCTCTGCCCTTCTTCGGTTATATAGATGGCATTTGATCTGTTGTTTTTTTCAAAGCGTCTTCTTTCTATATATCCCTTGCTTTCCATATTTGACAGTACGGTCGAAAGGGTGGACGGATCGACGTCGCAGTTATCGGCTATATCCCTTTGCAGACAGCCGGGGTGATTTGAGATGTAGAACAGTATCCTCTGATTCCCGGGTTTTAGACCGTACTTATGCAGCTGGTATGTGACGGTCTTTTTGAAAGCAAGATGAGTATCATATATAAGCTTCATACTTAATCCTCTTAATAAGGGGTCATTAACTTCATGACTATTATATGCTAAAAGAATTGTCGTTGTCATTAAGTTGTTGACGCTTTAAAGGCAGAAAATGTATAATATAATTGTTTGAAGTCAAACTATTAGATATCAAACAATGAAGGCTGCATATATGCAGATTGAAGAAGGAGATGGGTAAAAATGTATAGTAAGAAAAGATCGCTTTCCGTAAAGGGAAAGCTTTTGATCGTATCTTCTGTTCCTGTTGTGGCGATAGGCATAGTCCTTTTTATCATCATGGCGATCCAGCTAAGAGCAGGCATGATGAAAGAAGCTCTCGAAGGGCTTATGGCATCTGCCGAGATGTACAGGACAGAACTGGTCACAACAGACAATGATCTTTCAGGCAATGAACTTGAAGATCAGTATAAAAAGGTCACGGGATTTGACTTTACAAGATTTGAGGGCGATACAAGAGCTTCGACCTCTGTTATAAAAGCTGACGGATCCCGCCCGATAGGTACAAAGGCTGCACCTGAAGTAATCGAAGCAGTCCTTAAAAGAGGAGAGACATATACATCCGAGAAAACGGATGTTGCAGGAGAGGAATACTGTGTAGCATATTCACCGATAAAGGATGCAAGCGGAAATATTACAGGAATGGCTTTTGCAGGCAAGCCCACTGCCGATATGAACAAGACTATAAGAAAGAGCATTCTTTCCATCCTGTCTATCGGTATCGTTATCATGGTGATAACGCTGATAATAGTCTTTTTCGTGGCAAATAAGCTTGTGACTGCCATCATCGCTGTAAATACACTCATAAACGATCTGTCTGTCGGAGTGTTTAGAAAGACCGACGTCATGACCGACAGAGGCGACGAGATAGGTCAGATCATAAACAACACCAACTCTCTTGTTGATGTTCTTACAAACGTCATAAATGATATAAAGAATATAGCTAATACAATAAGGGATCATTCGACAGATCTATCCGATACATCTTCTCAGATAAGGGATACCACGGAAGGCGTATCCATAGCTGCCCAGGAGCTTGCAAAGGGAGCTATGGATCAGAACGAATCCATCGAAAAGATGACAGACAACCTCGATATGCTCTCTGATGCGATACATACGGTTGCCGAAAATGCCACGGTCCTTGCCATATCTTCGGCAGAGATCGATACGGTATCAAAGGATTCAGCAAGTGCTCTTTCTGAACTTGTTGACAACATGAACGTAATGGAAGATTCTGTTGCAGAGATAGCAACTACCATGGAGGATACCAACCAGGCTGTCATAAATGTTAATCAGAAGGTTGACGGTATCACGAGCATCGCAGATCAGACAAATCTTTTGGCACTCAATGCTTCTATCGAAGCGGCAAGAGCCGGAGAAGCAGGCAGAGGCTTTGCAGTCGTTGCCGAAGAGATCGGCAATCTTGCAAAGGAATCATCAAATACTGCCGATGAGATCAGACAGGAGATGAAGGAACTTCTAAGCCAGGCAGGAAAAGCACGTGAAAAGGCAGATGAAGCCAACAACATTGGCAAGAATGTCACAGCGGTATTAAACGAGACAGTTGAAAAGATAAATACACTGATAAGCAGCATCAACGGAACAATAGAAGGCGTAAACAACATATCCGCACTCACACAGGAGTGTGATGCTTCAAAGGTTGTCATACTCGAATCCGTAAATTCACTTTCAAGCATCTCGGAAGAAAATGCAGCAAGCACACAGGAAACTTCCGCATCAATGCAGGAGATGAGTGCAAATATCCATGTCCTTGCAAACAGCGCTCAGGAACTTAAGACTGTGGCTGAAAAGCTTGACGAGGACCTGGAATTCTTTAAGATCTGACATAATCTAACTCTCTTTGAATATGGAAAAGGCAAAGTTTTTTACGGCTTTGCCTTTTTTATTGACAAAAAGGGACTTTGAGTAGACTTTGAAGTAGACTTTGAACATGAAATGGTTTACATAACAAAGCAAAATCCAAAAGGGACATAAAACGGACTTTTGCCGGTGTATGATTATATCACAAGGGTTGATCACCTCATATCCTTGGTTTCAAATTATTCATGACTTGTATTCTGAAAGGAATGGTCGTTCTCCTGGGCAGTAGGAATATGAAAGTCACTAAAAAGTAATCCCCTGGTAGGAGAAGAGACAAGACCAGCCTGGGGGTCTCCTTTCTAAAGGAAAAACATCATGGCTAAAAGAATAGGATATAAAGTATATGTACCGGTATCTGTAATGTTTACAAAGGACGGAACGGTCAATCCAAAGTATCTCATATGGGAAGACGGAACCCGTTATGATATAGATAAGATCTACAGTGTCGCAAGAGAAGCAAATAAGAGAGCAGGCGGCTGCGGCATATGCTACCGATGCAGGATAAGAGGAAAAGATATAAAGCTCTACTATGAAGAGAATTATAAATGGTTTGTAGAGTCAAAGAGATAAGAAAACATGCAATATAGCATATATAAAGCCTGTCAGAATATTCCTGACAGGCTTAAGCTTTCTTGCTCGCTAATAAACGGCTCCATCATAGAAATTCCATCCGATGATCTCGCCTGTTTTTGCATCAACATTAACGAAGCTCCATCTGTTCAACGTATACTCGTAATAGAGTTTCTCTTTTTCCATATCGTATTTGAGCAGATATGTTCCGTAAATGGTATCATTGCGATCCATATACATCTTATCCGTATTATGTGATGCAAAATCCTTAACACCCGGGGTCAGTTTTTCTGGATCTAACAGATCTGAAGTATCAAGTTCAGGTCTTGTCATCCTGGAAAATTTCTGAACAAGGCCTTTATCGTTTTGACTGGTGGCAGTATACGGAAAATAACTCAGTACAACACCGTTGACATATGCGGTTGCTATCACGTTAATCTTTCATGATCAGTCTTAACAATTCTTCTATTACTCTGTTTAGGCGCTTATCCTTATGAACAAATACCTGCGAATAAATCGGAAAATCATCACCTGCCCAGTCAATCTTCTTAAGTTTCTTTTCCTTTACTTCTGCCTCTGCTGTCATTGATGGCATAAACGCGATACCAAGTCCGTTCGCAGCAAAGACCTTAAGTATTTCTTTGCTGCTGGTTTCCAGTTCGATCTTCGGTGTTACTCCATGTCTTGAAAAATCCTCAAGAAGCATACGCCTGAAATTACAGGTATGTGATGTCAGTAACAGTGGAACACTTTCCAGATCAGTTTCCTTTACTTTCTTCATTTTAGCGATCGGGTGATCCGGTCTTGCAAAAAAACTAAGTGACTCCTTCCTCTTATAGATCATTTTAAGCTCGGGATTTTCTATAAGCGGGTTCAGAGTGTATACCAGATCCAAAGCTCCGTTCTTTAAAAGCCCCGGGAATGTATCATGATCTATAAACTGAATCCGAATATCCATTCCGGGGTATTTTTTCTTATACTCCATCAGTCTTTCCGGAAATTGCTTATAGCACAGCGACTCCGACACACCAATCTTGATTATACCAGAAGGGATCTCTGCTGCAGAAACATCTAAGAGCATCTGCCTTTGAAGCTGCAGCATCTGCTCTGCGTAGGATATGAGTTTTTCTCCCTCGCTGGTAAGAACAAGTGACTTTCCCAGCCTCTCGAAAAGAAGACATCCAAACTCTTCTTCCAATAGTTTGATCTGCGTTGTGACAGTTGACTGGGCGTATCCCAGCATGTTGGCTGTGGCTGTAAAACTCCCGGTTTCAACAATTTTCAAAAAGGTCTCAAGCTGTGTATTATTCATACCGGCCTCCTGTTTGCATCAAATATTTTGATGATTACAATCTGTTATTTCAATTTTACTGATACATCTTTTGATGCTATTATACATTTAAAGACAGACGAAATCAAGTCATTTACAGAAGGGAAAAGAGCTATGAGCATTGAGGTTAATAATCTGACCAAGATATATAAACAGAAAAAGCACCAGAAAAAGATCGCGGTTGATAACATCTCTTTTACCATTCCGGGAGGAGAGATTGTTGGATTCATCGGACCTAACGGAGCGGGAAAGTCTACAACCATAAAAATGATGACAGGGATCCTCACTCCCGATAACGGTTCTATTTCCATAAACGGTATGAACTTTAAGAAGAACCGTAAAGAGATAATGCTGAAAACCGGCGTGGTTTTTGGACAGAAGAGTGTCCTGTGCTGGGATATTCCGGTTATTGATTCCCTGAAACTGTTTAGGGATATGTACCGGGTCCCTCGTGAGGTTTTCATAGAAAACATGGATGCTTTTAATGCGATCCTCGGACTCGATGAGTTCATAGATCAGCCTCCGAGACTGTTAAGCCTCGGCCAGCGAATGAAGGCAGATCTTGCGGCATCTCTTATCTATAATCCGGATGTCCTTTTTCTGGATGAACCCACCATCGGAATAGATGTGTTATCCAAGGAACGTATCCGTCACTTTATCAAAAAGATAAATGAAGAGAGGCACACCACTATCATCCTGACTACACATGATGTTTCGGATATCGAGTCGCTGTGCGAGAAGATGATCATTATCGATAAAGGGTATTTAATATATGACGGCACCCTTCCACAGTTAAAGAGTGATTACAGAACGACTGATCTTGAAGAGATCATAAAAAGGATTTACCTGGCAGGAGAGAAGAGATATGAGAAAATATGCTGATCTTGCAATGATCGGGATAAAAGAGCATACGGCGTATTTAAGCTCGGTATGGGCAAATTTTCTGGCAAAGGTCGTATACCTTTATATGCAGTTTGCTTTGTGGAATGCATTGTTTGCATCAAACAAAGGCAGCAATATCCCGCTTAGTCACAATGAAACCATCAGGTATATCATTGTAGCCACCATTATTTCCACATTTATGGAATGTGACGTTATCGGGTGGATCAACGGTCAGATCCAGTCAGGTGATGTGGCTAATCAGCTGATACGTCCCATCGACTATAAATTCATGATATTTGCCAGACATATTGGAACGAGCCTTGCAAGATTTGTGATATATACCATACCGTTGATGATACTGATCTGTATCTTTTACAATGGAGAACTTTTCTGCAAAAAGCAGCTGGCCTGCGGGATCCTATCCATAATCCTTGCGTATATGATCCAGTTTTTGTATTCCCTGATCATAGGACTGATGGCTTTCTGGCTGATCGTGACCTGGCCGCTTAACATGCTTCTTGCAGCGATCTATAAACTGCTGTCCGGTTCATGGATACCGGCTGCGATGTTTCCGGAACTTCTCACAAAGATAAACATGTTTCTTCCGTTCAGGGCAATATATGCAATTCCGGTTACTATCATCACAACGCCGATGTCTGCGGAAAGTATTAGAGAAAGTCTAAGCATTCAGCTTTTTTGGGTGGTAGCTCTGTTTTTAATATCTGAAGCCGCCTGGGTGGTTGGAAAGAATAAACTTGTAGTTCAGGGAGGATGACTTATGTATCTGTTAAAGATGTACAGACATTTCGTGATCATATATATGAAGGGGAAACTGGCTTATCATTTTTCTCTTGTTTTTGAACTGATCGCCAACACGATCCAGATAGGAGTATACTTTGCCGGATTCATGGTTATATTCCATAATTTTGGCAACATAGCAGGCTGGACACAAAACGAAGTGCTTTTCATGTTCACGACAAGCTGGCTTACCTATAGCCTTAGCTGCTTCTTTTTCTGGAGTCCCATGAAGGATATGGGGCAGCTCATCCGAACCGGGAAATTTGACCTGTATCTTACCAGGCCAATCGGTCCCATGCTGTATATGGTCCTGCAGCAGTTCCAGTATACTTTTATTCCTCGCCTTGCTCTGTCCGTTTTTTTCTGGATTTACAGCATGTCAAAGCTTTCCATTAAATGGACGACAGGTACTCTTGTATTTTATGCGGTAAACATGATCTCTTCATTTGTAATATTCTCAGCGATCACTGTGTTTACTGGTTCCATAAGCTTTTGGACAATAAAAAGTGAGGAGATAGTATCACTCCTCACAAATAACAATCATGGGTTAAAAAACTATACGGATTATCCGATCACGATTTACGGCAAGGGAATCGGATTTTTGCTTACCTTTGTCGTTCCATATGCATTCACAGGCTATTATCCTGTGGGGAATCTTCTTGGAAAAGATCTGGTTTACCCCGAATATGCTTATCTGTCGCCTTTTATCGCACTAGTTACGGGAGTAGCAGCTTATTTCCTCTGGAGTATTGGCCTAAAGCATTATAATAGCGCAGGAGCATAACTTCAACTGGAAGATTGTCTTGGGATATATTTCAAAGGAAAGCTTTGAAGGTCATAGAGATTTTTTCTTAGGAAAATCCGTCTTTGCTATTTTATGTGTTTTATATATACTATAGGGGAGGAAACTTCCCTTTTTTATTTTTGAAAATCAAAGATTTCCAGCAAATTTTTAACAATCAAATTTGAAAATAAATTTCCGGACATATCCATTGTTAGATGTGCTGCATGCAATGAGCGGGAGGAAATCGTGCCTTTTCAGATTATTAGAAACGATATAACAAAAGTAAGAGCAGATGCCATAGTCAATTCCGCAAATCCCAAACCCATATATGCATACGGGACCGATGCGGCCATATATAAGGCAGCAGGTGCGGAAAGGCTTTTAAAGGAAAGAGAAAAGATAGGTGATATTGCAGGCGGAGATGTTGCAGTCACACCTGCTTTTGATCTGAAAGCGAAATATATAATACATACGGTCGGACCGTCATGGGAAGGCGGAGACAAGGGTGAATTCGAAACGCTTCGAAACTGTTATGCGAATTCCTTAAAGAAAGCTCATGAGCTTAACTGCAAAAGCATTGCTTTCCCGTTGATAGCAACAGGTGTCTACGGATTTCCAAAAGCACAGGCTCTTACTATAGCCGTTAATGAGATAAGCGCCTTTCTTATGAGAGACGATGTCGAGATGATAGTAAAGCTTGTCGTCTTTGACGACAAGGCATTCCGCTTATCCGAAAATCTTTTCTTCAGGGTCGAAACATTCATAAACGACAGCGAAGTCATTGAGGCTCATAAGGAAGAATACAATCTTGATACCTCAGAATATGACTTAAGAAGCGAAAGAGCAAAAAGAGAGTTAAGAAGCAATGTCAGCCGCATCATTCTTCCGATGAAACAGGAAGGATCTGCTGCGTTTGACGAACATACATATGACAAGAACCTGTATATGAATGACGGAAAGGATGAGCATTCCTTTAAAGACAAGCTTATCGAGATACTTAATAAAAAGGATATAGACAATATAACGGCATATAAAAGATCCAATGTAACAAAGAAAGCATTTTCAAAGATACTGTGCGGGGATACAAAGAATCCTCAGAAGAAAACGGTCCTTGCCTTCTGTATAGGATTAAAGCTTTCCTTGGAGGAAGCCGAAGAACTGCTTGCCAGTGCGGACATGGCATTTAATCCGTACAATAAGAGAGACAAGCTCGTTGTAGACTGTATAAGAAGAAAACAGTACGATATAGATAAAGTAAATCAGATGCTGTTTATATGTAATCAGCCGGAACTTGGAAACTATGATGCAGGGCAGTGATAACTGCCCTGATTATCTGTCTCCCGGCAGGCGACCATCCATTAACTGATATGAGTTATAACTGTATCAGCAGAAAGGAAATGATATGATAAACGGGTTTTTCGGAGGAAAGTTCATACCGCTTCACAAAGGGCATCTCTATTGCATAGATGTTGCGGCTTCTCAGTGTGACAGGGTTGTGGTCATCATGTTCATCAACGGCGATGAAGAACTTGAGATATTAAAGGACAATCACGAACCTGAGCTCAAGGTGGAAAACCGCATAGAACAGCTAAAGAGAGTATGCGAGCTGTATGATAACGTTGAATTTCATATCATTGACGATACCTACTGCCGTACACCTGAAGGTGTAAACGATTGGAACATGGAAACTCCACTCGTCAGACAGTATCTGCCTCACATGGATTACGTGTACTCGAGCGAACCGAGTTACGATGCCTATTTTAAACAGGCATATCCGGAAGCAAAACACATCATTGTCGATGAGAAGAGGATCACATATCCGATCAGTGCAACAATGATAAGGGCTATGAAAACACTGGAGGAGAAAAAGTTATGGATGGTTTGAAGAAGATTGTAAGAGCTTTAAGAAGCCTTAAATGGTATGAGACGATCATGTGCATAGTAATGCTAGTCATATCTGTATACTATGCAATAAAGCCCATAGAGGGATGTCCTCAGTGGCTTGCGATAATAAATATGATATCAGGCCTTTGCGGAGTAATGTGTGTATTCCTTACAGCAAAAGCCAACAGGATGAACTTCCCTTTTGCAATGGTAAATACAACAGTATATATCATATATCTTTTCTACTTCGGAATCTGGGCTACATTCTGGCTTGAGCTTATCGTATATATGCCGCTAAATGTATTCTCATGGTGGAAATGGACAAAGCACAAGGATGAGGATGACGAGCTTCTTGCAAAGTCAAAGAAGCTGACAGTGCTTCAACATGTGATAGTAACAGCCTGCATAGCTGCACTGGCGATACTTGTTCACTACACACTTTCAGAACTTGCTGGAAACTCATGGATGAGATTTGCCGAGGATTACGGCTGGAATATCATAGCGATGCAGTGGCTTGATTCTATAGTATTTGCAATCGGAATTGTTGCATCTGTACTTGAACTGTTAAGATACAAGGAACAGTATGCATGGTGGATCATTACCGATGTTGTTGCTGTTGCTCAGTATGCTATAAAGAAAGATCCGGTATATACAACAAAGAAAACAATATATCTGATAGAAGCATTTATCGGATATCATAACTGGAACAGGCTGTCAAAGAAAAATACAGACAACGAGTAATAAAGCGACTTTGAGAAAGGATGCAGAAATGCATCCTTTTTTAATACATTAGTTTACATAACACATGTACTTTCTATAGTACACATGATTTGATAAATTCAGTATATAAAGCAATTCTGCTATATAGTTAAATTTGTTAACAATACAAAGAAGATATATATATTATATGTAGTTTGTATTGTATAATTATTTCAGGATTCATTATTGGATATTCTGCTACGGGGTATAAATCAATATGGAAAAGAATGCAAATGAATTAGATAGATATGATGTCGCTGCATCCATTTCTAGTGGTGCATTAACAGCTGGACTTGATGTTTTATGGGTTGGTGATATATCTCTTTTTGAAGCACATAAATGGGGAATAAAAAAAACAGATGATTTTGTGTTATTTGTAGCTAAATGTAAAGGATATAAAGGAAAAGAGATCGCGGGTGCAATAAAAAAACTCGAAGAATTATATCCCTGGGATGGAGATAAACTTACAAACAAATTTGGTAATGGCTTTTTTCATCATTTAAACGATTTTTCGCATCATCCAACTCCTACTGGATTACTTTTTGCGTTACTGACTGAATTTACAGGATTTGGCTATGGAACAGATTCAACAGGACAATTTGTCAGATATGAATTACCGGAAGGAAGAGTGAAAAATCCAATCGATGCCATCTATATGGCAACGATAAATTGGGTTTTTCATCTAATCAGTGATATGGCTGGTTCAAGCGGAACAAGATATGAAAGCAATAAATTTGGAACCGGGTTAATGGGACCTCTGGGAGCGGCATTGAAAGAATTATCCTCTATCCCAGGAATAAGGAATATTATGGGTACGACTTCCCATAATCATAGTAATAAAGCTACAACATATAACTTTTCCATGACTTGTACAAAACTATTTGAAGGTACATTGTTTAGGAAAAGAGATGAAAATGGAAGAATAATTAAGGAAAGTATAATTCCGTTTGATCTTAGGACGGAACTCGGAATAATCCCAGAATCTTTAAAGAACAGTCAGCATATTCCTGTTATCTTAAATCAGATTATAGTGGCAGCTTTCTATTCTGTAAGACGATTTTTTATACAGATAAAGGAAAAACAGATAGATTCCATAGAACGTCTGGATGAAATAGATATTTCTAAGTGCCTGCCATGGAAAAATGATACTGTCAGACATATGCGCATGATTTCTACTACGACATTTTCAGTGATAGATATGACTGCAGCGGGAATTAAAGCGGCTGCTAAGAACAGTGACAATGCAGCGGGATTTGCAAAGGATTTCCTTCAGGGTATCAATTACTGGGGACTTGGAAGCTTTGCGTTGGCTTCATCCTCTGAATTGGGTATTGCTGTAGGCAAGATGCGAGATAAATTTGTAAAACTGGCACAGGAGCAAAAACTGAAACTCAAAGAGATGATCCCCGATTCGGATGAGATCAGCGATTCTGCCAGGAAAGCGGCCAATACTGCGATTCTTATTGCGACTAAAGCCACTCCTATTGGAATAGGAATGGAAGCAGTGAGTATTTATGAAGAGATCAGAAAATCCCTTGAAGAGTTAGAACTGGCAAAGGAAGAACGAATCAGGATAGAACAGGAATGTTCAAGGAGAATATTGATCATTCAGCAGAACAGAGAAGAAATGGAGAGAATAGTATCGGATTACTTATATAACAGGATGACTGTCCTTGTACAAGCATTCGATACGATGGACAGAGCTATAACAGAGAATGATGTTGATTCGTATATAGCCGGGAACAACATGATCCAGACAAACCTATCAGGAAAAAGCCTGTTTAGTGATATGAATGAATTTGATGACATGATGCTATCAGACGATGCAATAAGATTATAGGAGGTAGAATTTGAAGATCATAGGTTTTAAAGGCACGTTAAAAGTATTTTATTATCTAATGGCAGTTGATGAAGTGACAGATTTTGAATTAGAGAGATTTGATGAGATCGGTCAGGAACTGATGGGGAGCAGATTCCTTTCTGTTCGTGACGAGATTATTAGTCTGTGCAAATCCACACTTTCTGCGATAGAAACTGAAGATGAAAGATTTGACATTATACAGGAAGCAATAGACGATGCATTAAAAAATGAAACATACGATATCAGATTTGGTGTGGCTCCGCGTATGCTTGTGTGGGATATGCTTTCGCTTGCACACAGTGATGGAGAATACACAGAACAGGAAAACAGACTCATAGGTCATGTTTCCAGAATCCTGGAGATAGAAAAGAGCGTATTGGTTGAGATGAAGCAGCTTATGAGTACTGCTCAGTCTGTAGTTGCTCAACAGGAAGAACTTGAGAAATCTGAAAGACCATACTCAGAGGTAAAGCCTCTGATAGATGAGATTGAGAACAGAAAGGCAACGATACTGCAAGCAGTTACGGCACTCATTGAAGATGATATACTATTGGATTATGTTGAACCCGAAGAAGAAAAAGAAAGTGCTGTAAAATCCGCAGCAAAGAAGTTTGGTGAAAGAGTATCACCGGTTGCAAAGAATCTGGCGCAGAAGACTCAGAATGGTTTTAAGAGCGGTTCTGGCAAATTAAAGGATAAAGTTAAGAAGTTTAGTAAAAAGCCACCATTTGTAATACCGTCAAAGTATGAGAAAGCTAACGATGAAATCAAAACTGAAGCAGGCTTTCCGGTTGAGAATGATATTTACTGTGCATTCAATGATGATACATATGCTTTCATACAGTTTAAGACATCCCTCTCAGATGAACCGTATGATTACGATGAACAGAGCCTGATAGATCTTATTCATGATTCCATTAAAGAAAATGATGATGATTTAACGGGCATAGTGGAAATCAGCGGCGGAACAACAAAAAGCGGAGGAAAGTATATTATACAGATACTTAAGCAGTCGGCCATTGATGATAACGGCAACCATACAGGCAACCAGTATCTGCTGGATCTATATATTCAAAAGGATGGAGAGGATCAGCTGGTCGAGGGTAATTTCGTGGAAGTCGGAACGACCGGCCTGAGAGATACCGTGATCCTCGATAAAATGATGAGAGAAGGAAAAGTATCGGATGATTTCCCTAACGGATGGGCAATGGATCCGTATGATCCGGAGTTTAAGAAGGGATTCCTTATGAATCTATCAGAGCGTGAAGAATATGACAAACTCTTCCCGTCTCATCCTTTATCTGAGGCAAGAAGATTTGCAAAGTTCGTTGTGGGATCTAACTAGGAGGTGTGATATATGCCATTGCCATTATTATTTATAGGAATAGCAGCCGCTACAAGTGCTACGGGTGTAGGAAAAACAATAAAAGCAGGTGTTGACCAGTCGCATGCCAAAAAGATCAATGCTAATGCAAACGATATGGTTGAAGCTGAAGCGCAGAAACTTGATGAACTCAGAAAAAAATGCGGAGAGTCACTTCAGCGTTTAGGTGAGGAAAAGATATTTGTCCTGAATAATAGTATCTCAGAGTTTTTGGAATACTTTCAGAAGATAAAGAATGTGGATTTTACAGAATCCGAGGGCATTATGGAGATCAACAAACTTCATATAGAGCAGAAGGACTTTGACGATCTTGAAGAAATGACAAAGTTTTCGGTATCGCTGGCACAGGGAGGACTAACTGGAGCAGCAGGCGGAGCACTTACTGCTTTTGGAGCGTATAGTGCTGCTACTACGTTTGCTACTGCTTCTACCGGAACCGCTATCGCTTCTCTCAGCGGAGCAGCGGCATCAAATGCCACACTGGCATTCTTTGGAGGTGGATCACTGGCAGCAGGCGGTCTTGGAATGGCTGGAGGAATGGCTGTTCTTGGTGGACTTGTAGCAGGACCGGCTCTACTGGTTATGGGGCTGATAACCGGAGCAAAAGCCGGAAAGAGTTTGGAAAACGCATATGCCAATGAAGCAAAAGCAGAAGAGGTTTGTGAAGAACTGAAGAATGCATCTGTACAGTGTATAGCAATACGTCGAAGAAGCTACATGTTTTATTCTCTTCTTGCAAAGATGGATTCATATCTATATCCGCTTAATCAGAAGATGAAGCAGATAATAAACGATGAAGGTACCGATTACTCACAGTATACAAATGACAGCAAAAAATCTATAGCTGCATTGGTATCGACAGTTGCAACGATAAAGAATATTCTGGACACACCAATCCTTAAAGAAGATGGCGGAGTAACTACAGAATCTGAAGAACTTGTTGATAAAATGATTGATTTATAGAAATTGATTATTATGTCTATTGTAATAAATTGTGTAGTATAAATTATTAATTCAAGCATGGTGGAATAACATGAATGATTTGATTGATTCATTAGAGGCAGTCTCTATTGATCACCCAATAATCTCAATAATAATTCTAGCTGGCATGGCTGCTTTGCTGCTGTACTGCCTGAAAGTTATAGCTGTTTATTTTTCCAATAAATATGTATTAGACAGAACAGATTTTTTTTATGAGGAACACATTGGAATCACTGCTGAGTCGCACTTGTTGGGAAAGAAACTGTTTGATGAATATCAGACTTATTGTGAGTATATTAATGATATAGGCTTTGACAGGGAACATGATTGCTCAAGCTCGGTAGTTTCAAATGCAAGAAACAATCCTGTCAATTACTTGATTAAGTATTCAGATATAACAAGCGACGAATTTTATCTTGATAGAATTGATTTCTGTTTAGAGTTTACTAACAATCTGAAAGCCTTAAGGAATAACTTTTTCGAGTTGACCAAATCTATAAAAGATGAATTACCATTTTTCGTGAGATTGTTTGCAACTAAATACAAATTACCGTTTTGGATATGTAATGTTAATTTATCTATTCATGATTACGAAAACCCATATTTTGTTTTTTCCTATGTCAGTCCAGCAGGAAGAAGCGCACAGGAGTATTTTATAGATATAACACCAGAAATATTGGAAAGAATTCGCGGAATATTATATGAGAAGATAAGCAGAGTCGGACATAGGAAAGTTCAAAGAAGTGCAATGACAAACGATCTCAGAGAGGCTATAAAACAAAGAGATCATTATACATGCTGTAAATGCGGTAACAGCGTTTATAACGAGCCCAATCTATTGCTGGAAGTTGACCATATAATACCTGTTTCAAAAGGAGGAAAAACAGAAGCTAGTAATCTTCAGACATTGTGTTGGAGATGCAACAGGAAAAAAGGAAATAACTTATAAATGAATCATGCAGGGATGTACATTGTACATCATATGTTTTCATCGCGCGATTTAATATATCTGATAAGAGATGGATATCCTTAGGAACGAAACTAAGACAAGATATGTGCTCCATAAAATTCCGATTACAAATGACAAAGTGCTTGATTTTGTTATTGCTCAGGGAATGAAAATTGATGGAAGCAGCTATTATTCATATACAGAATTAGATCATCTTAATATTTTGTTCCCGTTTGCGTATCAGACAAAAAAATAATTGCTAATGCGGAGTGATAAATATGTAATGAGTGGATTCGGCGGGGAAGTAGCTTTTTCTTTAAAGACACTGATAGGAACATAGTGTCATTAGCCCAGATAAAACCTATGTTTTTGAATTTGAGATAGAGTAATTGGCGTTTTTTGAGAGGTGTATTTTGAAAGGCAGTACAGAACGGATTGATTTTATTGTTGAATATATATCTGCATACGAATCGAAGATAAAGCTGGCAAATAAATGCAGTTTGTTTGATGAAGCACACCTTTTTGAACTCTTTGCTCAAAACATATGTGAATTGTGGTATGGGCAAGAATTCAAAAACCTTAATACGATAAAAAAGAATTATCCATGCGTTGATCTAATATCTAATGATGGAACTGTATATGTTCAGGTAAGTACTCAAACAGATATTATGAGCAAAATAAGAGGGACATTACAGGCATTAGACAAATCGAATGCGCCGGAATTGGCTAATGTTACTTCCCCAGTTTTTTTTGTTTTGAGTCAGGATTCGGAAAGTTCTGTAAAGGACATAACAGTGGGAAAGTATTCTTTTGTGTCGGCCAGTAACTTGATATCCACAGCCAAAATAGTTGAAAAGGCCAAGACGGATACATCCTTTCAGAAAGCATTATATGAATTATTAAAGAGCGATATAGAAGGATTGAGTGATATAGCAGACAAATTGATGCAGCTATTTGACGATAGCAGGAATGTCGGTTTGCTTAATATTGTAACTACCATAAATGGAGAGTATGTGATAGATCGTACTGAGCTAATAAGACAGATTGAGACAGAAAACCATCAGTATAGTATTGTTTGTGGCGAGGCAGGTTGCGGTAAGTCTGTTATTTGTAAGAAAGTATTGGAAGATGTTAAGAACGTTCTTTTCGCAAGGGCGGATCGACTGGTTGGTTGCCTCTCTATTGATGATATTTGGGGGATTGATGTTGCTAAATCTTTTGGGCTACTTCAAGGGGAAAAAGTCGTCATTTACGTAGACGCATTAGAATATATCGCCAGTGACAAAGAATCAACAAAGGAAATACTACAGTCATTACTAAATGAAATAAAAAAGCATTCCAATATATCGTTCCTCGCGTCATGTAGATCTTGTGATGTTGGTGCGTTTATTAAACTGTTTGGCTTTTTTGATATAAAGAAATATGTTGTAGAAAGCGTCTCTGATGAAGAACTAAAGGGATTGTGTAATAAATTCCCTGTAATCAGAGAAATGGCATCTGCTGGTAAATATGCGGAACTTATTAGATCTCCGTTCTATATAAATGTGATTGTTTCCAAAAGAATTGATTTGTCGGAAGCATCAGATGTTAATGCATTTAGAACATTTATTTGGAGGGAATGCATCTGCCTATCGAAGATGGCAGATGAAAAGAATATTTCTAGTAGTGAGATTGTTCAAACGATAAAACTATTGGCTATTGAGAGATCTAAGCGTTTTACCGTTGGAATTCCGGAGGAGGAAATTGATCATAGAATACTAGAGTTTCTTCGCTCAAACGGTGTTGTTACTGATAAAGACAATTTCATTAGGCTTAAATATGATATATACGAAGATATTTGTTTTGAGCATTTTTTTGACATAGAATTTGACGCCTGCAAGGCAGTATATTCATGCTTTTTTGAAAGTATCGAAAAAATGGGGATAGGGGTATATAGAAGATACCAGATATGGATTTCTAATAAACTTCTAGCAAGAGAGAATAGAGATAAATTCCTACATGCATTGGTATTTGATAGTAATATATCCTTGGATTGGCATAGAAATACTGTAATAGGCTTAATAAGGTCCCCTTTTTGCAAGTCGTTTTTTGATGAGCAAGAGACCAGTATTATTGATGAGAAACGGCTTGATGAATTCGTTGAGATAGCGAATTGTTTTGGCTTTGAAATGGGGGGAGTTAGTTATAATAAATTGAAATCTATTTGCCGGTTGGAATGTAAAGCATCTGGATATGGTAGACCGGCCTTGATTTCACTTATACATAAAAATGAAATCTATAAAAGCAAAGGATCGAATAAGAGCAAGTATATAAAACTATGTAATGATTACGTTCTTCGATCGAAACATATTGCAGACATAGATGAATGCGTATGTGATATTGCAACCTATTACGTTCAGGAATACATCGATAATGGAATTTCTGAGCGCTATTCCGATACAGTTGCATATCTCGGCCCTATGTTAGAAATTATTTATTCGTTGCCAAAGGTGTCAACTATATGGATAGATAGGTTTTGGAAAAAGCTTAAAGCCATGTATGTTGATGAGAATGATAAAACGGCACGAATTGGTGAGGAAATTCTGAATTGGACTATTGAGCATATTACTATTCCGTTGGTTGATGAAAAAATAGAAGGACTGTTAGATATAGCTACTACTCTGTGGACAGAAGAAAATGCTCGCGATAGAAGAAGAAATTACTTGTATGGCGATTCCAGAATTAATGATGATTTCAGCTGGGGCATACACGGTACAG
>JAEEUS010000034.1 GCA_016290615.1 Lachnospiraceae bacterium | reverse complement strand
AAAGGCTTCGAGCATCTACTCAAAGCCTGTTGTTCACTGTATAAATTATATATATTCACATCTGCATATGCGCATAACTCTTGAAAGTCTGGCAGGCGAAGTCTCTCTCTCACCCGGATACCTTTCGCGTCTGTTTAAGAAGGAAATGGGTATGTCAGTCAGTCAGTACATCTCAATGCAGAAGATCGAGACTGCAAAGAACATGCTGCGCTATTCAGACTATTCTCCCGCTCAGATCGCATCCATTTTGGGATACCCTTCTCAGAGCTATTTCACGGAGTGCTTCAGAAAGGCAACCTCCGTTACGCCCAAGCGTTTTGTCTAGACGTTATAGCTTCCTACCATTCCGCCGAGCTCATCTGACTGATTCTTTATGCTGTCGGCCTTATCGGAAACATTTCCTATTATCCTTGTGATCTCTGTGAATGCATCAGCTGTAGCATCGGCTGAAGCCGCATTCTCTTCAGAGATAGCTGAAAGAGATTCTATCGTACCGTTAAGTACATCACAGGCCTCGCTGATACCTGCAACATTTGTCCTGATATTGTTGAAGCTGTCTTTTGTATTGTTGATGTTATCAAACAGGGTTGTAAGACTCTCCATGGAATCTCTGCTTGTCTTCTCCTGCTGACTCATTACGGAGTTAAGATCCTTTACAAGCTCTATGGTCTTTCCTGTCTGTCTGCTCAGTTCATCCATGATCTGCTTGATAGATGCAGCGGATTCATTTGACTGAACTGCGAGCTTTCCGATCTCATCGGCAACAACGGCAAATCCTTTTCCTGCATCACCCGCTCTTGCAGCTTCGATTGAAGCATTAAGAGAAAGAAGGTTTGTCTGGTTGGCGATTGCATTTATCGCATCAGCGGCATTTGTTACTTCTTCAACAGAAGCTCCTACTGCACTGATCTCTCTTGTTACCTGTTCAAGTTCAGTCATTGACTGGCGCATAGCCTTAAGCAAAATGTCAAAGTTCTGTGAAACCTGGCTTGAGTTGTCGCTCATGCTGTTTGTGCAGTTTTCCGCTACCTTGATCGTCTGGCTCATCTCTGAAAGTCTGTCTACGATGTTTGCAACCTTCTCGCTCGCATCATTGACATCATCTGCCTGCTGGGCAGCTCCCTGGGATACGTTTGAGATAGTCTGAGTAAGACTGTCAACAGTTTCGCTGGCTTCATCAGCAATGACTGAAAGTTCGTTTGATGAAGCAATGCTTGTTTCAACATTTCCCTTAACCCCGGAAACGATGCCTCTTACCTGACCGATGAATCTGTTCATGTTGAGCGCTATTGTCTCAAACTCGTCACCTGACATGATCTCGACATTCTTTGTAAGATCTCCCGAGCCATCGGCTACATCACACAGTTTATCGTTAAGAGCAACAAAGCTCCTGTTTATCTTCTTGATTATAAAGACAACGAGTATAGCGCTTACCACAAGAATAGCGATGCTTAGTAATGTAACCTTTCTTACGTAACTCGAAATCTGTTCTTCATACCAGTCGGCACTGAAGTCTACTCCGACTATTCCGACCATCTTGTTAGCTGAATTGAAGATAGGGCTGTATGAACTGTAATGCTTCCCCCATTCATCCTCATATGCTTCATCATCTACAGCAGCCGTTCCCGTACCTGCAATGGCAAGCGCATCCGTCAGTTCAACTTCTTCTCCGTAGTCAGCGGCATCATCTATCGCGGAATCGACCGTAAAGATAAAGTTCTCCGGTCCTGTCTGCTCCATGCAGTATATATATTCAAGATTTGTATTGTCACGATATATAGCCAGTTCATTGATTATAGTCTGGTATGCTTCTGTCTGGTTGACAACATCATCTTCAGTGATGGTCTCCAGTACCTCCGCATCAACAGATGCTGCAGCCGTATTGGAAATATCAAGCATTCTCTGTCTGATGAGTTCCTGCATGATCGCTTTTGACTGTTTTGTTGAAACAGTTCCGAGCACCACTGTGGCGAAAAGCAGAACGAGAATATTTACTACTAGTATCTGTAATGTAAGACTGATCTTTCGTACTTTCATACCTCTTACCTTGGCGCAGGCATGGTGTTGTTTGGTGGCACGCCTGCTGTGACACCAATATGCTACATTCCTTACATGATCTGAACTTGATTAGATTTTATCACACAGAAACTTTTCCCGCCAATACATTCTTATAATCACAAAGATTTTTTTCAAGAAGCGAAGGGGTATCGAGTCCGTACGGACATTTGCTCTTGCATGCATTGCAGTGTAGGCAGTTTTCTATCATTGCCATGTTCTTCTGCCATGTCTCATTAAGCCATGCCTCAGACGGTGCTCTTCTTAGCATCAGGGACATTCGCGCACAGTTGTTTATCTCGATCCCGACAGGACAGGGCATGCAGTATCCGCAGCCTCTGCAGAACTCTCCGGAAAGCTCGTTTACATCCTTATCTATGACAGAGCGTATGCTTTCATCCATTACCGGAGGATTATCCATATATGAGAGCCATTCTTTAAGTTCTTCTTCTCTCTGTATTCCCCATATAGGGAGTACGTTGTCATACATTGCTATATATGCGAATGCAGCCCTTGAATCCGTTATCAGGCCGCCTGAGAGAGCTTTCATCGCGACAAAGCCCATATCTGCATCTTTGCACATATTTACAAGCTCTATATCCTTAGGGCCTGCAAGGTATGAAAACGGAAACTGCAGTGTCTCGTACAGACCGCTCTCTATCGCTTCTGTTGCGACCGAAAGCCTGTGATTGGTGATGCCAATATGTCTTACCTTGCCCTGCTCTTTGGCTTTTAACATGGCATCATATATGCCGCTTTCATCACCTGGGCGTGGACAGAAGGCAGGATTGTGGAACTGATAAACATCGATATAGTCAGTCTTTAATTCTTTAAGTGATGTCTCAAGATCTTTTTCAAAGCCATCAGCTGTAACGGCACCTGTCTTTGTGGCGATGAATATCTTGTCACGCATGCCTTCAAAGGCAAGCCCCATCTTATGCTCGCTGTCGCTGTAGTATCTTGCGGTGTCAAAATATGTCATTCCGCCGTCGAATGCTTCTCTTAAAAGCTTTATCGCTTCATTTTGGCTTACTCTCTGAATAGGGAGAGCTCCGAAAGCATTCTGGGGAGTCTCTATTGAGGTCTTTCCAAGTCTCATGGGATCTCCTTTCAATCTTTACATTCCTACATACTCGATAATATTCTGAGTGCGGTCAACAACGACAGAATCTGTCCTTAAATGATTCCAGTAGAAGTTTGAATCAATGATATATATCATCACGTCATTCAGCTCTTTGTTAGTCTGCTTGCCGTAATGATCATAGTAGATGTTTTGCTGGTCCATTATGATACGGGAAGCATTTATCCTTATATCAGGCTCCATATCCTCAAAGTGCAATTTTTCATTCAGGATCTTTTTAGCCATGTCATAATACTCATCCGGTATATCTCCGTCTAGGTACTGCTTGATCGTAAATGTCATGATCGCTCTGTCGCTAGCCTTTTTCTCAAGTTCTGCGATAGTATCTTCATCACATGAAAACGTTGCATGAACATTTCCGTCTCCCTGCATGATGGTGGGAAGAAGTCCCATATCAAGAAGCTTTGCTCCTTCTGGTATTGCCTGTGGGAAATGATTGGCAGTATATCCGGCATTATCGGCAAACTTAACCTTTAAGCTGTATATGCCCATCTTGCCAAAACCAAATATACAACATGAAAACCATCCTACTATGAGTGCGGCGAATAAAGTTGCAAAAATGTATAGTGGCTTTGGATACTTTATCTCCTTTTTATTCTTAAATGCTACAAGCTCAGGTATCACTATCAGCATGCAGAATATGCACTGAAACAGGTTAAAGCCTGATCCGATAAGCAGAAAAACCGACAGATTTGCTAACGCGATGAGCCCAAATACTATTACTCGAAATAATCTCATTACTCTGATTCCTTAATCTTATCAAGCTGTGTTATACTGTATCTTAAGATCAATACAGGAGGTTATTATATGTCATTAAACAGCTTTATCTTCTGTCATATGTGTAAAAAGGCGGACACCAAAAGAGACGCAGGATTATCCACTCCGCCCGATATAGACAGGTTTGACAATATTATATATGGTACGGACGATAAATGGCAATCACTTGATGTTTATCGTTCCAAGTCTCTTCCCAACCCAAGTCCTGTGATCGTAAGCGTTCACGGAGGCGGATGGGTATACGGAAGCAAGGAGATATATCAGTACTACTGCATGGATCTGGCAAGCAGAGGATTTGCTGTTGTAAACTTTTCATACAGACTTGCCCCGAAGCATAAGTTCCCGGCTCAGATAACGGATACAAACTCAGTATTTGACTGGATAATGAAAAATGCAGACAAGTACGGCTTTGACACCGACAATATATTTGCCCTGGGAGATTCAGCGGGTGCTCAGATACTTGCAACATATGCATGCATCCTGACAAACCCCGAATATGCCAAAAATTATAAGTTTAAGACTCCCGAAGGATTAAGACTGCTCGGTATCGCTCTAAACTGCGGACTCTATAACGTGGAAAACAGCGAAAACATTTCTTTCTTCAAGGATTTCCTTAAGGACAGGGGATCAAAGGAGGAGCTTCATACGATATCCGCAGCCAACTTTGTTACCGATAAGTTTCCGCCAAGCTTTGTCATGACGGCAAACGGTGATGAATTAAAAGACCAGGCGCCCTTCATGGTGGATGCATTAAAAGAGAATAACGTAAAACATGTTTATAAGGTATACGGTGATGACAAGACTACTCTCTATCACGTATTCCACTGCAATACAAAATCGCCGGATGCAAAAAAAGCAAACGACGATGAATGTGATTTCTTTAAATCGCTTATGTAAGAAAAAGGCCTGTAACTACAGGCCTTTCTTCATTTTATTCATTATATGTCTTTGTCATCTGATCAAAACGATCAGCAAATACTGTCAGGTTGCCCATCTCTGAGCGCGTCTTTTCCATTACGGCCTGTTCTTTTTCAGCCATAGTGGCGTAACCCTTTTTATCATATATCCTATACTGAAACTTTGCCTCCATGTAATCGGCAAGAGCGTTATAGCCGCCTGTCTGCGTATCACCGTTGTATCTGTTCATATAGCTTCTCTGAACAAAGGATGCATAATCCTTTTTTTCAAGAAGGAAGCCCATCATCTGCGAATCGGCGGTAAAGGAAGGCTTTTCGGCGTATGACTTCGAGGTATAATACAAAAATCCTACAGGGATCATTGCTATTATCAGTATGATTATTATAAGATCCAGCAGGATATTTACCGGATCGGTTTTTTTCTTTTCTCTGCTCATATACTATTCCTCCGGATAAAGATCCATACATTTACTGTAGAGCATGTCACAGACTTCACCTTTTTCCATCTGCCACATATCATTTGCCTGATCGGTCGTCAGATCAAAATATACCTGTACCATATCCTGTACAGCCTTTTTGCAGTCATTTACATAGGCCTCGTGTCCTGTGTTGGTAACCGGCAGATACGGATTGGCATCAACAGGAGGTATATATCTGTCCCACTCTGTTATATACAGTGCGATATTGTCACACCAGTCCCTGTTAGTTTCGTTCTCATATCCTTCAAACCCGTCAAGGATGTTGAATATATCATCATGTATTGCTCTGTAATGGATCGATGCCGTAAATAACCTGCCGTAATCCCTGTAATAAGCCTCATTGCTCCTTAAGCGGTAATTGAGCGCAAAGTAGTCTATCGATATGTAATCCCTGTTGTTTTCGTACTCGGCAAGAGTTGCATCTATCTCATCCTTATGATCTGTTACATAATCATCGATTTTCTTGTTTTTGTTTTTTTCTCTTATCTCAAAATTTGAATAGCCGGAAGTAGCGATCGCCATAGCCAGAATAACAGAAAGCAGTATTCCGATAACTATGATCCTTCCCAGCCTGCTGTTTGTTTTTGAGCTTTCCTTTACATCTTCCTTGGTCTTTTCATACTCCTCACGGTATTCCTTCATTTCCGTGCGGTTGCCTTCATACTGATCGTTAGGCTTTCCGCAGTGAGGACAAAGCTCGTCTTCTATTCCCAGATTGCTTCCGCAAAACTTACACTTCATATTTTCTTATTCCCTGATCAATGATAGTTCTTAAAATTCTTCTTTGTTTCCTTGTAAAGCTTGGATCTGTTAAGATACGGCGGATCCATTACCCTATCTTTCAGATCATCCATTTCGCTTATCGAATATCCTAGTCTGTCTGTCATGAGAGGTATTATCTCTTCCTCCCTGATCGGATCAAAAAGCTCAGCGCCCTCATCGCCGTATGCCCTGTAGTAGAAATAGAAACAGTAATAGGTTATCTGTTCAGCCTCTTTTTTATCTGTCTTTTCCTTATCAAGACTTGGTATCAGCTCTTTAAGCTTATAGTAGTTGCTACTAGCCTGAGCCGTTTCATAATGGGAAATTCCCCATAAATTTACCCGGTCTACAGAATAGGCTTTATCAAATATCTCGGCCATTTTCTGAATATCGTTATTATCGTAAGCCTCCCCGATCTGCTTTGAGGCCTCCTCCTTGTATGCGGATGCATAGACCTGTTCTTCGGCTGAAAGAAACTCCTTGGGCTTGTCCTTCATCTCTCTTGCAAGCTCGATAACAAACAAAGCTGCAAGGAAGAGTATGGCCAATACAGTAACAAGTATGACCTTGGTTCCCTTTTTTACTCCCTTTGCCAGAGCCTTTGCAGGTTCCTTTTTTGTCTCTTCTATATTTTCTCTAATCTGATCAAGGTCTTCTTTATACTTTTTCTCTGCGCCTTCTTTATTGATATATCCGCAATAGGGACATTTGGTTATATCATCCTCTATCTTGGCTCCGCAATTAGGACATATGATCATAGATATCCTCCGTCATGACTTTATTACTACTATAATACAATATTTACACCGATATGCTACAATTATTTTATCTAAAAAGCATACAATGGATACACAAAGGATACATCGCTCCGTTAGATTTAATGTATGAGATAACGGATCATTGGAGGTAAGATCAAAATGTCGGCAAGACTTTTACTTGTAGAGGATGATGATCAGATAAGAGAAGTCATATCGGACTATTTTAATGCAAAATCAGAAGGCAGCATAAAGATAACAGCCGCAAGTGACGGTGATGAGGGGCTAAACCTTATTCAAAGCGATGATTTCGATCTGATAATACTTGATGTCATGTTGCCTCATATCGACGGCTTTACTCTCTGTAGAAGGATACGCTCTAAAAAAGATGTACCGGTACTGTTTCTGACTGCGCGTACTTCAGAGGATGACAAGCTCTACGGATATGAGCTGGGATGCGATGACTATATCACCAAGCCTTTTTCTCTTGCTGAGCTGTATGCAAAGGTAAATGCTCTTTTAAAAAGGGCAAGCGGGACCGTTTCAAAGCCTGAGCTTGTCTGCGGAAATATCACGCTCAATCCCGTAACCTTAAACGTGACTGCATGCGGTAAAGATATTGAACTTGCTCCAAAGGAGTTTGAGATACTTGCCTATATGATGAAGCATCCAAACTGGGTAATAAGCAGGGATACTCTTCTTGACATGATCTGGGGGAATGACTTTTACGGTTCACCCCGTATAGTCGATAATCATGTTAAAAAACTCCGCTGTGCACTCGGAAGCGCCGGTACTCAGATAAAGACCGTTATTTCCAAAGGATATAAACTGACGGAGGAGTAAAAAATGAATAAACAGAACAAAAAGCCCGTGCTGTGGCGCATGCTGCTAAAAAGAGTGGCGATCCTTGCCGTGATATTTATGATCGTTTATGTTGTTTCGAACTATGTTGCATATGCATTCTATGAAGTGGCATATACAAATGCGATCAAATCGGATATGGATTCTCTTGTGACTGAAATGGATAATCCTGAATTATTCTCAGGCTCAAGTGCTACAAAGCCAAGGCTCGATCTTAAGCTTGGTATAAACTGTGCAGAAGGATACATTGACGGGATAAAGTACATAAGAGTGGTTGACATAAAGTCAGGCGAAGTTATTGCCGATTCATCCCGCAGAGCCTATATGTTCATAAGAAATGATGATCCCGCTCAAAAATCGGATATCTACATCTGTGATGCGAGTCTCTTTGATGCAAGACTGCTGCCCTATGAAGATGATACAAATACCTTTCATACATACAGCATTGATAACGGAGAGGTAACAAGCGAGACCCATACCTATAACGAAAACCCGCAATACTATGCTTTCAGACTTAAAGACGTATATATCAAAGACGATAGGTTCCTTCCGGGAAAACTTACAGTAACAAAAGAATTCGATAATACGATGCACGATACTTATAAAGAGCCTGAGTTTATCGAAGAAGTTGATCTTACTCCCGATAATACCGAAGGCTATGAGCACATCACCGACAGCGATAAGATATCAATATTTGTCAGAGTTGGAACAAATGAGGATGATATAAACTACTTTGGCGACAGACTCAATACTTCATATCTTGACAGAGAAGTGACCCAGACAACACATGTAAACGACGGTTCCATGTTCGGATCGGTACTGGTGATCACAAGCAGTATCTATGTGGATGAGAATGATAACTCATACATCGTTGAGAGCTTTTCACGCTCGTCCTATGAAAGAAGCTTCGGCTTTATACTGAGCGCGATCTTGCAGCCTCTCTTTGTGATCATATTTATCATCTCGATCCTAAGCGGCATATTCAAATATAAAAAATACAGACGTATATATGAACAGGAGGAATACAGACGCACACTCATGAACTCAATGGCTCATGATCTTAAGTCTCCTCTTGCGGCTATGCGAGGCTATGCGGAGAATCTCAAAGAGAATCTGAATAATGAAAAGAGGGATCATTATGCCGACTGCATCCTAAAGAATACCGACTACATGAACAGGCTCATTTCAGATAATCTCTCACTTTTAAAGCTGGAATATGACACTTCAAAACCGGGGAAGGATAAAGTCGATCTTATCGAATTATCCAAAGAACTAATAGACAAGTATATGCCGCTTTTAGGGGGGCGCGATGTATCTGTAGATATAAGCGGTTCATATCTTGTAAAGGGGAACATGGCGCAGCTTTCGACCGCGATCGAAAATCTCATTTCAAATGCTGTCAGATATGTAAATGAAAAAGGGGAGATAAATATAAACGGGGCCAAAAAGGAGTTCGTGATCTCAAACACGACAGATAGCCTTCCTGATATAACGCCTGCTGAGCTCTTTAAGCCTTTTGTCAAAGGCGATGAGACCCGCTCGAATGAAAGCGGCAGCGGACTGGGGCTTTCGATCGCAAAGAATATATTTGACAGGCACAAATTCAAATCCTTGATAAGATATGATAATATAGACGAGGTGAATCGTTTCACCGTCACTATAAGATCATAAAAAAGGATTAGGATTTATCATGGAAAACTCAAGAGAAAAGCTTGCAAGCAGACTCGGTTTCATCCTGTTAAGCGCAGGATGTGCCATAGGTCTTGGAAATGTATGGAAGTTTCCCTACATAACCGGTCAGTACGGCGGAGGCATATTCCTCATACTCTACTTCTTAATGCTCATCATGTTCGGCATACCTGTCATGACAATGGAATTTGCCATAGGAAGAGCCTCTCAGAAAGCTCCCGTAAGAATGTATGATGATCTGGAGCCGAAAAACAGCAAGTGGCACATACACGGCTATGTCGGTATGATAGGCTGCATAATGCTTATGATGTACTACGCAGTCGTTGCCGGATGGATACTCAGATATTTTGTAAGATTTTTATGCGGAGACTTTACAAATGCAACCCCCGACATGATAGGCGAACAGTTTGGCGCGATGCTTGCTTCTCCTTCTGTCAATATCGGTTATCTGGCTGTTGTTGTCATAATAAGCTTTACCGTTCTTGCCATAGGCCTTCAGGGAGGTCTTGAGAGGATAACAAAATACATGATGGGAGCTTTGCTTCTTATCATGATAGTTCTTGCGATAAATTCATTTACGATGCCTGGCGGAAAGGAAGGATTAAGCTTCTTTCTTCTTCCGGATCTTAACAGGACAATGAAGATCGGCTTTGCAAATGTTTTGATGGGTGCGCTCAATCAGGCATTCTTCACATTGAGCATCGGTATCGGTTCGATGGCTGTCTTTGGAAGCTATATCAACAAGGAAAGAAGTCTTCTTGGAGAATCGGTTAACATAACTATACTGGATACATTTGTTGCTATAACTGCAGGACTCATAATGTTCCCTGCATGCTTCTCATACGGGATAGATGTTAACGCAGGACCCAGCCTTTTATTCATAACAATGCCAAATGTATTTGCAAATATGAGTCTTGGAAGGTTGTGGGGATCGCTTTTCTTCCTGTTCATGAGCTTTGCAGCGCTTTCCACAGCATTTGCAGTATATGAAAACGTCATTGCAAATGTCATGGAACTTACAGGTCTTGGCAGAAAAAAAACATGCCTGATATGTGCTATCGGCATGTTTATTCTCGCACTTCCCTGTGCGCTGGGATTCAATATCTGGTCAGGATTCATGCCGTTCGGTGAAGGAACGGGAGTCCTTGATCTTGAAGACTTTGTAGTATCAAATCTTCTTTTGCCCATAGGTGCGATCATATACGTAATCTTCTGTACGGTCCGCTACGGATGGGGCTGGGATAAATTCATAAATGAAGCCAATGCCGGTGAAGGCCTTAAGATGCCCGGCTGGTTAAAGAACTACATGAAATACTTTGTACCGGCTGTTTTAATGGTCATCCTTGTAGTTGGCCTTGTCGGATTCTTTAAATGATCATTCATACTGTGTACTGAAAAAGTAAGCACTTGCAGACTCTGTGAGTGCTTCTTTCCATTTATCCTTATTGTCATCGAGTGTCACATACAGCATATAGACTTTATCATGAGTCCAGTAGTCCGAAGGGAATGATATCTCGGCAGCATTTTCATAAGCCTGCTTGCTGCATTCGAATCCTCCCTCGTCAATATACTGCTCATGTGTAAAGTCCGCCATTCCTATTCCGGAACTGTAACCCATCTTGTGAGAGTTGTTTGCTCTCAGTACCAGCTTACATTCGCTTGCTCCATACTGGTTGACGCTCATTGTAGGTACAACATAGAAATATGCGGTTCCTCCGTCATCAACGGCCGAACCGAAATCGGGATTCCAGTAGCAGTTGAGCTCGCCTTTCTGAGCTCTTATAAGATCATGCGACCAGCCGCTCAGTTCTCCGTTTGCCCACATGTTCTCGACTTCATAGTCCATCTTGTAAACAGACTTGTAGTCTTCTGTTATCTCAAAGAATCTGTTTCTGCAGAATTCACTGTTATTGGGGTTTTCGCTCAGTCTTTCGGAACGGATCAGTTCATATCTTCCGTTTCTGTTAAGATCCGTTATGACATAGCTTACCTCGCTGCCGCTCTCCTGTTTTGATTCTTCAAGATACCACATGTCGGAGTTATCGATAAACTTACTCAGCTGTGCATCTATAGAGACCTTGTCGGTAACATCAAACGGTGTCCACTCGATCTCCTTTCCGTTCTGTATCTTTGTATCATATCCTATAGCCTTGTTATGCTCGTTCTGGGCGCTTTCAAACTCCTCTTTTGTAAGTATCTGGACTCCGTTCTGAGCACAGATGCTCACATAGTTCTTGTCAGGCATTACCCCGTTTCCCTTTTCATCCTCAAATACGTAGAGTCTTGCCTTAACCAGTCCCTCATAATCGCTGTCCCATGTATCTGGGTCATAGTCCGGAAGCTGATAGTCTTCAAACAGATAGCAGTTAAGGTAGTAGTATCCGGGCTCATAGTTGAAATTTGTAGGTATCTTGTTTGACAGAGGTCCTGAAAGACTGTCCGGAGGTATCATCGGCTTTTCAAGTCCCATCAGATACGAATCCGAGCATATCCACTGTTCGATACCGTCAGCATCAACAAAGGAGCTTCTGAAATATGCCGAAGCTGCTCCCGTGCTTCCTCCCTCTGTTATATATCCGTACTCGTTTACGGTCGCTTCAGACCTGTAATATGTATTAGCGCTGGCACAGAGCTTGAATCCCTTATCGCTGCTCTTAAATATCATGTATTCGGTATACGGACTTGCAAATTCGTTTGTATCCGTGTAGTAGAGTCGAAGTGCCAGTTCCTTGTGTCCGTCCATGCCGCAGTCAATGTATGAATAGCCGCCCTCGCTTATAACGTTCGGAAGAAGGTTCTCTCCAAGCTTTATCGCATATGAGTTTATTATATCCTCAAGAAAGTAAGCGCCGTCTTCGAGATAATACTCGTCTTTTATTGTTACAGCTATCCTGCCTTCAAGAAACTCCTTGTAGACTTCCATGTTTTTTTCATCATCGTCTGCTTCTGTTTCAGGCTCTTTTTCAACAGCAGGGCTGACTGCATCTTCTGTCTTTTTCTTCTTTTCCTTTTTGGGCTTTTGCTCTTCCTCGTATGTCTCTTCCTCTTCCTCTACCTCTTCTTTCTTAGAGCATGCAGTGAATGCAAGAGACATCATGAGTATCATAAGTATTGCGATAAGTCCTGCTTTAAAATGTTTCATCTTTCATCCCTTCCGTATTCTTTCCCGTTAAGTATTGCCTTTATAAGTCTGTCATCAGTATCATATATGAGTTTCAGTGAGAAAAACTCTGTATCCTTATTTAACAGATCAAAGAATATCAGATCGCCTTCCCAGATATCAAGCTCGTCAACCCTGTCCTTTTCTATCCAGACAAGCTCTCCTTCGTCACATTCCAAAATCTCTCCTTCAAAGCCTGTTGCTGTATACAGATGCATGTATTCAACTACGTTTTCTCCGTATACAAAGGTTATTATGGCTCTTGCCCTGTAATCGGTAAGTGTAAGTCCCGTTTCTTCCCTTGCCTCTCGTAAAAGACATTCATCGGGGCTTTCGCCGTATTCGAAGTGACCGCCTATCCCTATATATTTGTCCTTGTTTATATCATTTTCCTTTTTTACTCTGTGAAGCATCAGGTATTTATCATCATGCTCTATGTAACAGAGTGTTGTCAGCTGAGGTGCTTTATCCATATGTTATGTTAACCTTCTTTGCATATTTCATAAAATGCAACGGCACTGGCAGCTGCCACATTGAGCGAGTCCACTCCGTGATACATCGGTATCTTTGCCGTATATGTGCATTTATCTATTACTTCTTTAGGAAGGCCTTCTCCTTCCGTACCCAGTACTATGGCTGTCTTTTGTGCCTCCTTTATTCTCTTATCCGCTATGGATAAAGAATCATCGGTAAGCGCCATGGCGACTGTGGTAAAGCCTGATCCATTCAGCTTGTTGATAGTTATGTCAACCTTTATCAGAGGGATCTGGAAAACAGTTCCCATGCTGACTCTTGCTGCTCTTCTGTAGAACGGGTCTGCACAGTCATTGGTTAACATAATTCCATCCATACCAAGAGCTGCCGCACTTCTTATTATGGCACCTACATTAGTCGGATTGACTATGTCATAAAGGATAGCCAGTCTTTTTTTTGACTGTATAAATGTATCGATATCCTCCATGGGCTTTCTATTCAGTGCAGCCAGTATCCCTCTTGTCATGGCAAAGCCTGTCAGAGTGTTTATAACATCAAGCTCTGCCGTATATACATTTATATCCTTTACCTTGTCATCTCCGAAGATCTTAGCCGTCTTTTCCAAAAGTGGAATCGCTTCCTTTTCATAAAGATCATCCTGTACCAGAAAAGATATGGGCTCGTATCCTGCCGATATTGCTCTCATGATGACATTGGGGCTTTCCGCAATAAATATACCGGGCTTGGGCTCATGATACCTTAACAGCTGCACTTCGGAGAGCTTTGAGTATATATTCAGTTCCTCCAGATCCAGAGAATCTATCCTTATCCTGTTCATAGGTTCATTATAACAAATAAAAATGAGGCGGAACAGTCCGCCTCATTGATAGTTATGTAAACTAGTTTGTATAATTGTCAAAGTAACCCTGAACAAGTACTACAGGAGTTCCCTTGTCGCCTGAGCCTGAAGTAAGGTCACAGAGTGAACCGATAAGGTCTGTCAGCTGACGGGGTGTTGTTCCTTCACTTGCCATCTTTCCTACAAGATCAGCATCCTTCTTTCTGATGCTCTCTGAGATCGCATCCTTAAGTGCCTGTCCTGAAAGATTTGCAAAATCATTGTCAGCCAGATACTTAAGCTTTAACTCGTTGGGTGTTCCGATAAGACCGTCCGTAAATGCGGGTGAAACTACCGGATCAGCAAGCTCCCAGATCTTACCCTTGGGATCCTTGAATGCGCCATCGCCGTATACCATTACTTCAACATGCTTTCCTGTTCTCTCAAGGATGTTTGCCTGAATATCAAGAACAAGCTGCTTGCACTCTCTGGGGAAGAGCTTAACCTGACCTTCGGTAGCCTTGTTTGAACCGAGAAGTCCGTACATCTCGTTGCAGCCGCTTCCGTTAATGGGTGCGTTCATGATCTCGTCAAGACCGAATACCTTCTCGGCACCTGCAGCCTTTAAGATCCTCTTTGTTCTTGCTCTTGTATGTATATCACAGTTGATAACGTTCTTTGTATAATCAAGGATAGCCTTTGCCTGGTTTGCAAAGATGATCTCTACATCACAGCCTGTCTCCTTGATAAGGTCACTGTAGTATTCAACGTAGTCAACACCTGTGAACTCGTGCTTTCCGTATCCGAAAAGCTCTCTGTACTTTTCAAGTGTGAGTACATCACTGTAGGGATTAACTCCTGCCTCGTCGATCTTGTCAAGGCTGACAAGCTCGTTACCTACTTCATCTGAAGGATATGAGAGCATGAGCACGATCTTCTTAGCTCCCATTGCGATACCCTTAAGGCAGATGGCAAAACGGTTTCTTGAAAGGATGGGGAAGATAACACCTATTGTGCCTCCGCCAAGCTTTGCTCTTACATCTGTCGCGATATCATCTATGGTACAGTAGTTGCCCTGTGATCTTGCAACGATAGACTCTGTTACAGAGATAACATCTCTGTCCTTTAACTCAAATCCTTCGAACTCGGCAGCTTCAACAACACTGTCTGTAACGATCTGAGCAAGGTCATCGCCCTGTCTGATGATGGGACAACGGATACCTCTTGATACTGTTCCTACTCTTCTTTCTGACATTTTTACCTCCCGGGAATACCCCAATATAAAACACTTGCAATAGCTGATCACAGTTGCGTGAGTCAGCAATAATGATTATAATCGAATCATAGATATAAGTAAATCAGAATATTTTAATGTCTAATATTAGTTTTTCTTATATTAGTTTACATAATTCATGGAGGTAAGTCATGCAGGCAAAACTTGAACATTACAAGATCTTTAAGGCGGTCGCAGATACGGGCAACATCTCGGCTACGGCAAAGGAGCTTTATCTGAGCCAGTCGGCTGTCAGCCAGTCGATAAAGATACTTGAGGATTCCCTGGGAGTCAGACTTTTTTCAAGAACGTCTCGTGGAGTTATGTTAACTTCTGACGGCAATACACTCTATGAATATGTTTCAAGCGCGCTCTCTCTTTTGGAAGCGGGTGAAACAAGACTTGGAGAAACCAAGAACCTTGTAAGAGGCGAGCTTAAGATTGGAGCCAGCAATACCCTTACAGAAAGCTATCTATTAAACATCCTGCATGAATATCACAAGCTATATCCCGGTGTAAAGGTAAAGATATTAAACGGAACCTCAAGACGTGTAATGAATTATCTTAACAGCGGGCTGGTTGATATCGCATTTGCAACCACCAATGAAAGAGACGATCACTTTGAATCATATATGTGTTTCAAGACTCATACCGCCTTTGTTGCCGCACCCGATTACGACATAGATTTTGACAGGACCTATACTCTTAAGGAGATATCAAAGCTTCCTTTGATCTTACTAGAAAAAGAAGCAGGCTCAAGAAGGTTTCTTGAGGACTGCTTCCTAAAACACGGTCTCAGACTCGAGCCCGAAATAGAGCTCGCAAGTTATGAACTTCTCATATCTCTTGCAGGTATCGGCCTTGGTGTTGCCGGTATCACGGAGGAATTCTCACGCTCTGCGATAGACTCAGGCAGTGTAAAAAAGCTTAAGCTTTCAGAAAGCCTTCCCGATCGTGCGGTCAGCATGCTCTCCTTAAAGAATACAGAAGCTTCCGTCTCTGCAAAGAAATTCATGGATCTGGTAATGTCCGACTGATCACCAGTTGCTCTCCAGATTTATGCTCTCGTAATCAACAAAGTATTTTTTCGCATCGTTTCTGTCGATGTAGACTCTTACTTCAGTGTCCTGAGGTACATCAAAGTATCTTTCATCCCAGAGATTGTCGCTTGTATACTCGCACATCTGGCCTGTATACTCATCAGAATACTTTGCGACGATACGTCTCGGATGCCTGTGATTTACAGCATAGGTCGTATTCACCTCAACACGGTCGACCTTTGCCCATACGGCAGTTCCGTTGTTCACAAGATCCTCGTTCTTTCTTCTTCTCTTTTCCTTTACGACAAAGGGTATGATACCGATGCATGCAAATATTATACCCATTATACCGAATACCAAAACAATGATAATCGTACCTGTTGGGCTGTCTGCCTTAAACGGATCATCGGGATTGATCAGAAGCTCGATGTCATCACCTTCTCGCATTGTGCTCGTATAGGTATTTATAGGTATATCATCGTAGTCATTTCCGTTAAATCTATATGATACATATACATCATAGTTGTCGCCGTGATGTACTATATCGACTATCTGACCAGTTATATGCTCATATTCATTGTTTTTTCTGTTTCCGTTTATACCGCAGATGATCGCAGCTATCACGAATATGATCCCGACAGATGCAAAGATCCCGAATATAAGCTTTTCTATATATGTTGTGTTGTCATACTGTCTGCTCAATCAAAAAAACCCTCCCCGGTTATTATATGTATGAACTGCTTTATCTCTTCCCATGCTTCCTTGGATTCAGGGAAAGTCGCAAGTCCTAACTGGAATACATGAAACATTCCGGGATATATATGCTTTCTTACCTTTACGCCCGCTGCTTTTGCCTTTGCTGCAACTGAGACCGTATCATCAAGAAGCATCTCAAGCTCGCCTACCTGCATCAGCATTGGCGGGAATCCGTTAAATACGCCGTATATCGGTGATATATAGGGTGTAGCCGGATTCTGGTCTTTATAATATCCCTTTTTATAAACAAGTGTATGTTTTGAGCCTCCGAATATCGGATCGCTGTCATAGTTTTCCTGATAGGAATCACCGCTCTTTGTCAGATCGGCCCATGCACTCATGGTTATGATGCCCGCAGGAAGCTCCATCTTGTGATCTCTCAGATACAGACACAGTGCAAGAGCAAGTCCTCCTCCGGCAGAATCTCCCGAAACAACTATATGTTCAGCCAGATATCCGTGTTCAATGAGCCATCTGTACGATGCCACGGCATCTTCAAGCGCTGCGGGATAGGGATGTTCGGGTGCTACCCTGTAATCTATGGAAAGCACATCAAATCCGCCTGTCAGTTCATGATAGAATGCAGCCACGGCCCTGTATGTGTTGTGAAGCTTTCCGTAGTAGCCGCCTCCGTGAAGCTGAAGGATCACATATCTGTTTCTTCTGTCAGACTCATCATCCTTTTTTTCAAGCAGCTCCATTTTAAAAAGATCCATGTTTATGACTGTATTGTTCAGGCTGTCCGAAAACTTCCAGTCTCTCTCATGCTCGCTTACCAGATTCTGCAGGGCTCCGTTTACTCTCAAAGGTCCCACAACAGGAAGATGGTTTGCTACCTTTACCAGGTGACGCGCAGTCTTTCCCCTTAGGCTTATATCTTCTGCAGGTTCTGTATTCTTTTTATTCTTAAATATGGAATCGCCTGCTGAATTCATGTTCCGCCTTTCGTTCACCGAACAAAATCATCACAAACAGATATAAAAACGTAACCGCTTCACATATGAGCGGCATGAGTATATTTGATATCACTCCGCAAAGATACAGTATGATCAGAACAAATGATATTATCGCCAGAAACAGCAATAGCAGCAGATAGCTCTGCCAGCGGCTGCGGTTAATAAGCATCAGTACGGCGACTATGAAATCTCCAAGGAGTATGATGCCGGGTATGGCCCATTCAAGAGCCCAGCCTCTCATGCCGTTAAAGTAATCTATCGCAAACAGCAAAAATGCAGTCAGCATGATCTGCAGTCCCACTTTTGACGCAAATCCCGAATCATATGCTATCCAGTACATGAGTGACAGATAGATGTATAAAAGAGCCACGCCTGTTATCAGCGACCAGGGATAGCTGACAGTTGTAAGTCGGTTTATCGTTATCATGAGAATTTCTGCCACTACAAAGATAAACAGTACGATCTTTAGTGCCAGTCTCAGTTTCTTTCTTCTTCCCTCTACATCAGGATAGGGAGCATTCCCGCCAAACAGATCTGTAATGCGTCTTTCCTCATCAGCCTCGGTCTCCTCGATTATGCACTGGCATAAGGGGCAGATGTCTGGCTGATCAAACAGGATTATCTTGCACTGCGGACATTTGGTCGTTATTCTTTTGTATTCACTCTTCTTCTCTGTAGTCATTGGTCTCTATCGCGACCTCCACTCCGTCTTCGCTTATAAGTCTGAAAAACCGCTTCTGTATCGATACATCTGAAAATCTAGTGGTGAATGTGACTATCAGAGTACCGTTATAGCATACGATGGCGCCTTTAAGCTCCTGGCCTCTTGACATGGCAAGCATCGCATAGAAATGCTCAACATACTCTGAGTAAGGCTCTCTTAGCTTTACGTCACCGATGTTTGTCATTGTGGCTGTCGTTGCATCCACCGTTGAATGATATACGCTTCTTATCGCAATGTTTTTGATAAACAGCGGTATCGGCTTTAAGAAGATGTTCTGTTCGTTTGAAACATTGTATGAAAGTATCTTGTCAAGATTTTCCTTTGTTATCTGTTCCTTAAGGCTAGTTGATACTATCTCAAGCACTTCATCAAAGGAATACTCTTCCTTCTGCGGCTGGAATCTTGCCATGACCATAGCAAAGAAATTCTTTATCGTATGCGAGTCATAGAATCCTCTCAGATCAACAGGCACGCATAAGTTTATCGGTCTGTCGCTTGTTGCTCCCTTTAGATATTCCCTGTAGATGGAATATACAAATGCTCCTACCAGATACTGGTTAATGGTAACATTATGCTTCTTTGAAGCTGCCTTTATCTGATCGAGAGGAAGATATCCGTGGATTACTCCCATCTCGCCTCTTACAAGATGCTCGCCTTTTATTATGACTGATTTACGTGAACGGTATGCTTCCTTCCTGCTCTGCGCGCTCTTAAAGTTCTTGACATAGCTGTCTTCCATATCAAGCACAAGTCCCGGAGAAAGCCTGTCCTTTTCTCCCTTTAGCTCTTCGGGATGAGACAGTCTAAGATACTGATATACGAGCTCCTTTAAAAACAGAAGTCCGCCGTATCCGTCAGTCAGTGCATGGAACACTTCAAGATTGATACGCTTTTTATAATATGTCACTCTGAAAAGATAATGATTGTTCTGTGACTTGTTTATATATGCTCCCGGATAGGAATTCTCCTCGACAACCTTGGGAGGCTTTCTGTCGTTTTCCTCAAGATAATACCAGAAGATACCGGTCTTTAGATTCATTCTGAAAGCCAGAAACTGCGGCAGTACCATGTCCTGTGCTTTCTGAAGCAGTTCACCGTCAATGTCCTCTTTTAAGGTTACGGCTATCCTGTATACATTGCTCATCTCCCTGCTTGCTATCGCGGGAAAAAGAAGCGCGGTATTATCAAGTTTTACCCACGCGGGTCTGTGTTTTGATCTGTGTCTTTTTATTTTTTGTGTGTCACTCATAAAGCTTCTGTTGGAGTAAATATAAGTACTTCATCTTCCTTTGTCGTTTTGTTTTTATCCTTTGCAAAAGGCCCTATCACATCAAGTATGCTCTTATAAAGCGCAAGCAGATCATCATGAGAAGCTTTTATCTTTTCAATATTCTCTTCGTCTGCCGCACGCTCAAGACCGGCTGCCATCTCAGAGAGTTTTTTGGCGCCTATCGTAGCTGATGTCGACTTTATTGCATGAACCACTATACCGTAGTTTTTAAGGTCTGATTTATCAAAGTATTCACAAAGAAGCTCCATTTTCTCTTTGGCACTCTCATAGTACTCAACAAGCATCGCTTCATAGAACTTTTCGTCTCCGCCGCAGTTCTTTATACCTTTTCGTACTTCTATGCCTGCATCAAAAAGTGGAACGAATCTGTTTATGCCGTCATTTTTGGGAACAACCGCATCCTGGATCTTGATCCTTATCTTTTCCTTGGGAAGATATGTTCTTAACATCCTCTCAAGTGCTTGAGAATCGATAGGCTTTGACAGATAGTCCGTAAATCCCTGTGATATATATCTTTCCTTTGCGCCTATTACGGCATCGGCCGTAAGGCATATCATCGGAGTAGAGACATTGGCTCCGTCTGTCTGCCCCTTTATGACATGCATCGCTTCCACACCGTCCATACCGGGCATACGCTGATCCATCAGAATAACATCGTAGTGTATGCTACCTGCCATCTCTATAGCCTCATTGCCCGAAAGCGCGGTATCTATCTTTATCTGTGTATCACGCAAAAACTCCGTAGCCACGACAAGGTTCATCCTTGTATCATCCACAATGAGTATCCTTGCATCGGGAGCCCTGAAGATATCCTGATATTTCTTGCTCGCTCCTGCCTGCTTTTTAAATCTTGTGTTGAAATCACCGATGGGATCCGTTGAAACGACTTTCTGAGGAAGTGTGACAGTGAATGTCGATCCTACGCCGTAGATGCTCTCTACAGTGATATCACCGTTCATCATGTCAATGATCCTCTTTGTGATGGCAAGACCGAGTCCGGTTCCCTCTATCGTGCTGTTCTTATCCAGATCCACTCTTTCAAACTTGGTAAACAGCTTTCCTATATCCTCCTGCCTGATACCTCTTCCCGTATCGGATATGGCGATGATCAGTCTTATAACCTGATTGCCCGCTCCGTCGGTTATGACATCGCTGCCGCTTATCTTAAGGCATATCCTTCCCTCATCGGTGTATTTCACGGCATTTGAGAGGATATTTGTCATTATCTGTCTTACTCTGACTTCATCTCCTCTTAATCTGTCAGGAAGCTTTTTGTCTATCTCTGTTTCAAATTCAAGGTTCTTTTCCTTTGACTTGAAGTGGACCATGTTGCTGACATCATTAAGGACCGAGCTTAGCTGGTACTCGACATCGACTATGTCCATCCTGCCTTCCTCGATCTTTGTAAAATCAAGGATGTCATTTATTATCGCGAGCAGGTTGTTGCCCGCACTGTCAAGGTTAGCGGCATAGTCCTTGATCCTGTCCATCGATTTTTTGTATGTTTCGGAATCATATGCGCTTTCCTCGCATTTCTGAGTCTCGCGCATTATCATCTCGTTCATTCCGAGTACCGCATTTATGGGAGTTCTTATCTCATGGCTGGTATTGGCCAAAAAGTCCGATTTAGCCGCATTTGCACGTTTTGCCTCATCAAGGGCGATATCCTGCTTGATCCTTGCCCTTACCGCCTCGTACTGGGCTATTGCACACATGACTACTTCGATCAGATACATCATCGGAAGACGCTGATAATACATCTCGGGGAACTGATATCCCAATAGATGCAGAGGTGTTGTCATATATACGTACATTATGATAAACAGTATGACGCAGAAGATCGATCCGTAGAACAGATTAAAGAAAAAGAAGCAGACCGGTGCCGCAGCGAATATCAGAAAGATACTCGTTCCGCCCGTTCCGCCCGTATACAGAAAAACTCCGAAAGTAAACCAGTAAACAAAGCACTGTATGATGATCGCTATATGCATCAGCACCTTGGGTGCATTCTTGACAAAACGGCATGCACACAAAAGGCTTACGGCGATCGCAGTCATGGCTGCACAGAAAGCCGCAAGCAGTCCGATCCTGTCAGATCCGGGTCTGAAGCAGTCTACAGACAGATAGATACAGTACGGTACAAGAAATGTATAGATTATTATCGTACGTGTAAGATTTACGCTTATATATCGTTCATCAATATGAAACTTTTTCATTCCACTCAACTACCCCTCACTAACTTAAAATTATACTTTGCAAAGGGCTTAAGCGCAAGTAAAATCCTATATCATCCCGATTATTGCCTGCACTGTTTCCTCGATGGAATGACCATCTTCAGATACGGTGATATCGGCATATTTTTCATACAGTTTTGTTCTCTCCAGATACATGTCATCCATGCTCTGATCATCCAGAAGTACAACGCCTCTTTCTTTGATATCCTTAAGGCGCGCAAATATCTCCTGTTTTGAGACTTTAAGATATACTGCCTTAGATGTCTTTTTAAGAGATTCCATGCCTTTTTTGCTGTAGATCGCACTTCCGCCGGTGGCGATCACAGTATTTGATATATTAAGCGAGAGAAGGGCTTTTTCCTCGATATCAAGGAATGCATCCACACCCTGAGTATCTATTATCTCATTGAGTCTTTGTCCGTTTATCTTTTGTATCAGAATATCCGTATCAACAAAATCCATCCCGAGTATTTTTGCTAGTATTACTCCGACAGTGCTCTTTCCGGATGCCGGCATTCCGATAAGGACTATATTGTTCTTTTCCATATGTTTACTCATTCATCTTGTCGACTATATCAGCAGGCTTTGCCGTCATCTCGACCCATGCCGGTATGAAGCCGCTCTTTACGGCATTTCTTACCGAGCGGATATTTGACCATGCAGTACAGTAAAACGGGACTTTGCCTCTTTTGATTATCTCACGAGCAAGAGCATTTGTAAGGTACGATGCTATGCCGTTTCTTCTGTATTCGGGTAAAACATCCACGCCTATCTGCCACATATCGTCACAGTCTGCGGAACAGGCCGCAAAACCGATCAGTCTGCCATTATCGTAGGCACCTATCCCCAGTACATCAAGCTCTTTTCTGTCTGCACATAGAGCATTGCTCCACTCAGGCAGATAAAGATCCTTAAAGTCTTTTTGCTCAAGGATCCTTGTTTCATATGGACAGGTAAGATCAAGTTTTTTATCAGCATCAAAAAGATAGTACTCCGCCATGAAGCAGACCTTATGTCCGAGCTTTATTAGCCTCTCATTCAGCCAGTTCATGTTGGGTGTTTCAAAGCAGTGATAGAATTCGAATTTTGAAATATACTCCGTCACTATGTCCCTTACAGGCTCGGTAACCGAAGCTACGATATTGTTCCCGTATGAGACAAGATTGCAGGTGATGGGCTCCTTAAGATATTTCCTAGCGTTTTTTCCAAGTCTTAAGTCTTTTATGACATTTTCATCCTT
>JAEEUS010000103.1 GCA_016290615.1 Lachnospiraceae bacterium | reverse complement strand
TGAACGGAGTACTTGCCTCTGAAGATAGGGAAGTAGGCAACCGTACCCCATATAAAAAGAAACGGACATGTTACTCTGAAGAAGTTACCCATCATAAGATCAGTCGCCCATGCGGTCTGAAGCTCGGAAAGACAGTCAAATACGTAGAAAGCATCCTTTCCTTGTTTTTCGATGATGTTGTGGATATCAACGGTAAAGTTTTCAAACCTGTGAGACAGTGTCACATTTATCTTCTTTACCTCGGGGCAGTCCTCTATAAGAGGCTCATGGCTTGCAAATCTTAGATATATGATATTTCTCTTATCCTTTATCGCCTGCTTTACATACGGCTCGCAGAAATACTTGAACTGACTAAGATCGGATACACGAAATACCACGTTGTCTCCGAGTCTTATGTTGTCGAGAGCCTCATCCATCTCCTCAATACCGCATTTAATCCTGTCAAACGCTGCCATAATGCCTCCTTTCACATGTTTATGTCATTCTGAAATCTCGATAAGTGTTCAAACGGCAGGATCTGTCTGCCACGAAACAGTCCGCATCCGTCATTTATTAGCTGGTTATTGTATGCCCTGAACATATTTACATCAAGGGATGAAAGATCAAGCTCCAAAAGCTTTATCAGCCTTTCATATGCTTCATCAAAGTATGAGCATTCACCCGGGCGTATTATGTCTCTTCTTGTCCTGTTCACTTCCTGTGTTTTCTCATATCCGAAATGATTTGCATCTCCGATCTCCGCATAATCATCCATATCCTTTGTACGAAGCTGTACCTCGGTATAGCATCTGGTAAGGTTGTCATAGAAAGTTATATGAAGAGATCTGTATCCGGCAGAACGCGGCTTTATTACATAGTCCCTGTAATATGCCCTGCATTTATCGGATAGCTTATAGCTTTGTTCCTCCTCGGGATGACCGGAAAGCTGTGGAGTAAATCCCTTTTCCTCGATAAACCCCGGAAGATCCTCAGCTATCTGATAAAGATACTCAAGCTCCTTTTGCTCCCTGTTTTCCCCTTCCTTTATGTGACACTTGGGAAGAGAGATTACTATTCGGTATGCGATAAGGTCCCTGAAGCAGTTAAGATTGTTCTTTATCATTGTCGCAGTGGGGAACTCGTTCTTCGCCTTGTAATAGTCATATATGTATTCAAGGACATATCCGTTAAACTTTTCCTCAGCACGTATCAGGGATTTGATCCTTCCCTTGAACGTAAAGGCAAGGAACGGATATTTCTCTGTCATATACAGATAAAACTCCTTTAGCCTCAGTGACTGTGATGACAGAAAGTCCGTATGTTCCAATAGCTCTATTATCTGCATTAAAAAATTGCTGTGGGCTAAATCTATGGCATTGCCTGTTTCAATTGCTTCCTTCTTTAAGTCGGATGAATACTGAAGCAGTATCTTGAGTACGGTATTGCCGCTATACAGATAGTCATTTAAAGTGATCATCTTTCTCCTCCTAGAATTTTAAAATGATCGCAGTGCAGTTATCCATTGCGGGATGCTTGTGCGCGCATTTATAAAACTCCCTTATTGCCTTTTCTCCGTCTTTTTTCATATATTTCCTTTTTTCCGCATCGGTGGTTATCCCGCTTATGCCGTCGGAACATATAAGAAATATATCTCCCTTCTTTATCACACCGCTTCTTATATATGCCATCTCGCTACCTGCTGTGTTTGTCTTTCCAAGATACCTGGTCAGTGTATGGAAATCCTGCGTGGTCACATTAAGTCCCGCCTGAAGCTTTTCATTTGATAGCACATGCTCTTCGCTGAGCTTATAAAGATGATCGTCGCTTAACTTATATACAGGGCTGTCTCCGATATTTGCAATGCAGTACTTATCGTTCTTCCACATGAGTATCGATATGGTAGTGGCAGTCATCCCTATCTTATTTGAGAGTATTATTATCTTTTCGTTAAGCTGGTTTAAAAACTCCTCGATCAGATTCTCGTTAAGTCCCTCGTCATTGCGATAGTTTTCAATGAAGTGGGTAAGTGCCTGAATGGCAGCCTTTGAAGCCAGTTCACCGTGATTAGATGATGCGACTCCGTCTGCTATCGCCGCGATGTGGATCTCATCCTTTGCACAGTCTATATAGCCCTTGATCTCGCAGTCCTCTCCCCCGTACTGAAAGAGAGTATCCACCATGAAGTTATCCTGGTTGACGTTTCTTTTGCCTATGTCTGTCCTTGCATGATAATGGACAGAGTAGCTCTCATCCATAGTCGAAACGCTGATATCCTTTCCGTAAAAAGCCTTTGCAAAAGCCTGTATGCTCTTATACCTTTTACTCCTGTCAAGTGCCAGGCCGTTCATCAGTGCATTCTGCATCTTTGATGTAAGCGACAGTCTTGTTAGGATCGAAGGGACCGGATCATAAATCTGTCTGTCTATGACCAGAGGAATGCCTTCGCCCGTCAAAAGATAGATAATAGTAACACACAGGGAATATATATCCGTCCAGGGACCCTGCTGATCTGCTCTTGCCGATTCGGGAGCATCGAGGCCTAAATGTGAAAAAATGGTATTGTTTCTTAAAGAAGCTTCCCTTACCGATGTGGCTGTCCCGAAATCGATGAGAAATAGTCTCTTCTCATCATCTATAAGAAAGTTGCCCGGTGATATATCCCTGTGGATTATCCCTCTTTCATGCATCTGATCAAGCGTAGTCAGTATATAGGGCAGAAACTGTGTAAGCAGGTTCATGCTTATCTTTCCGCCGCAGTCGTTTCTGTACTTAAACAGAGATACTCCGTTTATCAGCTTCATCACAAGAAAGTGCTTTTTATCACTGACAAAATAGTCATACCTGTGAGCGATATTGGGTACGTTATCAAGAGCTTTTAGTATCTTTGCTTCATGAGCAAGGCTTTTATCAGAGCATTTGATCGCAACGAATCTGTTTAAAAGATGGTCTATCGCCTTGTATGTCTTTCCGAATCCGCCTTCTCCCAGAAGCTCTGTTATCTCATATCTGTTTTTAAGTCTTGTGCCTTTTTTTATTTCCATGTTTTAATCCGTCGTGTCAGTTTAAGTCTTCAAGCCACAGTGCCACAGATGCATCGCTTGGCATGCGCCAGTCTCCCCTCGGTGAGAGAGAGACAGATCCGACCTTTGGTCCGTCAGGCAGACAGCTTCTCTTAAACTGCTGAGCAAAGAATCTCTTAAAGAAGTTTTTTGCCGCTGTCTTTACTTCGCCCGGAGTAAGTTCTGGATATGCCCTTAATGCATAGGCAACCGATCTTGAGGGTTCAAAGCCGTATCTTAGTGTATAGAAAAGGAAGAAATCATTAAGATCATACTTGCCTATCTTTTCTTCTGTCTTCTGGGCGATATTTCCGTCGATTCCCGGTGTCAGTTCGGGAGTTATCGGTGTATCGCAGACAGATAAGATTACTTTGCTTAAGCTCTCATCTTCACACATATGAGCATAGGTTTTGCATATGAACTTAACAAGCGTCTTTGGAACGGATGCATTGACCGCATACATTGACATGTGGTCTCCGTTGTATGTACACCAGCCCAGCGCCAGTTCAGAAAGATCTCCCGTACCCACAACAAGGGCATTCTTCATGTTTGCCGCATCCATGAGTATGTATGTCCTCATTCTTGCCTGAGCGTTTTCATAAGTCACATCACCCTCTCCCTGGTAAGCCAGTTCATGTCCGATCTGAGAAAGGTGAAGTTCAACGCCTTCCTTTATCGGTATCTCATGTATCTCATCACATAAGATCTCCATGAGCTTTGTTGCATTTGTGTATGTAAGGGATGAAGTATTTCCTTCACTCGGCATCGTATATGCGATTATCTTTATATCAGGGATGAGTTTTTTTGCCTCTGCACAGACAAGGAGTGCGAGAGTCGAATCAAGGCCTCCGCTTATTCCTATCACGAGATTCTTTATGCCTGTTGCTCTTACCCTGGTCGCAAGACCGTTTGACTGTATCTCAAGTATCCTCTTGCAGCGGTTTGCACGCTCCTTATCATCATTTGGCACAAAAGGATTTCTTGCGATCGGATACTCGTTTTCATTTAGTATCTTTACCATCTCGTCTATATCTGTTCTGTCTGTACCTATCACCTGGATGTTTGTATCGATCAGCATGTAATCGCTCAAACCGTCGTTTTCAAATGTATTCTGATGCAGTCTGTCATGCATTACCTTTCCAAGATCTATAAGTGCAGTCACTGGATTAGGGCATTTAGGGAATATATCCTCTCCCAAGATACTTCCGTTTAATGCGATGATCGAATGACCCGAAAAGACAAGATCTGTACTGCTCTCTCCCGTTGAACTCGAAGCATAGACATATGCGCAGTAGCAGGCACCGGACTGCTGCCTTACAAGCTCTCTTCTGTATTCCTGCTTTCCTATCAGTTCATCGGAGGCTGACAGATTTGCTATTATGTTTGCACCGGCGAGTGCTGCATGAGTGCTCGGCTTATCAGGTATCCACAGATCCTCGCATATCTCAACACCGAGAACTGCTCCCGTTGTCTGATCACATGCCAGGATATTTGTTCCGAAGGGAACCTTTGTCTGACCTATCATGACATACTGAGACTTTATATCCTTTCCCGAAGCAAACCACCTGCATTCGTAAAACTCCGAGTAATTGGGAAGATATGTCTTTGGTATCAGAGCCTTTATCTCTCCCTTTGATATGACGGCTGCACAGTTGTATATACAGTTTCTGAAACGAATGGGAACACCTACAAGTACCGTAAAGCCCTTGCCTGATGTTTCCTTGGCTATCCTTATGAGTGCATCTTCTGCCTTGTTCAGCAAAAGCTCACTGCCAAAAAGATCTGCACATGTATAGCCTGTCACAGATAATTCAGGGAATACGATAAGACCGCAGTCTGACAGAGACTCTATCATCTCTGTTATCCTGTCAGTGTTATAGCTTATATCTCCCACCTTTAGCAGTGGAATGGCTGTGGCTGCCTTTATAAGATGATTTATCATTTAAATCACTCCTTTTTTACACATAAAGAAAGGCGCCTATATATTTCTATATAAGCGCCTTTGCCAATATCTGATTTTAAAATATATTAAATCTGTATCTTTGTCAATAACATGATCCTAGTACATGTCATAATCTTCATACCACTCCATAACGGCGATCTTATGCCCGTCACCTGACGCAGTAACCGCAAACTGCCTTGCTTCTTCAAGAGAAAAGATCTTAACCTGAAGCGGATCTTTATCATTATGTATTATATGAGTAAAATATGATCTTCCCCAGCTTGGTAT
>JAEEUS010000102.1 GCA_016290615.1 Lachnospiraceae bacterium | reverse complement strand
ATATTCGGTACAGAATATCCTCATACCCTTGCACTTGTCAGGGCATGCGATAAAAAAGAAAAGATCCTTGTATCGATCCAGGGAGTGATGAGCGCCTGTGCAGAAAACTATTGCGGAGGTCTGCCTGAGAATATCATCGATCAGACGACTTTCAGGGACTGGCTAAAGAAGGACAATATCAGAGCTCAGCAGCAAAAGTTCATGAAGCGGGCAGAGTTTGAAAAAGAGACACTTGAGAAGGTTAGTCATGTAACCGGAAGAACGGAGTTTGATAAAAAAGAGGTCCTTAAGGTAAATCCCGGACTTAATTATCATTTCATGAATGAGACTTTAAGAGGCGAATTTTATGATGCGCACTGGAAGAGCGAGAGTCTGGGTGAACACAAGATATTTGTTTCCCAGGCAGATTATCCGTTAAAAGGCTTTCATCTTCTTATTGAGGCTATGCCTGAAATACTTAAGCACTTTCCGGATACTCATATCTATGTTGCGGGTAACAGCATAACGGGATATTCATCTTTGAAAGAAAAGATAAAGATAGGAACCTACGGCAGATACTTAAGACAGTTAATGGCAGGATCGAAAGTTACAGATAAGGTGACGGTCCTTGGCAGGCTTGATGCACTCAGCATGAAGAACATGTATGAAAAAAGCAGTATATATGTATGCACTTCATACATTGAGAACTCGCCCAATTCACTCGGAGAAGCCATGCTGACAGGTACTCCTTGCGTAGTGCCAAAGGTAGGTGGAATACCGTCAATGGCAGGGGATGAGGAGGCAGAGTTCTTTGAATGCGGAAACAGCAGCAAGCTTGCAGAAAGCATCATATCTCTGTTCAGTGATGAAAAGAAAACAATGAACCTGTCTCAAAACAGTAAAAAGAAAGCCCAGATCACTCACGATGCAGATATAAACTTTAAACGACTTTTGGAGATTTACGATAAGTTATGCCACGAATAACGATGATCAGCAATTTCATAAATCATCATCAGATACCTTTCTGCGAAGAGATGTATAAACAGCTCGGAGACGGGTTCAGATTCATTCAGACTCAGCCCATGGAACAGGAAAGAGCAGATATGGGTTGGGCTGTTGATGAGGAGAGCATTCCGTATCTTAAACTTCTTTATAAGGAGGAAGAGGAGTGCAGGCTGCTCATTGATACCTGCGATATGCTGCTAGTCGGATGGCAGGAGAGAGAGGATCTTATTCTGCCCAGGATCAAGCAGGGAAAACTTACTGTAAGAATAAGCGAGAGAATATATAGGGAAGGTCAGTGGAAAGCGATATCTCCCAGAGGCCTTATCAGAAAATACAAGGAACATATCAGATTCAGGAACAGCAAAAATGTATTTCTGCTCTGTAACGGAGCATATGTGGCTTCTGACTTTAACCTGATAGGAGCATATCCAGACAGGAAGTTCAAGTTTGGATATTTTCCTGAGTTCAGACCTTGCGATATAACAAAAAAACCGTCCAAGGATGAGATACAGCTTATCTGGGCCGGCCGGTTCATGGAGTTAAAGCATCCAGAATACGTTGTCAGACTGGCAGCGGATCTGCTTGATATGGGATATAACTTTAAGATACATTTCATAGGGAGCGGCCCAATGGAGGAGTCCTTAAAGAGCAGTGTTAAAGAGGGTGAGCTTGAAGACAATGTATTTTTCTACGGCTTTATAAGTCCAGAGGAAGTCAGAAAGCTCATGGATACCTGTCATATCCATCTGTTTACAAGCAATTATCTTGAAGGTTGGGGTGCGGTCGTTAACGAAGGCATGAACAGTGGACTTGCGGAAGTCGTCTGCAGAGAAGTAGGCTGTGCTCCATATCTTATAAAGGACGGCCAGAACGGCCTTCTATATGATTCAAGCTATGAGGATTTCTGCAAAAAGGTGCTCATGCTCATGGAGGATACAGCTCTCATAGACAGGCTTGGTGAAAATGCGTATAAGACGATCAGTGAATACTGGAATCCTGCAAATGCTGCAGCACAGATAATCCGTTTTTATAATAACTATATTGATAACAAGATTGAACCGCCGACAGAAGGTCCTCTGTCAGTGGCAGAGGATATCAAACCCGTATGAAGATCACGGTCATAGTTCCTGTTTACAACATAATAGACTGCCTGGAACGCTGTGTCATGAGTATCATAAACCAGACGTACAAGGATCTGGAGATCATACTTGTTGATGACGGATCCACTGACGGAACTGCAGCACTCTGTGACGTTCTGGAAACAAAGGATATAAGAGTCAGGGTGTTTCATAAGGAAAACGGAGGATCGTCTTCTGCAAGAAACCTGGGACTTAAACATGCGACTGGCGATTACATAGGTTTCGTTGACAGTGATGATTATATCGAACCTGATATGTATGAGCTTTTGGCTGATGCCGTAACCCGTAACAATTCACTGATGGCGCAGATATCAAGAGATGAGATAAATGAGGACGGCAGCAGAAGAGACGATGTGTGTATCCCGCCTGAAAAGGAACTGATTATAACTGGCAAGGACATGCTTAGGGAGCTTTTAATGCACAGAGGTGACTGCTCGTTCTGCACAAGGATATGCGCGAAACAGCTGTTTGATAAAAGAAGCTTTCCCGAAGGCGAGCTGAATGAGGATTTCAGACTCTTAACCGAGATGCTTCCTTTAGTTGATAGCTTCCCGATTCTTCCCAAGCAGTGCTATCATGTATACTATCGTATGAACAGCAACAGCAGAAGATCTGACAAAGAGGATTTTTCGAGAGTCTTTACGGATATAGTAGTCAATGCGGACAGGATTCAAAAGACTGTCGATGAAAGATATCCAGAACTCAGGGAAGTAGCCTTCAGGTTTGGAATGGTACAGAGACTCGATTACATGCTCCACATTCCGATAAGCATGATGAATGCTGATAATGCGTTTTATCGAGAAGTCGCAATTTATATGAGAAAAAACAGATTGCGATCAATGAAAAACAGGTTGCTCACAGGAAAGAACAAGGTGTATATCCTGTTGCTGGGAACAGCACCTAAAACTGTCCGTTCAATACATGAAAAAAAGATGAACAGGGGGAGGACGTAAATGAAATACATATATCCTAATGGAAAAAGCAAGGCACTCACATTCAGCTATGATGACGGAGAGCACTTTGACCGCAGATTAGTCGGCATATTCAATAAATACGGTTTAAAGGGAACTTTTCATATAAATTCAGGGAATCTAGGAAAACATACTCCGGGCAATACATATGTTGATTCGCAGGAGTTGCCTTCCCTTTATGAAGGGCATGAAGTTGCCTGTCACGGCGTGAATCATAAGAACATGCCGCGTATACCGTTATCTGTTATGACAAGGGAGCTGTATGAAGACAGGATCGCACTCGAGAAGTATACTGGAAAGATAGTTCAGGGATTTTCTTATCCGTTTGGAAACTATACTCCCGAACTCATAGGAGCTCTTAAGGCAGTCGGACTTAAATATGCCCGTACCGTAGAAGCAACACACGGTTTCTTTCCTCCGGGAGATTTTATGATGTGGCATCCCACATGTCATCATTATGAAGATCTTATCGAGGACGGTAAGAGATTCTTAGATGTGCCTGACTATATAGAGCTGCCTCTTATGTATGTATGGGGACACAGCTTTGAATTCGGCAGAGCAGACGACTGGACGGTCATAGAAGAATTCGCACAGATGATGTCTGATAAGAGCGATATATGGTATGCGACAAATATGGAGATATGTGACTACCTTACGGCTATAAGAAGTCTTGAATATTCAGCTGATGAGAGCATGGTTCATAACCCGTCTGCTGTAAGCGTATGTTATGAGCAAAACGGTCAGATATCTGAGATAAAGGCCGGGGAAACGAAAACAATTTAGGACTGATCATTCCAAAAAATGGATACAAATACATCTTTTAAGGAAAAACTGAATAAAAACCTTTCGATGATCATACTGGCTGCGGGAATTCTTGTAAGATTCATTTATGTCTTAAAGAGCACCATATATGACAGACAGTACGATATAGGAATGATCGACCTTGATTCTCCAACGACTGTATCAGGCGGTCATCTGGCATATATCCAGTATCTGTATCAGAATTTTAAGCTTCCTGATGTGGATCCTTCGACTGTATATCAGTTTCATCATCCCCCGTTTCATCATTTTGTCTCAGCTCTTTTTATGAGATTTGTGAGCATATTCACAAACAATACGGATGTTATAGAGGAATCCATGCAGTGGGTGCCCTTTGCATGTTCTGTTGTCATTCTGATAGCTTCGATGAAAATCCTGAAAAGATTTATGATCGACGAGAAGGCTCTTTGCTTTGGCATGGCACTTATTTGCTTCCATCCGTCTCTGATCCTGCTTTCAGGAAGTGTCAATAATGACTGTATGGCACTTATGTTTTCCATACTCAGCATACTTATGACTATGGTATGGTTACAAAAGCGTGATATCAAAAGCATCATCGGGGTTGCTGCTTTTCTGGGACTGGGCATATCTACAAAACAGAATGTAGCAGAGCTTGCATTTGCGATCGGACTGATCTTTCTGATCATTCTGATAAAAGATATCAGAGAAAAGAATAATTTAACTCAGCTCATTATTCAGTATGCCCTGGCAGGAGTCATATCAATCCCTATCGGCATGTGGTTCTATATCAGGAATCTTGTAAAATACAACATGAGTCTTTTATGGGTATATGATCTTGGAAACGACAGCTGGCAGTATACGGGAAACTATCCTGTGATAAACAGATTTTTATGGCCCGTTCCTTCAGAGATGATAGATAACTTCATTCATTTCAAGATAGGATGCGGCTATAATGTTTGGATGCAGATCATGCGTACCTCAGTTTTGGGGGAATGGGACATGGCTTCAGTAACAAAGCCTGTAAAGCTTGTAGCTGTGCTTTTAATGTTTACCGGAATATTCATAGCATTTGTAGCGCTTATATGCCTTATAAGAGTCTTTGTATTAAAGGACGGATCCCAGAATGCACCGGTCTATGATAAGCTCTACAAGGTATTGTTTGTTGCCGGATATGTTTCGGTGATGATAAGCTATCTTGTTTTTGCATATAAATATCCGCAGCAGTGCAGCATGCATTTCAGATACATTGAGATCACGCTTCTGTTTACGACAGCGGCTCTGTCCATAAGCTACGGTATGCTGAAAACCAAGCGTATGAGAATTGTATGGAACGCTTGTCTTTGCGTATTTTCCATGCTCAGCATGATCATGTGTGCAGTATGGTGTTTGCAGTGAGAAATAAGATGAACAAGATCAAGAACAGTGAACAACAGAAAGGTATGCTCATTACGGCAGGGATAGTATTACTATCCCTTTT
>JAEEUS010000033.1 GCA_016290615.1 Lachnospiraceae bacterium | reverse complement strand
CTCCTGACTCATGCCCTTTCCGTTATCCTTTATGGAAATGCACACTTCGTTGTCCTGTCTGAACACCTTAAGACAGATTACTCCCTTATCGCCCATCTCTCTTATGCCGTGATTTACACAGTTCTCAACTATGGGCTGCAGAATCATGGAAGGCATCATCGTATTAAGCAGTTTCTCATCAACCTGCTTCTCGTAATGGATATCTCCCGAGAAACGAACGTTTAATATCCTAATATAGTTGTCTACCAGATTGACCTCGTCAGCGATCGTTACGGGCATATCCTGCTTCTTGACATTGTATCTGAAAAAGTCCGCCACGGTCTGAACATATTCATACGTCCTGTCGGCGCCTTCCATCATGGCAAGCTGCGCTCCGGCATTCAGTGTATTAAACAGGAAATGCGGGTTGATCTGTGCCTGAAGATACTTTAACTGAGCATCCTTAAGATGAGCTTCCATCGTAAGCTCTTTCTCTTTAAGCTCACGTTCCGCCTCCATACTCTGTCTGAGCTTTTCGATATATTCCTTGATGCTGATTATCATCTTGTTGAATGCATCGGTAACGACTCCGACCTCATCCTTGGAATCGACCTCGACCATTCTGGCATCGAAATTGCCCTCTGCAACATACTCGGCCGTGCTGGCAAGATCTCCCAGAGGCTTCATGATTCGCTTAACAAGACTGATTATGATAAGAACATTTCCGGCCACTACCAGAAATACAACGAGTATGCCTATCTGTTCAAAAGTCCTGAACTTGGATGCCATTTCATTGTAGTTTTCAGAGTTGTTCTTGAACTGTACCTGGTTAAGTGCGGTAAGATAGCTGGATATATAATTGTACTGCTGTGTTGCCAGTTCATATCTTACTCTGTATTTTTCAACGTTTCTTCCGCGCTTTGCTTCAATTGTCTGTCTGACGGTATCAAGATAGCTTGCAGCCATGCTCTTGATATTTCTTTCCATTCTGTCAAAGGTCCTGTCGGTTATATCACCGTTTAGTTCCTGGACCATGCTGTCAAAGATCTGATCGCTCCTGTAGTATTCCTCCAGGGAATCGCTCGTCTTTGAATTAAGATATGCCGTCATGTTATCCTGAACACTGTTTAACGCTTCAGACATCTCATTAAGCTGTCTGTTGTCCTGATATACCATCTCGATCTCCCGAGACATGTTGTTGATACCGATTATCAGAAACAGATTTACTATCAGGATAAGGAAGTTTGCCAGTATATAAATACTTGTAACCTTTGTTCTTAAAGGAAGATTCCAGAATCTATTCATTCTGCTCCTCCTTTCTTATATAGGAGGATACATTGCTTCTGTTGATCAAGGTGACATCAGCAGTAAAATACTGACTGGTCGCACCGAAATCATTGTATTCCTCAAGCGCACTGACGCAGTATTCTCCAAGCTGTGCCGTATCAACAGATACTGTGCAGTAGACAGCGCCTCTGTTTATCGCATTGATTATTGTATCCGAATCATAATATCCGAGTATGTTTACTTCACCTACTACGTTGTAGTCGATGACTGCCTGATATACACAGACTGTGCTCAGTTCATCAAGACAGACGATGATACGCGGAACATCTCCGTTTATAAACAGATCCCTTATTGATTCCTCAACAGAAAACGCATTGGAATTATCAACGGGAACAAGAATGACATTTGCTTTCGAGCCCGTCTGCTCCGTCTGTTCTATGGTCTCTCTGATTCCCGAGATGATTATATTCTGTCCTGTACTAGGTTCAAACGAATTGACCAGGACCGCTACATCGATAGTAGCGATATCCTCTTCCTTTGCATCTTCGGCTGTCATGAAATACTCTCTTCTTAAAGTCTTTATGATATCAGCCACCTGGACTCCGTATTCTCTGCCTATATCATATCCGCCTATGCCGACATAGCTGCACCTGACCCCCTGGGTGTTATCATCAAGAAAAGTCACGACAGGAATGTTTTCCCTGGTGGCTTCGGCAAGAAGCTGAGTCATCTGCGCCGATTCGTCTGCATCTATTATTATGCCGTCAACTCCCGAGTCTATCGCTATCCTCATCAGGTCATACTTGGTATATTCTCCGGGAAGATCATCGCCTAAAAGATCGACATATATGCCATTCTTTAATCCTGCTTCAAACGCCCCCTTATATACATTCTGCATGAATTCCGACTTTCTGTCAGACGATATCATGACATAGTACTGATCGTACTTGTTTACGTTATTGTCCTCTCTGAATGACTTCATATAGGACTGATAGAATACAAGTACGAGGATCATGGTGATTATGGTAAGCACGACGCTGGCGATCAGAAAACCGTTGCCCCTTGTTTTATCCGCCCTTTTCTCGTCTATGTTTAATTGTTCTTCACGTTTTTTATCATCCATATCAAGTATCTGTTTTACTTACAAACCATAAATATTCATTATAGAGTATATCATAAACACCGCACTGCCTCAAACAAAGCGTGCATCTGTGCTATAATACTTAACGGTCTAAAAGCCCATGTGATTATGTCAAAAACAAGGCGTGAAAATTTTTTGGCAGAAAATTGAAATTATTTGTAACGAATCACAGTTTTACTGCATTAACATATCAGAAAGGGGGAGATGGAATGCAGCCCATGGAGGAAATATACCGCGACTATGCCACAGTGGTATACAAATATCTTATATCGCTGACTCATGACAGCGACATGGCCGAAGAGCTGACGCAGGAAACATTCTATCAGGCCATCAGATCAAGCGACAGATACGACGAAAGCTGTAAGATGACCACATGGCTGTGTTCCATAGCCAAGAACGTTCTTATAACCTATCGCAGAAAACACCCTGTTACTGAAGATATCTCAGATCAGGAGATATCCACATCTTCCGCAGAAAGCGAAGCTTTAGACAGTCTTCACAGAGTCGAGCTTTTAAAGAAGATACACTTACTTGAGGACCCTTACAAAGAGGTCTTATATCTCAGGGTATTCGGCGAGCTTTCTTTTAAAGAGATCGGTGAAGTTCTCGGAAAAAATGAAAACTGGGCAAGAGTAACATTTTACAGAGGGAAGGAAAAACTTGGAAGGGAGATAAAAAGCAATGAATAAGATACCGTGTGAAGTAATAAGAGACCTGTTTCCGTCATATATAGATGAGCTTACGAGCAAAGTAACAAATGATATCATAGAAGAACATAACAAAAACTGTCCGGAGTGTGCAAAAATACTCGAATCAATGAAAGAGCCTCATATTGAAGCAAATATAATCGAGAATGAGAAAAAGGAGATAGATTTCCTTAAAAAGAACAAAAAGAGGAACAGGGCCATTATACTTGGCAGTCTTCTTGCAGCATGCCTACTGGTTTTTGCTATAGTATCTGTACGCTTCTACATCATGGGAAACAAGGCAAATATGGATAATGTTTCATACAAGATCTCCAAAGAAGATAACAGTATCGTCATAGACGCAGATACGAGCGATGACATGCATGAACTGGTAAAGACCAAGGTCGAAGAAGGAAACGGAACCGTTAAGATCTATGTCAACGAAGTCTTAGCCAATCCCGTTAACGACCATTCCTTCCATCTTGAGCTTGAGCAGGCGGACGGAGATACAATAAGCTATGTCCTTATAAACGACAGAGCCATATGGGACAACGGAAAATCGATCTCAGGCAATGTATCAAAGGCATACAGCACGCGTCATATGTACATGGGAAACATGTCTGACAATAACAATACAGCCAATGCACTTCATCTTTATGAGATATTCGGAACATATAAAAACGAGCTGAATTCTTCAAATGAGCCTTACGGCTGGAAGCTTATCCTTGATAACGATATACCTTCAAACATGGCTGAAGTGACTGAACGAAACATGCAAAACTACGGATATATCATATTAGGACTTGTCTCAAATCTTGATGAAGTTATCTTTGAATATACGATAGACGGTCAGGCAAAGACCAAAACCGTTACATGCAAAGAAGCCAGTGATTTTTTAGGACAGGATATAAAGAACTGCTATAAAGAAGTAAGCGTATTGCAGTCATTATATGATATGATGGGTATGTAAAATATCTTATAAAGGATAAACCATGCCCCATACATATGCATCAGTAAATGAATATCTGCAAAACAGATTCGGTGAAAAGATATACAAGCTCTCTCTGAATGCCGGTATGACCTGTCCCAACAGGGACGGCTCTCTCGGCAGCGGAGGGTGCTTTTTCTGTTCTGAAGGAGGAAGCGGTGATTTTGCTTGCGGCCCTGCTAACAGCTTATCCTGCACAGGAAATGACATCGTAGCCCAGATAGAAGAAGCAAAAAAGCTTGTAAAGCAAAAAACAAAAGGAAGCAGATATATAGCCTATTTTCAGGCATTCACAAATACATATGCCCCTATCGATTATCTGCGAAATGTTTTTTATGCCGCGATTAACCATCCTGATATTGCAATACTGTCTGTCGCTACCAGATGTGACTGTATAAATGAAGACGTGGTAGAGCTTCTCTGTGAACTTAACAGGATAAAGCCTGTCTGGGTAGAGATGGGAATGCAGTCATGTCATGATAAGACGCTAAGAGCCATGAACTGTCACTATGCATTTGAACAGTTTGAAGAAAGTTCGCGCAGGTTACACGAAAACGGTATCGACGTCATCGCCCATGTGATACTCGGACTTCCCGGCGAAACCAGGGAAATGATGCTAGAGTCGGTAAGAAAGGCCTGCAGTCTTCCCATAAGCGGCATAAAGCTACAGCTTCTGCATATACTTAAGAACACAGAGCTTGCCCGCATATATGAAGAGCATCCGTTTGATATCATGTCAATGGAGGAATACTGTGATCTGATAGTGGAATGCATAGATATCATTCCCGAAAATATAATAGTCCACCGCCTTACCGGCGATGGACCTCGTAAACTGCTTATTGCTCCAATGTGGAGCACTGATAAAAAGAAAGTTCTCAACACACTAAACAAACTCATCAGGGCTTGATATTAAGTTGCTTGAACTCCTTTGCTTCCGGTGCAAGATATGTGAGCATATCGCTTATATCATTTGCGATAGAATCTCTTTCATCCCTGCTGACCGTCTGAAGCCACTCTTCAAGTCTCGGCAGCAGACTCTGTATATATCCCGGAAACTCATCTTCTATATTGAGATTGATTATAGCACCCTTAAAGCCCCAGCCTGATATAGAATTAAATACTTCATCCACCATAACATGTCTGATGACCCTGGCTTTGGCCGCTATAGAAATAAGCGTGGTATGATCAAATGCCAGATCGACTACAGTCTCCTTGAAAGGTACTTCGCAAATATAGCTTTCCTTTCCCCAGAACTCAACGATACCGTTTCGTCCTATCTTGACCGTCATATCTGCCATGGTAGCTGAGCCCAAGGCCTCTCTTATCTTCTTTGCGGCAGCCTTGTCATCCTTTGAATTGACACACTCCACAAACTTGTTATAGTACTCGAAAAAAGTATTAAGGATCTCTTCTTTATTGATCATGCGATCACCCCCGGAAAATCAAAATATACACCTTCCAGTTATACTCGCTATTCCCTCAATATTATTTTATCCTTTTCTTTCAGACTTTTCAATGACTTTCGTTAATTTTTCACACAAAAAGAAGAATTTATTGTGCCTTATGCAAAAGTCTGTATTTAAACTCCCTGATCTGCTTTGCGTATTTGCTGGTTATGATCACTCCTATAATTATCATGCCAAGCTCAATACCAAGAGACAGCCCCTGTACAAAGCTCCATACAGGTGTGGCTTCATTACTGTCAACAACAAAGAGCGAAACTATGAAAAACACAGCTGCTATCAGGCCTACCACAAACATTATGTGTATCCTCTTTAATACCTTTGCCTCCTGTTCTTTGCTGAAATCCGCCACCTTTAATACTGTTTCTTTCATCTCTTTATCCATCTGCTCGTCCTTTCTTTCTCCATCGAGAATCTCCCTTAAATCAACATCGTAATACTCTGCAATATCAATAAGGATATCCAGATCAGGCATGTTGTAGCCTGTCTCCCATCTTGATACCGTCCTTCTGGAAACACACATCTTTTCAGCAAGCTGTTCCTGTGTGATATTCTTTTCTTTCCTTAATTCCTTAAGAAATGTACCTATCTTCTGCTGATCCATCTGTGTCTCCTTTACCGTCTGTTGTTTTCATGTTTGCGCCCTCCTTTTTACGAGTCCACCTTATCTCAGTGCATACCCTGTTTAAAGGACACAAAACGAGCAAATGCATATTTTTATATATGTGACATGATCTGTCTCATTATTTTGAAGTGTTTATTTTCTTGCTGGACTGCTCCTTCCTTAAGAACGTATCCTTTCTGTGCGTGATGTTTATTCCGCCTTCGGCAACATAGTTATTTGCCGCAGACGCATGTCCGACGCTCTTCATATTTCCGTTCAGGATGAGTCCTGTTATACCTGCCACGATAAGACCTATGACTGCTGCCGCCGTAACAGTCGAATGAGCCAGACCGAGTCCGAGTCCCATGATTATGCCGAATATAACAAGTATCGTTATCCACAGCTTCGGCTTGTTTACCGGAAGATCTCCGACCATCTTTCCTGTCTGTCCGTTCATTGCAAATGTATAACTGTTTCCGTTCCATCTGGTTGTGAGCAGCCAAACCGGAAGCATAGCATAATAAGCCTTTCCCTGCGTTACGCGGATATCTTCTCTTTTGGTTGAAACCGAATTATATCCCTTAACATCCTGATACAGTGCATTTTTTGTAGATTCCTTGGCTCTTTTTACAGCTCTTTCCGCATTGTCTTTTGCCTCAACATCGTATTTGTCAGCCATATATCCCGTAAGGTAAGCCTTGGAAAACGGCTTTAGATCCTCATATTTATACGGCTCAATAGATTCCATGAGTTTGTCATCCATCTTTGTTGATGCATCTGCAGGGATCTTTTCAAAGGACATGCTGCCCTTTCTTTCAACCTGATATATCTCCTTGATGGTTATCTCCTCATCACCCTGTCTCTTTGTCTGGCTCTTTACAGCCTCATACAGACAATCACCGGTTGACTGACCGTCATACAGCCAGAAAGGAACATACACTCCCTTTACCTCATCAAGATGATTTGCATTTTTAAATGCCTGAGGAAGAAGATATCTCTTTCCGTAATGCTTCTTTAATGCCGCAAGCGCATCATCCTTTTCAAGCTTGAAAGGCAGAACAAAGTCAGGCTTTAACATATCCGTAAACTGACCCGGAACTACAGTGGGATTACCGCAATAGGGACAGCTAGATGCAGCAAGATTGTCATCGCATACAAGTGTTGCTCCACAGCTCGGACAGCCGTAAGCTTTCATTCCTTCTCCGTTCCAGCGCTCCTCGGTAACAGCCCACTCATCGCCGGATGCCGGCTTTGCGTCTGCTTCAGCCTTTGCCTGGGCAGCTTTTGCATCTTCCTGTGCATAGTGTGCTTCTATCTCCTCAACGGAAAAAGCACTTCCGCAGAATTCACACTCCATCTGTCCTGATTTTGCTGCAAAGTGCAGCGGTCCCGAACATGCAGGACATTTGTAATTGGTAATCTGATCCGCCATATAGTCCTCCTTCATAGACGTTTGTTAATTGACTCATCGTTTAATATTATAGACGTTTTCACTTCTTATATCAATTTGCCTAGATCTTCATTTTGTCCATTTATACAGCTGGGCATATATTCCGTTCATGGCCATGAGCTGATCATGCGTACCCGATTCCTCTATGCCGTTTTCCGTGAGCACCAGGATACGCTCAGCATTTTTAATGGTTGAGAGCCTGTGAGCTATGACAAATGTTGTTCTGTTACTTGCAAGCCTCTCTAAAGATTCCTTGACGATGTTTTCGCTTTCGTTGTCAAGTGCGCTCGTAGCCTCATCGAATATGAGTATGGGAGGATTCTTTAAGAATACCCTTGCTATTGAGAGCCTTTGCTTCTGACCGCCCGAAAGCTTTATCCCTCTCTGACCTATATCTGTGTCATAGCCGTTTGGCAGTTCCATGATAAAATCGTGGGCATTGGCAAGTTTTGCAGCCTCAATGACCTCTTCTTTGGTGGCATCAGGTTTTCCGTATCTAATATTCTCATAGACGGTACCCGCAAAAAGATATACATCCTGCTGAACTATCCCGATATTCTCTCTGAGACTCTTTAGCTTGACATCTCTTATATCCTTGCCGTCTATTCTTATGCTTCCTTTTGTTACATCATAAAATCTCGGTATGAGACTGCATAATGTAGTCTTTCCGCCGCCGGAAGAACCGACAAGCGCAACATATGAACCGGCTTTTACTTCAAGATTTATATGTCTCAATACTCTGTGAGCAGTATCGTTATATTTGAACGAAACATCATCAAATACTATATCTCCCCTTACATTTTCAAGAGCAACAGCATTCTCTCTATCCTTTATATCAGGTTCGATAGCCAGTATCTCAAGAAACCTCTCAAACCCCGAATAACCGTTTTGGAACTGCTCGGCAAAGTCAATGAGAGTTCTTATGGGATCCGTAAATATATTTATGTACAAAAGAAATGTCACAAAATCCGCAACATTCACCATCCCTTTTGCTATCAGGATGCCTCCGCTCATTATGACCACCACATTTATGAGCATCGTAAACGCATTCATTCCGGAATGGTAGAATCCCATATAAAAATAGCTGTTCTTCTTTGCTTTAAGGAATCCGTCGTTCCCTTTTCTAAACTTTTCCTTTTCTATCTGTTCGTTTGCAAAAGACTTTACCACCCTGATACCCGAAAGATTATCCTCTATCTGGGTATTTATCTCGGCTATCTGAACGCGGTTTTCCTTAAACGCTCTCTTCATTCTCCTGTTTAGAAAGAAAGCATATACAAACATAACCGGAACAAGTACAAATGCCGCGACAGTAAGATATCCGCTAATATTTAAAAGAATGATAAATGCACCTATTATCTTGATAAATGATATGGCAAGGTTTTCTGGACCGTGATGCAAAAGCTCTGAAATGTCAAACAGATCACTGGTTATCCTGCTCATCAATTGTCCGACTTTTTGCTCGTCATAGAATGAAAATGAAAGCTTCTGATAATGAGAGAATATCTCTTCTCTCATGTCGTATTCCATTTTTGCACCCATTACATGACCGACATCCGAAATAAAAAAGTTCGCTCCAAACTGAATAAGAACAAGGACTATCAGACCGATCCCTATAAGAAGAATCCTGTTTACCGCTATATCGGATTCCATGGCAACTACACCGATGGTAACGTATCTTACAACCAGCGGGATGACCAGACTTATTATAGATGCCAAAAATGCAAAGAACATATCAAGCAGGAATATTCCCATATAAGGCTTGTAGTAGCCTGCCATTTTCTTAAGATTAGTTTTCATTCTATCCTCTTTTAAATTCAAAGCTGCCCTGCATAGATATCTGCAGGTATATCGTACCAGACATGTGCTTCTATATACCGTTCCGGTCCGTAACGTCCATCATTGTTCCAGTCCTGTGCAAGACCATACTTATCTATTATCCTTAATATCTCATCATAGGTATAAATCTGTTTTCGATATTCCTTTTCATCATCAACAAGGGGCGAAAAAGTCGGCATTGAATCGCCATAGGTAAATGAGATCTTTCGTGTATCAAATTCCGTGATAGGTATCTTTATATATGCTCCCTGTTCATACCATGTATCCAGCCAGGGACTGTGTTCCACGACCATGTAATACGGAGAATCGATTTCTATGATCCCTCCCTTTTTCAAAAACTCTCTTTTAAGGATCTCTTCACATCTGCGTCGCTTTAAAATGTAATCGTCATCTCTTTTTGCACACATGGAATCCGGCCTTTGAACTTTCAGCCTTTCCTGTATTTCATAAGCCTCTTTTTCGCAAACCATGGTCAGACTCTTAAATGGTCCGGACCTTTTATCGTAATAGTGATATAGATACATACTTTTCCCGTTCATTTATCTGTATATCGACTCATCGATTTCTCTTTTGATAGGTTCCCGATTCTCTTCATAAAACACCGCAATGGCATCGGCGATATAGTCATACAGATCATCATCCACATAGGCAAACAGCATAGGATTTGCTTCATCATCCGATATTTCACCGTCCTGGTATGACCTTGCATATCTTCCGTATTTTCTAACAGCCTCTATACTCTTTTCAAGCCTTGTGCTGTCATCATCAAACAATCCCGATCCTAAAAGGGTATCCTTTATATATGTACAGAAAGATTCAAAGTTATCATCCCAGTTGATGTTTCCGTTTCGCTGTGCCTCATCTCTTAGTTTTTCAAGCTGCCTTAATAATTCACCCTGAACAGTATCGGACTGACCGCTTTGAGGTACGTGATCATGCCATATCTTTTTACATGTATCTAAATGTTTTGGTCTGTATCCCCTTATATTAAGATCATTAACAAAACTGTACATTGATTCAAAGTCTATCAGATCGTCCGTATTTTCTTTATTGCCTTTTTCAGTTTTCTTAAGCCAGGATAAAATCCCCATTCTCTTTTCCCCGCTATCATCTGATGTACTTTAATACATCTTCAGGTTTGTATAATGCTGTATAATCATCAAATATTCTCGGTGGTCTGCGAGTGTTCTCCTTAAGATACCATCTTGCCTGATAAGCTTTCATTCCACAAGCTGTAGCCGCTTCAAGTTCGTGACTGCCTCCGTCTCCGACATAAATACATTCATCAGGAGCAAGTTTGAGTTTTTTTAGTGCAAGCTTAAAAATCTCAGGATCCGGCTTCATGATACCCACTTCATATGAGAGCAGGGCAACATCAAAATACGGATATAAGCGGCTGTTTTTTATAGGCCCGACTTCTTCATCAAAGCAATTGCTAATAAGAGCAATCTTTAACCCTTTTTCCTTCAGAGCATCAAGCATGTCTGGTATCTCTTTTCCATAGGTTGTAAATATCTTCTCCTTGCATTCTCTTCTTTTCCTTACAACCTTTTTGAGAAGCTCTTCATCATAAATGTCATTTGCATGCATGATCTCAGAGATTGTCTCTTCAAATGTACTCTTTCCCAGAGTCCTGTCATCATCTGACGCATCCCATATGTTTCGAAATCTTCCCTCAGACAGATTCAGGTCATTAGCTATATTCTCGCCAAAATACGTTTCATTTCTGTAATGTGTGACCAGTGTTTCAAACATATCAAAGATTACTGCTTTTATCATTTAACACCTCATGTTAATGTAATGTCTGTATAACGAGCTTTTTATCAGCCGCTGTCATTTGCTATACATACCAGTAATTTATCATATCATAAAGATAGATCTTTCCTTTTGCCGGTACCTGAAACAGCGCACTTAATGCCATATACAGATCCCCGCTGCAGGGAACCATGCTTATCACTCCAAATATTGCCAATGGCGAATAATAAAAAAGCAATCCCGTGACAAAAGGTATTACCCCCAGTACCAAGAAAGGCAGTAACAGCATAAAAAGATATCTGTTCTTAGTCATGTGTTCAGGAGACATGGCAAAAAGAAGACCGTTACCAATATAAATATATGACTCCTCTTTGAAGCAAATCGCATGAATATATTCATGCACGATATTGCAGGCCAATGACATAAATACAGCAAACACTCCTGCTTTGCTCAGCAGTTCCTTACCAAAAATATCGATCAGCAGCATTCCCAATACATACAAGAACACACATGAAAGAACAGTCATAACTATAGTAAGTACAGCCAGATTGTCTATCTTTTTTATTCTATTTGATCCCTCAACCATTTCCCCTTTAGGAAGCGATGAAGGATCATTGTTGTATTTTCCCATAAATCTTATCTTCATATCGTCTTAATCCTAAGCTATATAAATCATGTTCTATATTCGTTTCTCAAATCGGAACATCCCGTCTGGAAACTGATCATCCATTGATATTTCATGATCTTCAGGTTCATTAGGATCAGGATGGTGGCTGTTAAAAAACTCAACTATATGAAATCCACAGCGATTTACATAGAAATGAATATTTCTTGTCTCAAAATATGGAGTTACTGTTTCCCATATCTTTACCTGCGGATACAGTTTTTCCACTTCGCACCAGGCAGCATATCCTATACCCTTGCTGTGAACTTTCGGTGACACAAAAAGGATATCAAGATCGCCCTTATCTTTCTTGATACTGACTATAACTCCGCCAACCTTCTCTCCATTCTGGATTATACGGTAAGCTTCTCCTGAATCTATGGATGCCTCTATCGTCTTTCTGGATATTATCTCTTCGCCTTCCTCAAAATGATCATCCCGGCGTCCGAACTCTTCCAACGCTCCGTACTTAAAAGCTTCCTGATTATCCAAAATGAACTGTTCTCTGTCGCTGTCTTCCAGCAACGCAAGTTTTACGTTTGCCATAAAGTATCCTTCAAAACCTAATTCTCAACAAAAGTGAGCTGATCATCCTCAATGATGACCGTTCCTTTGATCTCTTTCTCTTTCCTTGGATCGTATTTAATGACTACAAGTCCTTCTTCGTCACAGCGTTCAATTTTATAGCTAAAATTGTAGCTATCAAGAATGTATCCCCTGTGTTCAACAGGATCATATATAGAAATGCTGACCCTGGGCATTCCACTGCCATATGACAAAAGTCTGACAAGGTCATCGCATCCATCGCCAGTAACATCATATTTTTTATAATCATCGTTCCTGCCAGGCAATCGACCGAGATAGCTCGGAAGTCCTAATCCGTCTATATATTTATCAAATTCTCTGTTTGCTGCTTTATAGTTTATCTGATCATCACATATGTTACTCTCGGCAAGGCCAAGTAATAATATCACAGATACCAATAATATCTTATTCATTAATTACAATCCACCTCTTAATCGATCAGTTAATGCTTTTCATCGGTTCTCCCCACTGCCCCAGATCTCTTCCGTCATAGCCCAGATACGTCTTGGCTGTAGTCTTGACGGGAGCAATGCGGGAAAGCTTTTTAACTACAGTCTCGTCAGATGATAAGGATTCATCCTGAAGTACATTCTTTATCTTGCAAAGCATTACATCACCGTCATTCTTATTAATGAAATCCGTTACTTCAAGTTCAAAGATTACCGGAGAATCATTTAAGACAGGTACGTTTAGCACACTGCCCTTTCCTATATCTAGACTGATCTTCATCTTATCCGGGTTACTGCCGCTTACGCATCCCAGATAATCGGCAACAGGCAGCAGATCTTCTGTTACCAGATTTGCCGAAAAGATCCTGTCACGTTTTATGTTTTCTTTTGTAAGCTTGTTTCCGCCTATGCAGCACATTACTCCCAGCTCTTTATCCCATATATAGCTGAACCAGCAAAACAATCCGAAGTCAGGATTTCCTTTTTCATCATATGTTCCGTACAAAAATAATGTCTGCGGACAATAATCATTATTTGGTTTTAAACTTATTTTAGCCATAAATACCCCCCTGTTATGTGTTTTACTAGTTTATGATAGTATTATAACCCTGTTTGATACCAGAAATATATGATAAAAATATTTTTATATACTCTGATATACAAATGAAAATAATAAAGCCTCAAACAACCGAATTACTCAGTGTTTGAGACTTCTTCAATTTTCGTATTTCTATTTCATTAGTTATGGATCCAAGTGTACCCAAAACTAAATCTTAAACTCATCCTTTGTTATCAGATTTCCTTTTCATGTAATTCCTGAATGCTGTCTATAGCAGATAACATGGGTTTGATATCATGTCCTCTAAGTTTTCTGTCCACATAATTCTTTGTTATCTTCATTACAGTACCGCTAAGAGCAAGTACACCAATAAGGTTTGGAATGGCCATCATACCGTTAAATGTATCAGACAGATCCCAAGCAAGTGCAAGATCCATTGTTGCTCCAACAAGTATGAATACTACAAATAATATCTGATATATCTTCACTGCTTTCCTGCCAAACAGATACTCAAATCCCTTGCCTCCGTACTGACTCCATCCAAGTACTGTTGAAAAAGCAAAGAACAGAATGGCTATAGCTATGAAAGCTGAACCGAATCCTCCAAAAACGGTTGAAAAAGCTTCAGCAACAAGTGCCGTCGAAACCTTGTCAGATATCACTGCTCCTGTATTAAGATCTACAAGTCCGCTTGATAAAACAGCGAACGCCGTGAGTGTACATACGATGATCGTGTCGGCAAACACTTCAAAAATACCCCACATTCCCTGAATAACAGGCTCTCTAACATTGGAACTTGAATGAACCATAACAGATGAACCCAGACCAGCTTCATTAGAGAAAACACCTCTTTTCATTCCCCACTGAATAGCAAGAGATACTCCGCTTCCGACAATTCCTCCACCGACAGCCTTCAATCCAAATGCGCCTTTGATTATCGCGCCAAATACTGCTCCCACCTGAGAGAAATTCACAACCAGAACTGCAATTGCACCAATAAGATAGATAACAGCCATAAACGGAACCAGCTTTTCAGTAACAGAAGCTATTCTCTTAAGTCCGCCGACTATAACAAGTCCTGCAATTATCATAAGTATTATGCCAGTCACATAAGTCGGAATATGAAATGCCGAATCCATGTTTATCGCGATAGAATTGACCTGGCTCATGTTTCCTATTCCAAACGAAGCAATAACACAGAATATACTGAATAAAACAGCAAGTGCTGCTCCTATCTGTTTGAATCCCTTCTTTGAACCCAGACCGTCCTTAAGATAATACATGGCACCACCGCACCACTCATCTTTTTCATTTCTTCTTCTATAATAAATACCCAGTACATTCTCAGAATAATTAGTCATCATACCAAAGAATGCAACTATCCACATCCAGAATATTGCTCCCGGACCGCCTGAAGCTATGGCTGCAGCCACACCTGCTATATTACCGGTTCCTATGGTCGCGGCAAGAGCTGTACAAAGGCTTTGGAACTGGGATATCTGCATATCTTCTTTGGCAGTATGAGAGGTGACCTTTGAATCACTGAAAATACCCCCAATTGTATTCTTGATCCAATGCTTAAAATGAGATATCTGGAAACATCTTGTTAAGATTGTCATTATAATTCCAGTTCCAACCAGCAAAACCAGCATGGGCAATCCCCATACAAAGCCGTTCACTTTACCGTTGATAGTTTCCAACTGCTCTAAAAAACCATTCATATCAGTCATCTCCTCTCTAAATTACCTTATTTAGCATCCTTTGTAATAAATCAAGTTATGTCATGGGCAATATATATCTTTTACGCATGCTATCAAATACTTACCAAATAAAACGCTTTGCCTGCCAATAACACAAAAGAAAAAGGCAAAAGCTACCTAATCGGCGCCTTTGCCTTCTTGATTATATTATCATATATCCGATCTGCATTACCAGTATTTTTTATATTATCTTATTAATATCTCAGAATCATCTAACAGTACCTAACTTGTACCCCACTATTTTCAAAAATGAAAAGGGCTCAAACCCGCATAAATACTGAGGATTTGAGCTCTCCACGAAGAGGCGTGAGCCGGATTTGAAGTAATCGAAAAAATGCAAAAACGTTGATTTTATGGGCTTTGGCACTTGGTATATATCATAAAAATTCGTTTTGACATACTTTTTGACATACTACAAATGACACTTCCATCAATCATATAGTTTCTCCCAAAGAATTATTGAATACGAATTAAGTAAACCGTATTCAACCCCTACTTCTTTCTTATTCTTTTAAAAATCTCGAATTGCCTTTGCTCTTCATCAACGTTATCATCATTTGCAAGTCCCTTTGCCAAGCTCATTTCTGGATAACGTTACCTGCTGGACACCGATCCTCTTTGCCAGTTCTGTCTGCGTTATGCCAAGTATTTCTCTTATTGCCTTCAGATCATCAGAAAAATTATAATCCATTCGTCTTATCACCTCTTAAACTTATTTATATCATATTACTTAGACAAGTTTCATCTTTTTTATTCTGTTTATGATCATAAGCACTTGTGTCAGTTTACATAATTCAGGAGGCAGAGATTTCTCTGCCCCCTTTTTCTTAAAGAATCAATGTGTCATATTGAGGATCATCATCTTCCTAAACACTTGATGTGTACTATCTGAAAATGATGTTATCAGTTGATCTTTACCTTTCCTCCGGTCTCGCCAAGAAAAACAATATATCCGTTTTCGGGTATCGGAATATCTCCCATGCCACCCTTCATAAACGTGCTGTATACCATCTCTCCGTACTTGTTATAGACAAAGACAGAGCTCTCAAGAGGTCTGTCGACCCTGATAGTCGTATTTGATACATCGCCGCTAAGTCTGTACCAGGCAGCCTCCTTGCTTACAAGATCGATCTCTTTTAACTCTGACGTAAGTACGGGTATCGCATCTAAATCAAGACATGCAAGACCTTTGTTCATTGTATCAAGGACATTGTAGCTGTTATTGTTTATCTTAACATCCTTTTTTAACCTAAAATCATACTGATCTCTCGAAGCATCCCCGGGTATTGTAAGAAAGCTGTGCGCTTCATCTTTTGATACAATCTTTTCAAGTGTATATGTCTGTTCGTTTCCCACAAAGATGTAACCGGGGATCTCATGAACAAGTTTGTATGAGAAGAAAGGAGTCTCATAAAATCCCGATGAATAACTGTTGTCATATACAGCATACTTCTTTCCTTCATTTGCCTCCCAGTTTTTTATCACGTCATCACTTATGCTGTTTTCATCAAGCTTCTGTCCCATATACATGCTTGCGGCACTTTTCCCGAGTCCGGTGATCATCTGAAGTTCATCGCATTTAAGATATGTTTTACCGTCCTTGTACTCTTCAAACGAGACAGTCTGACAATCCATTGTCGGATTACCGTAATCATCTATCTTTGCAAACTCACCGTCACCGATATATTTATATGTATATGTATCGCTTTTATACATACCGGTAACTTTAACATTCATGATATTGTCATCAAAGCTTATGTTCCAGATATCAACGGCGCCTGCGCCCTTTGAGACTGCATAGGATCCCTCGTATTTTGTGAAATCTTCATCGATCTCTTTAAACGTGACTTCAGATGCAGCAGGTTCTTTTACATCTATTCCTCTATCCTTAAGTACCACATCAAGAAGTGCCTCTGCCATGGCTGCATTATATGAGCTGCCACCGCCGCTTGACAAAACAGCCACGCTTATCTTCTCATCGGGTGCTACGATCAGCATCGCATGGTTATCCAGAGCATCTCCTCCCTTTCCCATGACATTCACGTTTGCTTCCCTGTACTTAAGTTCTTCGACATAATCCCATCCGAGAGCCGAATCGGCAGTATATATATCAGTATCCTTTCCTGCATCGTTCCAGCGTGTCTTCATCTCATCCTTAAGATCTTCGGATAAAAGTGTATTGTTTCCGGTATAGAATGTTGTACCAAAGAAGGCCGTATCCTTTGCGGTCGCATATACTCCGCCTGCACCTACTGCCTTTGTATGGATCATTCCGTATTCGATATTGCCCTTTCTGAATACGGGTGCGGTCTCATATTTATCGATCATGTTTAGCGCTGTGCCGGTATGAGAAACCCCCATCTTTTTTCCCATCACATCCGTGACATAATCGGTATAGGACATGCCGCTTACTCTCTCGACTATAAGCTCAAGAAGATCAAAGCCGTCATTGCAGTAGCATGCAAACTCTCCCGGATCGGCTTTAAGTCTCTGCTTTGAAAGCAGGCTTAAAAGATTGTCATGATGATACGGATCGTTGTCATCATAAAGGAATGTATCCTTAAAGGAGCTTCCCATCAGGCCTGATGTATGGTTCATTAACATCCTGACTGTTATATCCTTATATCTTTCATCAGCCATCGTAAACTCAGGTATATACTCTGTAACAGGTAAATCAGGATCAACCTTTCCTTCATCTGCCAGCATCATTACAGCCGCCGTCACATAGACCTTGCTGACGGAACCGACACAGTATACTCTTTCATCATCCTTAGCAGTCTGTTCACTTTCCTTTCCATCATTTACCTCTGCAGCATATGAATATCTGTCTGTCAGACCTATGGCTGACAGTACAGATACTGTCACAAGTGCTATGATGATATGTTTAAAATATCTTAATCTCATTTTTCTCTCTCCTATTCCGTCATAAGCTCCGTGACTGAGATCTTCTTAATCCTTCTTGAACTGATGTAAGTGATAAAGAAGCAGTAGATGATAAGAAGGATATCAACGACTATGATAAGCGCTATGCTGTAGCCCATGTCAATTCCCAGTCCGTATAACCAGAAAGCCTTTGTAAGAAAGATCGCAAGGATCGAGGCAAAAACAGCTGCGGTCACGGTGATCGGCATGAACTTTACAGACATCTGGATCATCAGATCCTTTGATGAGTATCCCATGCTCTTCATTATCCCTAAAGCCTGTCTCTGTCTTCTTATATTTGAAACGGTAAGTATATAGAGGATAACACCGACTACGATCGCTATGAATATCAAAGCTCCTACGGAATAGCCCTTGATCTGAGTCGCTATGGGTTCCATCTGCGACTTTGTAAGATCCTGTAAGGATGAGATATTCTTGATAACAAATTTCCTGCTGTCACCCGTTATTACCTCATCGCCTATATATATGGCGTAATCAACATCAGTCACACCGTACTCGGATATGAGGATGGCCATCTTCTCATCTGCCACTTTGCGTATCATTGATTCAAGATCACCGCCGCTTTCAGAAGTGGCCTGTGAATCCCTAGCGCTGCTTCCGTACATTTCCCCTAAGGTATCCTCGAATTTCTTTCTGTCATAATCCTTATCAAGGTATACTTCCACACTGCCGGGTCTCGCATTCGGGTTAAGCCTTAGATAACCTTCTTTTGTCAGATACAGATTGTATCCGCTGTTCATCATCGAATTGACGATACCGCATATCACATAGGTCTTTTCGATGGAGTCATTATAAACCGTGATACTGTCACCGAGTCTGTATCCTTCCAGCTTAGCCCTCTTTAATGAGATCATGATCTCATTGTCATGTTCGGGATATCTCCCTTCTGTTGTAAAGATGTTTTCGGAATCGTTAAAGTCTTCAAATACGATCGCCGTTCCGTCCTCAGCGGAGTTTTTTACTTTTATGTAGGGATATCCGTAATTTAACAAAACCTTTCTGACACCATCAAGCTGACTTATTTCATCCGCGAAATCTTTAGCATCCACGCCGTTCATAAGCTCGATCTGAGTCTCAACAATATCACATCCCATTAAGGATACAAGGCCGTTCACTCCCGTCTTAAAGAAATCAAGCATCTGTACCGCAAAGACCAGTGCCGCTCCGGCTATGATGATACATATCCCGGTCCCTATACCGGATCTGTAATTGATAAAGAAATCCTTTAGTGCAAGTTTTATATTTATATTTCCGCTGTGCTTTTCAAGCGGAAGGATATTTTTGCCGAAATGATGTGTCTGTATCCCTTTTCTGAAAGCGATGACAGGCGGGAATTTCTTAACCGCTCCTGCCTTTAAAAGAGCAAATCCCGTTATTATCATCGTAACGATCACAGCGATAACGATATCGCCAAAAACTGTCGTCATCCCGTGATATCTTCTGCCCATCATGGTCCCTACTATGCTGTTCATTACGGGAGTGAACAGTATGGATGCGATACAGCCGAGAAGCGAACCGCTCCCTCCGGAAAACACATATTCATACAGATATGATAATGATATCTCTTTTGATCTGTATCCGAGTGCTTCCAGTACCCCGATCTGCTGCATCTGATCCTCGATATCATTGGTTATCTTTCTTCTTATCAGAAAGGTCGCCGCAACAAGAGTAACTATTGAAAGAAACGAGCTTAAGACGATAAAGATACTTAAAAAGCTGATCTCGATCAGTTTTTCACCTTCCTTGTAATATGCAAAGCAGTATGAACTGATATTCTCTCCGGTTGCCTCAGTGCATTTCTCATAGTACTGTGACCGATCCCATTCTTCACTAGCATTAAATGACAGACATACTCTCTCATTATAGTTGTAGGATAAGAGTTCATAGTCCTCATCAGAAACGATAAGCTTGTATCCGTGTCCCGAACTTGAAAGGAGGCCTGCCTCATAAAACCCTGCAACCGTAAAAGGATAATCCCTTCCTGCGCTCACAAGCGTAAACGTATCTCCTATATTATATTTAAGCGTTACGCTAAACGGTGTCGGAAGCCATATGGGATGTTTCAGTGCTGCTATCTCGGATTCACTCATCGACTCAGTCTTAACAAAATCCTCGATCTGCCTTTCTGTCTTTTCGGTACAAAGATACATGTTGTAGGCGATCGTTTCGCCGTTTTTATCTCGCACAACTCCCGTGCCTGTCATTCCGTCTAACATCCTGTTTTTCTTTACATCGCTTACATTGGGATCGTCCGTGAGTAAACCTAAGTACTCGTCCCTGTATTTTTCCCCGGTTATTACGATCATGTTGGTGACACATCCGGTACGATCAAAGCTTTCATCAAATGCGGTGTTCATCTTTGTCGCACCTGTGACCACTCCTCCCATGAGAAAGACAGTGATGAATGTTAGGAAAATGATCGCGATCACTTCTTTTTTGTTCTTCTTTATATTGAATAATGATAATCTGAATATCTTCATTACATTTACCTCTAAACCCTGCCTCAGCTTATTTTTCGTCTTCGTGACTGAGGCTAATTGCAGAAATCTTTTTCTGCGCTTCTACCATCCCATCTCGTCTAAAAACTTCTGAAGATCGCTCCTTCGCTGCTTTATATCATCAGTTCCGTAGACGGGCATCTCATACTCCCCGACTATTCCTCCGTCACGTAAGAATATAACTCTCGTTGCTCTTAGCGCTGTCTTAAGATCATGCGTTACCATCACTATCGACTGGCCGTTTTTATGGATATCAGAAAATATGTCAAGTACATCCTTGCTTGAAGCCGAATTTAGCTGTCCTGTAGGCTCATCCGCAAAAAGAATTGTGGGATCGTTTATTATCGCTCTTACTATACCTACTCGCTGAGCCTCTCCTCCCGATAACTGGTTTGGATATTTCTTCATATCCTCATCGCTAAGTCCTACCTTTCTTAAAAGGTCCTTGGCTTTGCTAACAAGCTCAGGTGAATTTTTCTGAACTATAAGAGCGCCTGTTAAGACGTTATCTAAAACCGTCTGATTCTCTAAAAGATATACACTCTGGAAAACAAATCCGCAGTTGCCTCTTCTAAAGACTGCCAGCTCGTCATTGGAAAGATTTTGGATCTCTCTCCCGTCAAACTTAACCTTTCCCATCGTAGGCTTATCCATTCCCGAAAGAGCATAGAGTAGAGTTGACTTTCCGGAACCCGATGCTCCCATGATGACCGTGAAGTCTCCCTTTCTTATCTCCATATCTAAATTCTTTATCACATGCTGCTGCATTCCGCCGTTTGAAAATGATTTACAGAGCTTTTCTGTTTGCAAAATAGAAGAAACCATATATACTACTTCCTTTCATAATCTGTCATCTTATGAAATCAGTATATATGGTTTCTTTTGATACTTCCTTGTCGAAGTATTATTAAATTCTTATCAAATTCTTAACAGAGAGGAATGAGCAGTGTGATGATAAGTCCGTCCCCATTACTCTCGGGAAGCATCTCTCCGTTCATCTTTTCCATTAACATCTTTGCTATATACAGTCCAAGTCCGCTTCCGTCTTTTGAACTCTTTTCCCAGTCCCTGCCGCGATAGAACTTGTTAGCGATTAAACTCAGTTCATCTTCGGGAACTCCCGGTCCGTGATCGTGTATGCGCATCTGCAAAAATTCTTCTTCTATCCTGTAATCGATATCGATCCTCGTCCCTGCATACTTATATGAATTAGAAATGATGTTTCCAATAACCTGGCTCATTCGCCTTAAATCTATGCGTATAAGAACATCCGGTATAGATGATGATACGGCAAGGTTTTTATCGTCATACTTTTTAACAATATCGGTAAGCACCTTTGATTCTTCATCACTCAAGCTTACCTTGAATTCACCAAGATCATCGAGTACTGATGAGAAAAGGTCGCTGACCAAAACATCTATCTGGTCTGCTTTTTTATATATGTTGTCAAGCTTCTCTTTAATATCCCCTGTGTTTTCGTTCTTTTCATCTGCCGCTTCAAGCTTTGCCTTTAAAAGCTCGGTAGTAAGTTTTATCCCTGTTATGGGAGTCTTTAAGTCATGGCTTAATGATGCCACGAGCTCTCTTTCCTTCTTTTGAAGGGCTATCTCTCTTTTTCTTGATTCGGAAAGTTCCTCCCTCATTATATCGAAGCTCTCGCTGAATGCCCCGAACATGTTTCCCTTATCCATCATGAGGGGTTCGTCAAGATTGCCTTCTGCTATCTTGCCCGCAAAGCTCTTCATGTTCTTAAAAGGAATGATTATGCTCTTATCAATATATCTTCCGTATAAAAACGCAAGAAGAAACAGACCTAATCCCAGGATCAAAAGACCAATGATAAGTCTTAACCTGATAAGCTTAAAGAATCCCAGTCCGTCATCTGCCATGATAACGTATCCGACCGATTTTTCATTAACGGTAAGGCATGCATACGGATAGCGGTTCTTTATCGCATTCTCAACAGAGACGGTTTCGATTCTTTCATCCGACAGATTCGTTTCATAGAGAATTTCATTATTTAAATCTATTACCGTAAAGACAACACCGTAATCGGTACTGTCGAGTGCGTTAAGATCATACCAGTTATCTTCGACATCTCTTGCAATGTCATTCAGTTTTAATACATCTTCATCTCTTGAGTTTGTCTCGTAACCCTTTTTACCTGTTACTACCGCTACTATGATCACAGCGGTAAAGTATAAGACAAAGAGTACGATGACAAACCTACTGTAGTTTTTCATAGCTTTCTATTATATATCCGACTCCCCAGATAGTCTTTATGACCTTTGGATCTTTGGGATCATCCTCTATCTTTTCTCTTAAATGCCTGATATGGACCGCAAGGGTGCCTTCTCCGATGAATTCATCATCCCATACATTCTTTAAGAGCTCATCCTTGGTAACTACTCTTCCGCAGTTTAGGATAAGATAGAAAAGCAGCTTGTACTCCATTGCCTTTAAGCTTATCTGTTCATTCTCACTTTTAAGCTTATGGGTCCCTGTATCAAGGCATATCTTATCCGTAAGCTTTATGATATCGCCCTCTGTTATACCTGATTCCTGTTCACCGGAATCATCCTTATTTGATGCAAGTGCCATCTCCTTTGCCTTTTCGTATCTGGAAAGAATGGTCTTTACCTTTGCTAGCAGGATACTTAATGTATAAGGCTTTTTAATGTAATCATCTCCGCCTATGTTAAGAGCGATCAGTACATCATCATCACTGGTCCTTGCACTGATAAACAGGATTGGCATGTCATAGTTTTCTCTTACCTTCTTGCAAAGATCAAAGCCCGATCTTTCACCGAGATTGATATCAAGCAAAAGAAGAGATACTGTGTTTGTATCAAGAAACGAGACAGCCTCATCATAGCCTGTAACATATGCAGTCTTTACATCAAACATGTTGAAGTACTCTGCCGTAGACTGAGCTATGACATCATCATCGTCTATAATTAAAACCTTGTACTGTTCCATATGAGGATCGCCTTTCAAACTTGGTATATACAGATTATGCAATATTTAAAAAAACTTATCAATCCATTTGTTGGACCGGCTCATAGCATCTGCACGGCAAGGATAAGGAATATGCTAGAACAGATAGCTATCTTATTAATGGTACTGGAGTATGTAGAGCCTTAGAGAGGATGTGCAAAGAAGCAGGCATTATATACCTGTCACCACATCAGATCCGATTTTCTGATGCAACAATTATGGCCTACAGCGGTAGATCCGGAAATGAGATTGAAAGCAGATTAGGTAATAAGATGGGCACGTACTATGTAAGAGAAATTGAACGCCAAATTCCTATCGCAGGACCAAGTTTAGTTGTATAAACAGCTTGTACCTCACTTGTACTCCACTATTTTCAAAAAGAAAAAGGGCTCAAACCCGCATAAATACTGAGGATTTGAGCTCTCCACAAAGAGGCGTGAGCCGGATTTGAACCGGCGATGACGGTGTTGCAGACCGGGGCCTTACCACTTGGCTATCACGCCATAATTATTTTATTAATGACTCCG